>DCDF01000169.1 GCA_002316295.1 Syntrophaceae bacterium UBA1062 | reverse complement strand
GGGATCCGGTTGGCGGCATAGATGAACCCGCCTGCAGCGACCTTCCAGGCGAACTTGGCGGCCTTGTCGTCGCCGTAGAGCAGGGCCTTCATCTTCTCGGGAAGCGTTGCGGCCTTCTTGGCTGCGGCGAGGCTCGCGAAGTCGGCCTTGCCGTACTCGACGTATTCACCGGTCTTGGGGTCGATGACCTTGCGGACCTTTTTCCACTCAGGCGTGATCTCGGTCTTGTAGAAGCCGGCCTTGGTCTTGTTGCCGAGCAGCTTCTTCTCGACCATGGTCTTCACGAATTCGGGGACCTTGAAGACATCGCGCTCTTCGTCGTTCGGGCACATGTCGTAGGTGTTCTGCGACACATGGGTCATGGTGTCCAGGCCGACCAGGTCTGATGTCTTGAAGATAGCGGTCTTGGGACGGCCCATCGGCGGTCCGAAGAGCTCGTCGACCTCGGGGATGGAGAGGCCTTCCTCGAGCATGACCTGCATGGTCTTTCCGATGCCGTGTATGCCGATCCGGTTGCCTATGAAGTTCGGGGTGTCCTTCGCCCACACGATACCTTTGCCCAGCATCTTCTCTCCGAACTCGGCGATGAAGTCCAGGACCTCTTTTTTCGTGAGCTCGCCGGGGATGATCTCCAGCAGGTGCATGTAGCGCACCGGGTTGAAGAAGTGAGTGCCGAGGAAGTATTCCTTGAACTCCTTGCTGCACTTCTCAGACATGACCTTCAGAGGAATGCCCGAGGTGTTGGAAGAAACGATCGTGTCCGGCTTGCGGACGCCGTCTATGCGCGCGAAGAGATCCTGCTTGATCTTCGGGTTCTCGACCACGACCTCGACGATCCAGTCGCAATCAGCGAGCTTGTTGAAATCGTCTTCGAGGTTGCCCGTGGTGATGCGGGCGGCGTCGGCCTTTGAGAAGAACAGCGGCGGCTTCGCCTTCATTGCCGCTTCCAGTCCGGCTGTGACGATCCGGTTTCTGGCTTTGGGATCCTTCTTTTCCTCGTCTTTCAGGTCGAAGGGCACGATGTCAAGCAGCAATACGTCGACACCCGCGCCAGCCAGGAGAGCGGCTATGCCTCCCCCCATGATACCAGACCCGATAACCGCGGCCTTTTTGATTTTCCTGACCATTACTACCTCCTCCGTATATGGGTTATTTAAGGTAACTTCGTACAGTATGAATCATCATTCAGTTTATCAGGTTGATCCAGTGAAGTCAATAAAATGAAGTTGATAACCGGAATCATGGATGAGAAATTATTATATCACGAATTCATATATGAGGGCATCTGAAAAGTACATGAACACACCGAATGAATTTTCATATTCTTTGACATGTTGAAGGGGGGTCATGTTTGAGGTAATGTATGATGACAGCATAGGCCGGTACATGACTGCGCCGGCCTCGATCGAGGACAGGAAAGATCATGAAAAAACACAAGGCCCCCGGGGATGACCCCGGAAAGGGCTCATACCGCAACGAGGCACCGCAGAGGACGTCCGGCCTGGGTGATGATTATGAGCTCGTCGACAGCGGCGACGGCAGGAAATTCGAGCGCTTCGGCAGATACCGGCTCATCCGTCCCTGCGCACAAGCCATCTGGCGGCCGCAAGGCGACGACTCCCTGTGGGCGCAGGCGGACGCCTCCTTTGACAGGACGCATGGCAACCGGTGGCGTTTGCACAGACCTCTTCCGCAGGAGTGGGTCGTAACGGTCTCCGGGTTGCGATTCAAGCTCTCGCCGACGGACTTCGGGCATCTGGGCATCTTCCCGGAGCAGAAAGATCTTTGGAACTGGATCACCCGCATGGTGGAAAAGGCCCGTGACAGACGCTCCGGACAGGTCACGGTACTCAACCTCTTCGCCTATTCGGGCGGCGCGACCATGGCCGCCGCCCGTGCGGGCGCGCGGGTATGCCACGTCGACGCGTCGAAAGGCATGGTGAAATGGGCCCGCGACAATGCAGAGCTCAACGCACTGGGCGAGGCCCCGATCCAGTGGATCGTTGAAGACGTGAACCGCTTTCTGGACCGCGAGATCCGAAGAGGCAAGCGCTACGACGCCGTGATCCTCGACCCTCCCACCTTCGGCCACGGGAGGCGCAAGGAGATCTACAAGATCGATCGGGAGCTCGCATCCACTCTCGAGAAGTGCTGGACGCTGATCTCTGACGAGCCCGCCTTTCTCCTCCTGTCGTCTCATACTCCGTACTGTACGCCGATCGCGCTGGCCAACTTCCTTCGTCTTGTCACCGGCTCCTATTCGGACTCCTGCATCGAGCACGGAGAGATGCTTCTGACCGGCCCGGCAGGCGTACTTCCCGTGCCCAGCGGCACCTATTCCCGCTGGTTTCCCGGGCCGTGCTCCGAGGAAGGCCGGTAGGTGCTGTTCATATGAGGCATCGGATCGAGGTCCTCTACGAAGACAACCATATCCTTGCCCTCAACAAGCCCTGCGGACTTCTCACACAGCCGAGCCGGTTCTCCGGAGACAGTCTCGAAGACCGGGCAAAGGCCATGATCAAGGAGTCTCGGGGCAAGCCTGGAAACGTCTTTCTCCATGCGGTCCACAGGCTCGACAGGGTGACGAGCGGCATCGCCCTCTTCTCGCTCACCGGCAAATCCCTGAGCAGGATGAACGAGCAGATGCGCAGAAACGAGGTGACGAGAATCTACCATGCCGTGATCACCGGAGATCTCCCTGCAGAACAGGGTGTGCTCGAGCATTTCCTGAGGCATTCGCGCCTGCGCTCAGTGACGTCCGGAGCGAACGATCCCGGCGCGAAGAAGGCGCTCCTGCGCTACCGGAGCCTTGGGCGACGGGGAAGGCTTGTCCTGGTCGAGGTCACGCTGGAAACCGGCAGATATCATCAGATCAGGGCCCAGCTCTCTGCAGCCGGATGCCCCGTCGTCGGGGACAGCCTCTACGGGAGCGGCGCGGCTTATGTTGAGGGCGGAGTCGCGCTCCACCACAGACGTATGGAGTTTGCGCACCCGGTTCGGAGAGACCGTGTGATCGTCGAAGCGGATTACCCGGCGGAATGGCCGGTCTATCCCGACAGTGGATCACTTTCCTGAAAAACTCGCTCGTGAAAACACGGCGGATCCGGTGTTATGCTTTCGCGGCGCGTGACGATAAAAAGGGTTATATATTCGGGGAGAGAGGAGGGCTTCCGCAGCAGCCGCTTATGTTCAGGCCCGAAAGTAATCAGAAAAATCCGTCGACGTCGCGCAGAGAGTTTACCTGATGCTCTATAAAGAAATGCCCTATCCCATTGTCCGCGAGGGGCGAAACTGCCCGGTGGACCTCTACGTGAAGATCAGGAACGACTACCGGCTCTTTGCCGCCAGGGGCGCGCTGATCACCCGAGAGCACTGCCGGATCTTTTCCAGGAGCAAGGCTACCCTCTACATCCGCTCGTCGGACAACGAAAGCGCAGAGGCGTTCCTGAAATCGCTTCTCACCGACCTTCTCACCGATTCGCACCTGGAGCCCGAGGTAAAGGCGAATATCATCTATGCGAGCTCCATGAAATCCATCAGGCAGGTTTTCCAGGGGCTCAACCACAAGACCCTCAAAGATATCGAGAAGACTTCGGAATTCGTGGTCAAGCTCATTCTTTCGGACAAGCGGGTCATGAGCGAGCTCGTCAAGGTTACGGGTCACGACCATTTCACCTATCACCACTCGGTGAAGGTGGGGATATACGGCACCTCCCTGGCCGTACAGCTCTTCGGCGACAGGAGCGGAGACCACAACCTTCAAGCCCTGAGCACAGCCCTGTTTCTCCATGACATCGGTTTGACCAGGGTGCCCCGCAAGATCCTGGAGAAGCGAGAGCCCTTGAACGACATGGAGCATCAGGTCGTCATGAAGCACCCCGTATGGGGGCACGACAGGCTCATGAATGCAAACTATCTCACCAGCCAGGCGGCATCCGTTGTGCTGTTCCACCATGAATGGTGCAACGGCAAGGGATATCCCTTCGGGAAAACCCGTGAGGATATTCCCCTGTATGCAAGGATCTGCGCAATAGCCGACACCTTCGAGACTCTCACCTCCTCGACGCCGTCGAGCGGTCCCCTGACACCGTTCGAAGCGCTGACCGTCATGCAGCAGGACATGGCGGGGTCTTTCGACAGCCGGCTCTTCAGGGCCTTTGTGGAGATGCTTGGCTCCGGTTGATCTCCGCCGGCCCCGTCAGACCGTGGCATACCTCCCATGAAATGCCTCTCATCACGGATAATTCCGGTATATCCGGAACAGTCGCACCCAACAACCCTTGTGGATGCCTGCCGCGAGAAAACCAGCATACCGGCAACGAGATAGAAAATTAGGGAGTTATCGGGCGGCAGAAAACATATTCCCCTCCCCTTGATTTCGAAATATGCAGAAAGATAATCAAAGAATGAGAAAGCATGCGCTAGATCCATGAACCTCATCAGCATATCCCAGCACGGGCGAAAGCTGACTGGAACGATGAAAATCCCTCTTTGTGTTTTGCTGTAGATTATGAATAAAATAGGTCTCACGTGAAAATTAATTAATTAGATAAAACAGGGGGATGGAGCGTATGAGGGAGATCGTGACAAGGGGAATGGTATGGTTCGCACTGGTGCTGCTGATTTTCTCGGCTGGGTGCACGAGAAAAATGATGGGCGTCGCGGATGAAACCGGTGCTTTGGATGGATCTGTTGGACAGGAGACGATGAACATGCCCGCCGGCGAAGCACAGGCGCCGTCTGGAACCGTGGTGACGCCTTTTGACTCCAGAAAAATCTACTTCGAGTTCGACAGGCACGATCTGAGCCCTGATGGGCGGCAGATCCTCACCGAAATCGCCGCCTATCTGAAGGAGCATGGCGAGCTGCGGCTCGATATCGAGGGCCACTGCGACGAACGGGGGACCAGCGAGTACAATCTCGCTCTGGGCGAGCGCCGGGCCTGTGCGGCCAGGGATTTTCTCGTAACCATGGGAATCGATGCAGCCAGGATCGGCACCATCAGTTACGGGGAGGAAAAGCCCGAAGACCCCGGCAAGACGGAAGAGGCCTGGTCCAAGAACAGGAGAGACCAGTTCATCTTCAGCCGCTAGGGAATCGAATCGTCCTCATCACCGGGGCACAGACCTTTCGCAGCAGGAAAACGACGGCCGGAAGACACTTCTTCGCCCCGGGCAATCCAATGTACGAACATGGGGGAAGAGAAACTCAGATGAAAAGGCAAATCGGGCTCGTTCGGTGCTGTCTTATCGGCATGGCGACCGCCAGTGCGCTGTTCGCGTTAAGCCCGTGCCCCCGCGCTGATGATTTTGGGGCAAAGGATCTGGTTGAAGCCCTCGATGGTATAGGCGAGTTGAGCACGTTCGCCTGGGCAGTCCATCAATGCATGATCAGCGATATTCTCAGCGAAAGGGGCCCGTTCACGATCTTCGCTCCGAACGAAGAGGCTTTTCTGAACCTGCCAGCCGAATCGATCGAGATGCTGTTTAGCCTGGACAATCGCGATGCCCTGGAAGGCCTGCTCGCCTGTCACGTGGCACCCGATCTGGTCCTGTGCTCCGAGGTGTTGCACGACTCCAGCATCACTGCCTTAAACGACGAGGTTCTGAACCTCGTCCGGAAGAACGGCGCCGTCTACGTGCGGGGCGCGCGGATCGTGAAGCCGGATATAAGGTGCGGAAACGGGGTAATCCACATCATAGATCAGGTGATACTCAACAATGACTGAACCTGACCAAAAAACTTTTAAAAGAGGGTGGCATATGAAAAAGGTTATCAAAAGGACATGTAGTAGTTTCACTGGTATGGGCATCATGGCGCTCATCGCCTGCATGGCACTCTGCCTTTCGTTAAGCGCCTGCAGCAAGGCCGATGAGGCGTCAGTGGAGGAACCGGCGGTGGAAGTGATGGATCAGCCTGAAGATACCGCCGACGCCCCCGCCGTCGGGGAGGAGCTTCCTGAAGCCGATGAGGCCGGGGATGCGGATGCGGCTGCTTCCGATGCAGGGGCGACGGCTGACGAGGCACCCGCTGCACAGGCTTCAGACGCAGAAACACCGGCTGACGAGGCACCCGCTGCGCAGGCTTCAGACGCAGAAACACCGGACGCTGCAGGCAACTGACCTCCGGTTTGCCGGGCCGGCTACAAATAAAATGCCGGGGGCCGCTCGCCTCCGGCATTTTTTTCTCCGGTGAGATGCCCCCTCAGGCCGGGCTTTCAAGGGGGCATCACCATCTTTGAGCCGCCGATTCCTAACCCACAGGCATGACGACCTTTCCGTGGTACTCGTTGATGACCTGCGCCATGGCGAAATAAATGGCCGATGCCCCGCAGAAGATTCCCTCATAGCCGGTGAGCACGGCCCAGGTGCCGGTCCAGTCGAACGCATCGCGTGCGGCGAGCATCCAGAAGAGGATGGTCAGCGTCAGAAAGACAACCTGCAGTGCTCGGGCACCCTTCCAGGTGGCGACCCACATGAAGAAGGTAAAGAGCCCCCACATGAAAAAATACCACGCCATGAACATCATCGAGTTGCCGGCTATGCCGAACTTGCCGTTGAAGTAGATGAGAAAGGCCAGGCTCAGCCAGAACAGCCCGTACGAGGTGAACGCCGTGGTCCCGAAGGTGTTGGCCTTCTTGAACTCCATGGTGCCGGCAATGACCTGCGCCAGGCCGCCGTAAAAGATGCCCATGGCCAGGATGCCTGCATTGAGCTCGAAGATGCCGGCGTTGTGAAGGTTCAGAAGAACCGTGGTCATACCGAAGCCCATGAGTCCCAATGGTGCCGGGTTTGCAAGATTGTCAGACATGATGTAGCCCTCCTAGAGATGTTTTGCTGGATTATACATACTTTTCTCCCCTGTATTCAATTGGAATTCGTACATCTTTTCCTCGTGCCCGCCTCTATCGCTCCCGGAAACGGCACGGGGAAACCTCTTGACAGGGCAGGCGCTTGGGATCTAAGGTTTTTTAGCAGAAGCTTATGGCTGACGCCTTGACGGGAGCTCGGAAAAACCGGGCTGAGAGGGGTCCTTGATCTCTGGACGTACGGAGCTGTGGGCCTGCCCGTAGAACCTGAACCGGATAATGCCGGCGGAGGGATGAAGGCTCGTGGGCAAGCAAGGCCGTCCTCCATCGGGGGATGGCCTTTTTCGTTTTGCTTTCTTGAATTCTCCTTCTATAGTCCGCTTCTTAAGAACGGAGGACAGAGAAGGAGGGGCACATTCCCCTGAAAGCGTGCGGTGGAATTGGGTCGAAGGCTTGCCATTGAGATTCATGCCATTGATAGAAATACGAGGGGTGGATGATGGAACATAGGGTCGCGCTGCTGTTCGTCATTCTGGCCGCTGGATGTTTCCTGGCCGGCTGCACGAAGAACGATGCCGCTTTGGAGGTGCCGGTCGTCACGGTGATGACGCACGACAGCTTCAGCATCGGCAAGGAGGTGCTCGACGGGTTCGAGAAGGAGCAGGGCGTCCGCCTGCGTTTTCTGAAATCAGGCGATGCGGGTGCCGCGCTCAACCAGGCCATCCTGTCGAAGGAGCATCCCCTGGCCGATGTCTTCTACGGGGTGGACAACACCTTCATGAGCAGGGCGCTCAGGGCGAATATCTTCGTCCCCTACAGCTCCCCTTTGCTCTCCTGCATCGATGAATCCCTGGTGCTGGACAAGACCCACCGCCTTGTGCCCGTGGATTACGGCGACGTGTGCGTGAATTACGACCGGGCGTGGTTCAGCCAGGAGGGACTCCCCGTGCCCGAGAGCCTGGACGACCTCGTCCGTCCTGAATATTCGGGGCTCCTGGTGGTGGAAAATCCCGCCACCTCTTCTCCCGGGCTGGCCTTTCTGCTGGCCACGGTGGGAACCTGCGGGGAGGACGGCTTCGTGGAGTTCTGGCAGGCCCTGAGGAAAAATCGCGTCCTTGTAACCGACGGGTGGGAGGATGCATACTGGGGCAAGTTCAGCGCGGCGTCCAAAGGCGGTCGCCCCCTGGTGGTGAGCTACGCGGCCAGTCCCGCCGCGGAGGTGTACTTTGCGGAGCAGCCGCCGGAATCGGCTCCCACCGCGGCGATGACCGGCAGCGGCACGGCGTTTCGGCAGATCGAGTTCGCGGGTATCCTCAAAGGGGCCAGGCAGCCCGAGCTGGCGCGCAGGGTGATCGATTTCCTGCTCGATACGCCCTTTCAGCAGGAGATCCCCTTAAAGATGTTCATGTTCCCGGCCAACAAAAACGCCCGCCTGCCCGAGGTGTTCACCGAGCACGCCCGGCTCGCGAGCAGGCCGGTGATCCTTGATCCGGAGGTCATCGCAGAAAGGCGCGACGCCTGGATACGGGCCTGGACAGAGACCGTGCTCCAGTGAGACCGCCAGGAAACCGCGCAGCCATCCTTCTGGTCGCCCTTCCCCTGGCATTTTTGGGGGTATTCTACTTCTATCCCCTCTTCGAGATATTCTCCCTGAGTCTTGCGCCCGGAGGGCAGTGGGATCCCGGCAACATCACCGCCCTGTTCTCAACGGGCTCCTCGCTCAGGATTCTCTGGTTCACGACCTGGCAGGCGGCTCTTTCCACGGTCCTGACCGTGGTCCTGGCGCTGCCCGCGGCATATGTCTTCGCCCGCTACCGCTTCCCGGGCAAGAGCCTGATCCAGTCGTGCACGACCATACCCTTCGTGCTGCCGTCCGTGGTGGTGGCCGCCGCGTTCAGCGCCCTTCTGGGCGACAGGGGCCTGGCAAACGAATGGCTCATGGTCATCTGGGGATTCTCCTCGCCCCCCATCCGGCTCGAACAGAGCCTCGCCTTCATACTCATGGCCCACGTGTTCTATAACTTCACCGTGGTCTTGAGGATCGTGGGAGGCTTCTGGTCCCGGATCCATCCCGGCTTGTCGCACGCGGCCCAGGTGCTCGGGGCCTCGCCCTGGCAGGCTTTCTGGAAGGTCACCTTCCCGGTCCTGCGCCCCGGGATCATGGCCGCCTCTCTCCTGGTGTTCATCTTCTGCTTCAGCAGCTTCGGCGTGATCCTCATTCTGGGCGGCCCCCGGTACTCCACCATCGAGGTGGCCATCTACCGCCAGGCCGTGCACCTGTTCAACCTGCCCATGGCCGCCGCCCTCTCGCTTCTGCAGATCTGCTTCATGTTCGCCTTCATGTGGGTCTACACCCGACTGCAGAGAGCGGCCTCGGTCGAGCTCACCCCGGAGGCCGGCCGCATCGTTCAGCGGGACATCGCGACCGGCAAAGACAGGCTCATCGTCTGGGGCACTGTTTCATTCATGCTCGTCCTGCTGGCGGCGCCCCTGCTCGCGCTCGCCTTCCGGTCACTCTCCACGGAGGGAGGGCTGTCGCTCCTCTATTACCGGGCCCTCTTTCAGAACCCGTCTCAGTCGATCTTCTACATACCGCCAGTCAGCGCCATCGGATATTCGGTCGGCTACGCGGCGGTCGCCCTGGTGATGTCTCTGTGCATCGCATTGCCCGCCGCTCTGTTCCTGAGCCGCGACCGGGGCCGCGCCACCTCGCTTCTCGATCCGCTCTTCATGCTTCCGCTCGCCACCTCTTCCGTCA
>DCDF01000041.1 GCA_002316295.1 Syntrophaceae bacterium UBA1062 | reverse complement strand
TTCGTGGCCGGGTGCATACTGCCCGAGAAATCCGACTGCATGGGCGCTCTCGAGGGCTGGCGCGATTCCTTCCAGGCGGTTCAGGAGCCTGAAGGCCTCAAGGGCCTGCCGGTCGTCCACCAGCTCGTACCTGGCCCTGCGGGTTGCCGAGAGAAAGCTGTGCTCCGGCCCTACACCGGGATAATCGAGCCCGGCCGCGATCGAATGGGTGTCCAGCACCTGGCCGTCAAGGTCCTGTAGCAGGTAGGAGCGCGCCCCGTGAAGGACTCCCGGCGACCCGAAGTGAATGCTGGCGCCGTGACTGCCGTTCGCATCGCCGTAGGCCTCGACTCCGATGAGCTCCACCGGGTCGTTCATGAACCCGGAGAATATACCAATGGCATTGCTCCCCCCGCCAACGCAGGCGATCACGGTATGGGGGAGCGAACCTGTCTTTTCCAGGATCTGCCTCCTGGCCTCTTCGCCGATGATACGCTGAAACTCTCTCACCAGGGTCGGATAGGGATGGGGCCCGACAGCCGATCCCAGAAGGTAGTAGGTAGTGTCCACATTGGTCACCCAGTCGCGGATGGCCTCGCTGGTCGCGTCCTTCAGGGTCGCACTCCCCGAAGACACTGGAACCACCTCCGCGCCCAGTAGCCGCATGCGCTCGACGTTCATGTGCTGCCGTTCGATGTCCCGGGTGCCCATGTACACGACGCAGGGCAGCCCGAACAGCGCGCAGGCAGTTGCGGTGGCGACCCCGTGCTGGCCCGCTCCGGTCTCGGCGATGATCCTCTGCTTGCCCATCCGCCGTGCCAGGAGGATCTGACCGATGGCGTTGTTGATCTTGTGGGAGCCGGTGTGGTTCAGGTCTTCCCGCTTGAGCCACACCTCGATACCCAGATGTTCAGAGAGCCTGCGCGCATGGGTCAGGGGACTGGGCCTGCCCACATAGTCCCTCAAACAGCTGCTGAACTCGTCCCGGAACTCCCGGTCGTTCCACGCGGCTGAAAACTCGTTTTCAAGCTCCTGCAAGGCGGGTAGCAGCGTCTCAGGCACGTACTGTCCGCCGAATTCTCCGAAATAGCCTTTCATTTTTTCGCCTCCTGTTTCGCCTCACAGATGAATTTCCTGATCTTCTCCCTGTCCTTGATTCCGGGTGCAGCATCCACCCCGGAGCTCACGTCCACCCCGAAAGGCCCTGCCTGAGCGATCGCCTTCCCGACGTTTTCCGGGGTGAGCCCTCCGGCGAGGATAAAGGGTATTCCGAGGCGTCTCCAGTCCCCGGCTCTGCCGTTGCCCATGCTCGGGTCCAGGAGAACGCGGCAGGGAAAGTTCTCCGGGATCCCGGCCGGCTCAGTGCCCGGCTCTGCGTCCTTCAGTGCCACGATGACCCTGAAATCTTCGAGCAATACCCGATGCGCCAATGAGGGCGGTGCGTGGAGCTGAACCGTATCGAGCCCGAGGATCTTCGAGATCTGAGCGATGTATGCGGGATCTTCATCCGTGAACACCCCGACTTTTTCCACTCCGCGAATATCATGTATCCATGATTCCACCACATGCGGGTCCGCCCTTCTCCTGCTCCGCGTGAGCACAAACCCCACAGCGTCCGCGCCGAACACGCATGCAGCCAGGGCGTCTTCATATCGGGTGATGCCGCATATCTTCACCCACATCGAAATATCTCCCCGCGGGTCTGCTCGCTGACCACGGCCCTGCCGATAAGGGCCGCATCATATCCCATTTCTCTGAGCTCCTTGAGCCTTGCCGATGACGAGATGCCGCTTTCGGCCACCTTGGCCACTCCTGAAGGCAGCAGCCCCGCCATCTCCTCGTGGCGCCTCGGATCTACCTTCAGCGTAGCTAGGTCGCGCACATTCACCCCGATGATATCGGCCCCGATCTTCAGGGCCTTGTCCAGCCCTTCCCGGCCGTGCACCTCGACTAGGCAATCCATGCCCAGTGACCTGCAGAATGAATGAAGACGGGCGAGTTCGTCTATCGAGAGCAACTCGGTGATGAGCAGAGCGGCATCCGCGCCCAATGCCCTGGCCTGGCACAGCTGGCGCTCATCCACAATAAAGTCCTTCATGAGCAGGGGGAGCATGCAGCTGCTCCGGATTTCCGGGAGATAATCCACGCTCCCGGCAAAGAACACCGGCTCGGTGACACAGGATACGGCTGCCGCGCCATGGGACTGGTACACGGCCGCGAGTGATGACGGGCTCCTGCGTATTCCCAGATGACCGTCTGCCGGCGTGGCGTACTTCACCTCCGCAATCACAGCCATGCCCTTGAGCGCTCTTCTGAACGACCGGACTGGAGGTGCAGCTTCGGGCATACCAGTTTTCAGGCCCGCCGCCCGCCGCTTCGCAAGGAGCCTCATGTGCTTCAGGAAATCCATTTATCCCCTCGCCCGAATGAGCGCGTCTCTGGCGCCGCCTTCTGAAATCACCCTCCGCGCCTGTGCAACTGCGTCCCGGATTCCGATATTCCCGTCGAGCGCCATGAATGCGGCCCCCGCGTTGATCAGCACACTGTCCAGACACGCCCCTTTGAGTGTTCCTTCGAACACCGCCTGGATTTTCCGGGCGGACTCCCGGGGCTCCGACACCTTGAGCCCCGACAGGCCCTGGCGTTCTATCCCGGCGTCTTCCGGCCTGATCTCGCCTTTTTCTATCCTGCCGTTACAGAGGCGTGCATAATAGGTCACCCCCGATACGGATACCTCGTCGAGCCCGGAGTTGACTACCATGGCTCCCTTGGACCCCAGAATCCTCAGGACCTCGATCATGGGGTCGATGAGATCCCGGTGATAGACCCCGATGACCTGGTAGGCTGCGTTTGCGGGATTCGTCAGCGGCCCGAGGATGTTGAATATCGTCTTCATGCCCAGCTGCTTCCTTGCCGGCATGGCGTATTTCATGCTCGGGTGATACCGGGGCGCGAACATGAAGGCGAAGCCGGTTTTCTCGAGACGATCCACAGCCTGCTTGGGCCCCAGGTCGATCGGCACGCCAAGCGCTTCGAGGCAGTCCGCGCTTCCCGATGAGGAGCTCACCGAACGGTTGCCGTGCTTGGCCACCCTGACGCCGGCACCGGCCAGAACAAAGGCTACGGCTGTGGAAATGTTGAGCGTGGATGCCCCGTCGCCGCCCGTTCCGCAGGTGTCCACGACATCGAAATCAACCGCCACCTTCAACGCCTTGTCCCGCATGATCCTGACAGCCGAGGCGATCTCGGAAGGCTTCTCGCCCTTAGCCCTCAGTGCGACGAGGAACGATGCAATCTGGACGTCGTTGGCCCGGCCTGACATGATGGCGTCAAAGGCGGTTTCCATCTCGGCATCGCTCAGATCCTGCCGTGAAATAAGCGCTTCGATGAAATTCTTCATACGACCTCCTTTGTCTGTGCAATGAAATTGCGCATAATGAGACAGCCGTGCTCGGTGGCGACGGACTCGGGATGGAACTGGACTCCGAAGACCGGATACCGCTCGTGGCGCAGGCCCATCACCTCTCCGTCATCCGCCGAGGCGCATACGTAAAGCGACTGAGGCAGCGTATCCCTGTCAACGGCCAGGGAATGATACCTCACTGCGGAAAAACCCTGAGGAACGCCGTCGAACAGGCCGCTGCCGTCGTGAGTGATGGGAGAGAACTTGCCGTGCATGACACGTCCGGCATGGACGATTCCCGCACCGAACGCCGCTGCGATGCACTGATGCCCGAGGCAAACTCCCAAGATGGGGATGCTTGTGTAAAACCGTCGGACCAACTCTACGGAAATCCCCGCAGACCCGGGCGTCCCGGGGCCGGGCGAGATAGTGATGCACGACGGTGACAGCATCTGTACGTCGTCGACATCCAAGGCGTCATTCCGATAGACCGTCACCTCGTGACCCAGGGTTTCAAAACCCTGGATCAGGTTGTACGTGAAGGAATCGAAATTATCGATCACGAGCATCATGCCATGCCTCCCAGTGCGGTGCCCAGGACCCTGAGCTTGTTGTCGATTTCTTTGAGCTCGTTCTCCGGCACCGAGTCCCATACGATCCCGGCACCGGCCTGCACGAAGTATTGTCCGCCCCGAATGAAGATAGTCCGGATCGAAATCCCGGTATCCACATCGCCGTTGAACGAAAGATAGCCCACGCCACCCGCGTACGGCCCCCTGCATATCCCTTCAAGCTCGTCGATGATCTCCATTGCCCTCACCTTGGGCGCCCCGGACACGGTCCCCGCCGGGAAGCAGGCCTTGACGACGTCGATGCTCGTCAGACCCGGGCGGATCGTTCCCTCCACGCTCGAGACGATGTGCATGACATGTGAATACATTTTCACCACCTCCCGCACGGTAACCCTCACCGTGCCCGGCTGCGAGACCCTGCCGACATCGTTTCTCGCCAGATCCAGGAGCATGAGATGCTCCGCGCGTTCCTTTGCGTCTCTCATCAGATCTTCCGACAGCATCCTGTCCTCGGCCTCGTTCTTTCCCCGTGGCCGTGTGCCGGCTATGGGAA
>DCDF01000063.1 GCA_002316295.1 Syntrophaceae bacterium UBA1062 | reverse complement strand
GTAGCCATTGAGTCGATCTCCGTCGGGGCGCTACTTTTTCATCAGCTGCATGACGAGCGAGGTGTCGCCGTTGCCGGAGAGGAATTTCTCATTGGCGAGCAGCTTCAGCAAAAGGTCGATATTGGTGACGACGCCCTCTATTCTCGTCTCCTGGATCATCCGGGCCATGCGCTTGAGCGCCCCTGTCCGGGTGCTGTTGTGGGCGATGAGCTTGGCCAGGAGAGGATCGTAGTAAGAACTGATGGCGCATCCGGGAAAGAGATGGGTGTCCACTCTGGTGCCCGGCCCTCCGGGCAGACGAAGCGAGGTGACGGTCCCGGTGGTGGGCATGAAGTTTTTGGCCGGATTCTCGGCATTGACCCTGCACTCGATCGCATGGCCGCTGATGTGAGGCTCCTGCGGGCTGACCCGTGATCCCGCGGCGATCATGATCTGCTCTCTGACTAGATCGATGCCGGTCACCATCTCGGTCACGGGGTGCTCCACCTGCAGTCTCCCGTTGATCTCGAGAAAATAGGTGCAGCCCTCATGATCCATGAGGTACTCCACCGTTCCCAGCCCTCGGAATCCAATTGCCCGGATGATCATTTTCGACCATTTCCAGAGATCTTCCCTTGTCCGGTCGTCGATGTTGGGAATGGGCGCCTCCTCGATCACCTTCTGGTGCCGTCTCTGGATGGAGCACTCCCGGTCTCCCAGCACCTGAATACCTCCCTGTTCGTCCGCCAGAACCTGCACCTCCAGGTGCCGCGGGCAGGAGAGATAGTGCTCCATGTAGACCTCGTTGCGGCCGAACGCTGCATTCGCCTCGCTGCTGACGCTTGCGAACTGCTGCCGGAGCTGATTCTCGTCGTGGGCGACCTTCATTCCCCTGCCTCCGCCGCCGTAGAGAGACTTGAGTATGACCGGCATCCCGAGCTGCCGGGCCATGATGATGATCTGATCGACGTTGGAGATCATGCCGTAGGACCCCGGAATGGTGGGTATATGCAGCGACTTGGCGACCTCCTTGGTCCTCGATTTGTTGCCGATGGTCCTCAAGGCCGTGCTCGACGGGCCGATGAACGCGATGCCGTTCTCTTCGCACAGGGCCGCAAGGTTTGGGTTTTCCGAGAGAAATCCGTAACCGGGGTGGATGGCGTTCGCCTTCCATCCCAGCGCCGCGCTGATGATCGCCTCGATGTTGAGGTAGCTCTTCGACGGCTGGGCAGGGCCGATCTGGACCGCTTCGTCGACATGGGACAGGTACTCCATATCCCGATCCGCCTCGGAATAGACGGCAATGGTCTCAAGCCCCATCTCCCGAGCCGTTCTGAGAACCCGTACGACGACTTCTCCGCGGTTCGCGATCAGAATTCTCTTCATAGGGCAAGGTTGTATGCCTGTTTTCAAGCGCAAGTCAAGGTTCATGATTCCGTTGAAGATTTCCGGCGCCTTCCGGCTCCGCCCCCGAAAGGGAAACAGGATCTGCACAGGGGATCGAAAAGACCCGGCTCATGAATCGACCGATGTTTTCAAGGGTACTTTTCAGGGCTTATGGGCGAAGCCGCACAACCGGCACGAGAAACGGTCTTGTGCTTTCGCCGGCAACCCGGTATGATAAGGCCCTTCCTGATGATATGGTTATATTGTGAAGTGGGCGTAAAACTGAAATCAAGGGAGTCATACGTGAAAAAATCCAAAACATTCCTCATCGTCACGCTCGTCATGACCCTGCTGCCGGCGTCGGCCTGGTCATTCGGAGAAACATCCATGAAATACCTTTCCGATCGTCTGGTGGAAAAGGGGCTGGAGAAAGACCATGTCCAAGCCCTGTTCAGCGACCCGCGGGTTTCCGTCAAGCCGGAGATCATCATTCAGAATCTCTTCCACTCGAGCCCGAAAGGAACCAAGGAGCAGCCGGATCACATGTACATCGATCCGAAATATATCGCCAAGGGCAAGGAGTACATCATCGAGAACGCTCAAGTGCTGTCCGCCCTGGAGAAGCGTTTCGGCACATCGCCACAGATAGTCACCGCCATTCTGATCGTGGAATCCAGGTTGAACACCTACCCCATGCGCTACAACGTGTTCAGCGCCTACGCCAATCTCGCTGCTCTGCTCAACCCGGACTACTTCCGCCAGATCCAGGAGTCTTATGCAAAGAAGTATCCCTCGCTCCAGGACGAAGCCATGGTTTCGAGGGCGCAGAAGAAGGCGAAATGGGCGCTGAACGAGCTCTACCATCTCATCCTCATCGCGCGCGACATCAACGCCGATCCGCTGGCGATCAGCGGATCCTTCGCCGGAGCGCTGGGACCCGCCCAGTTCATCCCCTCGTCGTTCGCGGAGTACGGCGTGGACGGCGACAATGATGGGATACGCGACCCGTTCAATATCTCGGATGCCATGGCGAGCATAGCCTTCTACATGAAGCGAGCCGGATGGAAGGAGGACGCGAGCGAGGAGAGAAAGAGAACGGCTATCTGGTGTTACAACCGCAGCAAGGTATACGTGAACACCATCATGATGCTCTACGAAAATCTTTCGTCCTCCTAAGCATCGATGCCGCCGGAAGAGATCCTTGATGAATCCGTTATTGCATGGTATTCCCTCTCTGGGAGAAACAGGTGGATATCTCTGCGCAAATATCCGGAAAAAAGGATTTATTCGAGAATCATCTTCATGCCTATCTTGAAACGGCTGATGCTTCTTCGGGAATCTTCGAGGCATTCTCATACAGCCTGAGA
>DCDF01000136.1 GCA_002316295.1 Syntrophaceae bacterium UBA1062 | reverse complement strand
TCGCTGCCCGTGTAGTTCACCACGTTCCCCTGGGCGTTCACATTCTTGCCGATGAACGACACGGCGGTGATATTGTTGATCGACGACTGCAGCACGCCCAAATCCACTATGTTCTCGTCGATGTTGCTCAGTGTCTCCAGGGAAGTGAACTGGGCCAGCTGGGCGGTGAAATCGGCATTTTCCACCGGATTCAGGGGGTCCTGATACTGCATCTGCTTGATGAGCAGATTCAGAAAATCGTCCTTTCCCAGAGACTCGGCTCTTTTATTGGAGCCCGTGGTATTGAACGAGGGCTGGGTGTTCAGGATCGCATCCATTCCGATTGTGGACATTCTTCCCTCCTTTCCTGTCAGGCGAAAAGGTCTAGCCCGCCGGCTTCAGACAGCTGCGCGGCGGCCGAAGAGTTCGCGTACTCTCCCGCCTTGCCGGCAAATCCGTCCTGATTGCCGGAGCTTCTCGCGGAATACGAGGGCTCCTGCCTGTGTCTCTCCTGATGGGCAAAGGCGTATCCCTCATGGGACGGGCCGTGGTCGACGGTTGAGCTGACCGAGAACTGGGTTGCGCGGATGCCCTGTTCGGCCAGGGCGTCCTTGAGCAGATGCATGTTCTGGACCAGGATGTCGCGGGTGACGAGCTGATCGGTCTTGAACACCGCCTTGAGCTGTCCGTCCTGCATGGTCATGCTCACGTCGACCCTGCCCAGCATGGGGGGGTGAAGCCGAAGCGTCACATGCCCCTCGCTGTTTTTCATCTGCGGCGGCAATGCATGCCTCAGCTGGTCCATGACGCCCTTCATGTGCTGCTCGTAGAGAATCCCGGGCTCCCGGCCTCCCAGGCTCCCGGCCAGGGCTTCATATGTCTCCCTGCCCAGCGCGATCCGGACGTCCGGCAATGTCTGCCCTGGCTGCCAGAGCTTCAAGGCGGTATCGATTCCCGAGAACTCCTGCTCGGTCATGGCGGATCTCAGTAATGCAAGGGCATCGGCCGCATCAGCTCCCAGCTTCCGCCCCTCCTGGGATCTGAGGTAAGCGCTGACCTGGGAGGTCGCCCGATCCACTGCCTGCTTCCGCGCGGGTTCGTCTGAAGCGAAGAAGAGATCTCTCATGACATCGCTGCTCAGCCCGAAGGTATCTCCTGCCGTCCTGATCATCTTCTCCACCTTCGCGGTGTTTGCAGCGGATGTTGCGGGGCGTGCCGGCAAATCGATCTTTTTCAGCGCCTCAGCGATCAGGGTTTTGATCTCGCCTGCAATGTATGAAACATTTCTCTGAAGAGCGCCGATCCGAACGGCCGCCAGCTGCTCACCGGCGGAATCCGTCTTTTCTGATATCGCCTCCCGCCCCGAAGGGAGCTGTTTCCCGGATACGATGCGGTCGATGACCGAGTCCACTGTGGCTGCATCCGACGCGGCAAGCGCCCTGAGGGCGTTCATGTCTGTCCCGTCTCCGGCAGCCCGGCCGTCAAGGGCTGCAGTGAAGGATGACGCCAGCCCGGCCTTGATTTGCGCCTTCATTTCCGGATTCGCCATCAGCTTGGCGATATCCTCCTCCCCGAACCCCTGATGTGCGAGGATTGTACCGAGGCCCTCATCCGACATCAGGTTTCCACTCCCATTCAGGAGCAGATGGATGTCAGAGGACGTGAGCCCTGTTTCCCGCAGGGCGGCCATGAACTGGAACAGAAGCATCCCCTCGGGTGTGGCGAGAAGCTCGCGGAAGGTCTCCTCGTCGAGGGCGGCCTTCCCGGACAGGATCCGGGAGAGCGGAGACTTGCAGGTATCCAGGCCTCCGGTCATCGCGGCCGTGAGCTCGGCATCGAAGTCGGCACCGGCTCCCTGGTGCGAGAACACCTTCTGGACAAAACCCATGGCGCCTGATGCAAGGCCCAGCAATCCCGCAAAAGGCAACTGCATATCCACCTCCGTTGCTGTAGTCCTCCACAATGAGCAACCCCGGTGCCAGGCACGCCTTTTTCTGGAACAGCCTCATCCCGCCCCGGCAAGGCATCCCGCGTCCTGGTAAAAATTACACCGTGCGGGAGAAAATCTTGCCTATGCCGGGAGGACCCATGCACTTCGGCAGGACCCGTTCGACCCGGACTTGCGGGGAGCATGCGGGCGATCCCGGAACATCCCCGGGACTGGGGCATGCGCTTCTGATCCGACCGGCGGGGGAGGATCGAGTTCGGACCGGCGCCGCCGTTTATTCCCCCCAAAGCGCCGCTCAGGTCTTCCCTCTGCATGACCGGCGTTATCCGAGGCTGGTTGACGGATGCCTGTACGCAGCTTCTCCGATCGTTAGCGGGATTGTCCTGCAACTCTGTTGCCGTGCCGGACCCCGGACAACACCTCCGGCGTAACCGGCCTGCTGTCGGGGATCCTCTACTCCCTAAAGCCGGTGAGCCGCAAGGCGCCGGGGTGAAAGGAAAAAGCGCCGGGAAGAAGGGAAGCTCTCTCGCTGCGCTGAAAGAATCGAGACGTCATTGTGAAACGTTATCCGACAGACGGCTGCCGGTTTTGAAGCTTTGCGATGAGGCCCAGCATGCTCAGGCCGAGGATACCGGAGACGAGGAATGCACGTTCGTAGCCCCATGTTTCAGAAACTGCGCCGAAGCCGAGGGAGGCGAAGAGCATGCCGATATTGAACGCCCAGACGAAGAGCGAGTTTGCCAGCGAGCGCATTCCCGGGAAGACATCGAGGAGATACGCATTGAGCGTGGGGTAGAGATAGCCGTATCCGAGCCCGAAGATCAGCGCGAGCACCGCCAGCGTGATTCTGCCATCCAGGAAGGGGATGCCGAGAGGAAAGGCCAGCATGAGTGCCAGAGATATTGCCCAGGCCCGCGCATCTCCGATCTTCTTCAGAGGCCTGTGGAGAAAAGACCAGACCATGAGACTGCCTGCGACAAAGGACACGAAGAACAACCCGGAATTGTCTATCCCCCTGGTGAGAAGAAAGGGGGGAACGAACACGGCCAGAGAACCGAACACCACACCCAGCATGAGGGACGAGGCCATAAACGGGGTGCCCTGCCTCAGGGGAAAAGGCGAGCTCTGCTCCGCGGACGATCTGTCCGGGAGGAAGAGACCCGCAATGACGCTGAAGAGGCCGAAAAAAGCCGCGGTGTAGAAAAGCAGGGGGTAGCCCCAGGCGTGAATGGCATACTCGCCGATCGCAGGGCCGATGGCATGGGTGGATATGTTGACCGCTGTGAGGACCCCCAGAAAATACCTCCGGGAATCCGGCTCGGCGATGTCGAACACCAGGGCGCCCAGGATCCCGAACGCGCTGGAGAATCCGATCCCCTGGACGACCCGCAGCGCGAAGACGAGCGGCCCCATCTCCCGAACCAGCGCGTAAAACGGCGTTGCGAGGCAGAGCATGGCCGCCCCCGCGATGAACACATGCTTTCGGGAAAGCCTCTGGGAGATGATTCCGACCAGCGGCAGGGCGATCACGACGGTAACACTGAACGATCCCATGATCAGGCCGATATCCGCGGGAGAGAGCCCGAGGTGGACGATGTACTTGGGCAGGAGCATGAGCTCGGAGAAATTCAGGAAAAAGAAAAAGCTGGCGGCCGCTATGATGAGAAAGCCGGCCCTGAAATCACGCACCTTTGACCCTGACCGCGAATTCCCGGAGGCTCTTCAGCGAGCCGTCCGCCTCCTGGCATTCGCCTCGGCAGATATGGTAGGCTTCCAGACCAATGCTCCTGGGAACCAGGTAATCGAATTCACGATGGTCACCCACGTGGACGACATCGCCCTCCACGATGCTCCGGAGTCTGGAGAACGCCTTTGCGTCGGCCTTGGTCGTGCCCCAGTCATCGCTCACCGAGATGATGTCACGGAAAAAGGGTGCAAGCCCGCCCAGAGACA
>DCDF01000117.1 GCA_002316295.1 Syntrophaceae bacterium UBA1062 | reverse complement strand
ACCCCATATCCATCCCCTGGTAGCGGTAGGTCCTCCTGTCGCCGAAAAGGGCCTTGGGAGCGGTGTTCGGCATCCTGATGAACGTGCCCTGCCAGAGCTGCTTCGTATCGGAGTCGCTGCAGACGGTCCTGATCTTTCTGTGGTTTTCTTCCCGGAAGGTGGTGTTCAGATGCTTGAATACCTCTTCGGGCAGCCTGCCTTCGAGATCGGCATCCACCTGCTGGAACTCCGCGGCCATGCCCTTGACAAATTCGGGCCCGACCGTCACCGTGTCGTCACGAAACTTATGGGCGGTCCTGACATAAAAGGGGATAGCTGTACCTGCATTGTTGCCTGCGGCATCCTCCACCATCACGCTCATGGGCGTTGAGCGTGAAACGTTTATGGGGACGGCGAAGTAGCACACATAGAGAGTCGTGGCGCCCTCACGGACAGGGTATCCCTGGAAGAACAGGTCCCCGCAGGCGACGCCGCTGCGCTTGACGTTCTTGTTCACGCTGTACAGCGCCAGACACGAGCCGCCGGGATTTACGTTATGCGCCCTCGTCAACAGCGAGACACGCGGGATGACGGAATCGATCTTGACCGGGATCTCGAGGACCGCTGCATTCTTGAGCGGGGAGAAGTCCCGCGCCTGGATCTTGAGAACCGCATCACCGTCCTTGAGCCCGAGCTTTTTGGGTGCGATCTCCAGGGTCACGGTCTTTTCGAAAACACCCTTTTGCGGGATATCGAGAGATGCCACGCCGAATTCACTCTGCTGCTGGACGAGAACGACCTTGAAGTCACGGATTCCGCTCCGCCTGTCCGCAAAGGTGATGGACACCTCCTTCTGCCGGCCGATGATAGTGAGATCAGTATCCATTCTCACCTGGGGTTTTTCCCACTCGAAGAAATAATAGATGAGCCCGGGAATTGCGATCACCAGAATCAAGAGAATAATAGACACGGCAGCCATACCGGATTTGTTCGTCATGATACGCTCCTCTTTCAGACAAGTTTCTCTCAGGTTTCAAGCCTGTGTTCATCCGTACTAGAACGGGCGGAACTTTTCAAGGCCCAGTAGCGATCACAGTGATCCCTTGTTGATGTTCACGAAGTATCCCGCACGGGAAGCATCGGGGCGTCGAAGAATTGCTCCGCCGCCCTCCCCGCCCCGGCCCTTTGTCCTGAAACCTCTGCGGAACGGACCGCACGCATGTTGAGGTGAGCCCCTTCGCGCCGGGATCGAGAGGGCAATCATCGTGAAAATGATTGACAGATGCCGCTGTTTGCGGCAGGCAGGAAAGAACATGCAATAAAGGGTGTGTTCTGGGCCTATGAGTATACGTATATCAGTGCTGGACGACGAGCCCGATATCCTCTGTCCGGTTGAGCTGTACATGAGGGTCGATTACAATATCACCAAGTCTTTTTCCCCCCGCGAGCTCGCGGCCCGGGTGAGGGCGGTGCTGCGAGGGAGAGGCCATGAATCCGAAAGGCTCATCACCATCGGCGGGGCTCTGATCATCGACCCGGAGAGATTCGAGGTCCGAGTCGGCGATACAGCCGCACTTCTGTCCCTGCAGAGTTCAAGGTCCTGCATCTGCTCGCATCGAATGCCGGCAAGGTGTTCAGCCGGGAGAAAATCCTCGACCGCCTCTGGGGTGACGAGAAGGCGGTGCTCGGCAGGACCGTGGACGTGCATATGAAGAACATCAGGGACAAGCTCGGCCCGACAGACAGATTCATCGTCAACATCCGGGGGATAGGCTGCAAGCTGGAATTATGAAACGGCCCGTCTTCTTCAAGCTGTCCATGAGCTACCTCCTGCTGGTCCTCGTAGTCGCAGGCCTGATGCTCATGTTCATGCTTCGATCGTTCCATGCCCATTCGATCGAGACCTCGACCCGAGACCTCCACAGAATCGGCCTTGCGCTCAGCCATCAGATCAGGCCGCTGATGGAAAACGGGCAGCCCGAAGAGCTCAATGCTCTGATCTCAGCCGTGAGCAGGGACGTACAGGCGCGGATCACCGTCATACACGGTCTGGGAAAGGTGCTTGCGGACTCGGACAACACGGCGGCGTCCATGGAAAACCACCGCCGCCGGCCCGAGGTGCTGGCGGCCCTTACCGGCTCCATGGGACAATCGATCCGCTACAGCACCACCCTGGGCAGGGATATGCTCTATGTGGCCCTGCCCCTCGAGACGACAGGGGGAATCACGGCCGTTCTACGCCTGAGCATACCGCTTGAGGATATCCAGATCCTCCTGGGCGCCATGAGAACGGATTTGCTCGTGCTCGCATCGATCATCATCCTGTTTTCTCTCCTCATCGCTCTTTTGTTTTCCCATGCGGTCTCCAGCCCTATCCGGCGGTTGAGCAGGGCGTCGAGGAGGCTTGCGGAGGGCGACTTCAAAGAGCGTGTCTGGTTGAGGACCGGCGATGAGATCCAGGAACTTGCCGAGAGCTTCAACAATATGGCGGAACGGCTCGAAGGCTCGTTTGCCGAGCTCGCGAGCAGCAAGGAAGAGCTGGAAGGCATCGTCTCGTCCATGGCCGAAGCCCTCCTGGCACTCGACGAGAAGGGGCGGGTCAGACTGGCCAACAGCAGTGCGGAGAGACTATTCGGCACAGGCAAAGTTCTCGGGAGATACTACTGGGAGATCGTCAGATCGCCGCAGCTGAACAACCTGATCGAGCGGGCCTCGCGGCAGCAGGCAACCGATACCGTTGACATCGATGACAAGGTCTATCTGTGCAGCGTCACCCCTGTAAGCTCCGGTAAAGCGCGGGTGGTGCTCATGCACGACATCACGGAGATGAAGCGCCTGGAAAAGATCAAGAGGGACCTGGTGGTGAACGTATCCCACGAGCTGCGCACACCGCTCACCGCCATCAAGGGCTTTACCGAGACGCTCTTGGAGAAGCGCTCGGACGGCAGCGCGGAGTATCTCGAGATCATCAAGAACCATACAGACAGGCTCATCAACATCATCAACGATCTCATGGAGCTTTCCGGGCTCGAATCCGGAGAGGTCAGGCTCGATGCGGAAGATGTGTCTCTCAGAGGGTTGATCGAGGAAACCCTCGCCCTGTTCGGACCGGCGCTCAAGGCCAAGAACCTGGCCGCTAAGATCGAGGGCCCGCAGCAGGACGTGATCATCAGGGGCGATGCCTACCGGCTCGAGCAGCTGCTCACCAACCTCATCGACAATGCAGTCAAATACACAGAGCAAGGCGGCATCACGGTCTCCTTCGGAAGCTCGCAGAACATTGCGGTCGTCAAGGTCGCCGATACCGGTATCGGCATCCCCCGGGAGCACCTGGGAAGGATCTTCGAACGGTTCTACGCTGTCGACAAGTCCAGGTCGCGCAAGCTGGGAGGCACCGGGCTCGGACTGTCCATCGTCAAGCACGTCGTCACCCTGCACAAGGGGACGATCAGCGTTACGAGCAGGCCGTACGGGGGCACCACCTTCACGATCACCCTTCCCCTCGCCGCCGGTTCGCCCCACAGAGAAGCAACAGGCTGATTTACCTGATCTGCAGAGGCCGCATCCCGGGCATCTCCCAATCGTACGGGCGGATCCGGGTCCCTTCCGGGCTTGAGAACAAATTCACAGAATCTTAATCGTTTCTTAACAAACCCTGTTTATCAACGACAGAGCCCGATACTGGAGGAGTGTGATGCAGGCCGGAAACATGATGGGCATCGTGAATGTCAGTCAGCGCTTTCTCGCATCGATCGTCCTGGTGCTCGCTCTTTCGTGCTCGGACACTGAGGCGAGGAAAGCGCTGACGATCAAGGGCTCCACCACAGTGCTGCCGGTGGTGCAGATCGGCGCCGAGGTTTTCATGGAAAGGCACCCCGGTGTGGACATCTCGGTACAGGGGGGCGGTTCCGGAGTCGGCATCGCATCACTGATCGACGGCACCACCCACATCGCCACCTCCTCGAGGAAGATCAAAAAGGGAGAGACGGCCAGGGCGGAGGCTGCAGGGGTTCATCCGTTCGAGACCATTGTCGCCATGGACGGCATCGCCCTGGCGGTACATCCGTCGAACGGAAAAGACAGCCTCACCACTGTCCAGATCAGGGACATCTATACCGGCAGAATCTCGAACTGGAGGGTCATCGGCGGAGACGACCGGGAGATCGTCGTCATATCGCGCGACACCTCGAGCGGTACCTTCGAGGCATTCGAGAGGCTCGTCCTGGCCGGAAAGAAGGTCCGGCCCGACGCGCTGGTCACCGCATCGAACCAGGTCGTGAACATGACGGTTGCCCAGACGCCGGGCGCCATCGGGTATCTGGGCTACGGGTACCTCTCCGACAAGGTAAAGGCGGCTCGCATCGATGGGGTCAGGTGCAGTGAGGAGACCATCCGTTCGGGGAGATATCCCCTTTCCCGCCCGCTTTATATCTATACCGACGGGAGACCGACGGGCATGGCGGAGCGATTTATCGATTTCCTCCTGAGCGAAGAAGGGCAGCGGCTCGTTCAAGAGCAGGGTTTCATCGGAATCCGCAAAGGTCGCTTATGACAATGAAAAAGCTCCGGCACACCCGTTTGAATAAAGTATCTCAGGAAGCGGCATGAGACATTTCAAAGAAACGCTCTACAGATGGGTGTTCACGATCCTGGCCTTTGCCTCGCTGCTGTTTCTGGTGGGCATTATCCTGACCCTGTTCAGGGAATCGTATCCACTTCTCGCAGGCCACAATCTTCATGACATCGTCTTCGGCCGGTTCTGGTACCCTACCTACGATCCTCCGGAGTTTGGGATGTTCCCGCTCATCATAGCCTCGTTCGTCGTGACATTCGGAGCCATGGCGGTGAGCGTTCCCATCGGGGTGGGCACCGCGCTGTTTCTCAACGAGCTGGCGTCGGAGTCCCAGCGCGCGGTGCTTAAGCCTGTGATAGAGATCCTGGCCGGAATCCCGTCGATCGTCTACGGCTTTTTCGGCATGATCATCGTCGCCCCCTTTATCCAGAACCTCCTGGACATACCGACCGGGCTCAATGCCTTTACCGCGTCGCTCGTTCTGGGCATCATGGCCACGCCCACGGTCGCGAGCCTTGCGGAGGATGCCGTGAGCTTCGTTCCCCGCAGTTACAGAGAGGCGTCCCTGGCCCTTGGCGCCAATCGGTGGCAGACGCTCATCAGGGTGGTGGTGCCGGCTGCGGGTTCAGGCATATCCACCGCCATCATTCTGGGCATCGGAAGGGCTGTGGGAGAAACCATGACCGTGCTGATGGTCGCAGGCGGAGCGGCGGCCATCCCCGCCTCGCTCTTCGATCCGGTGCGGCCCATGACGGCGACTATCGCTGCGGAGATGGGCGAGGCCGTAATGGGAAGCGCTCATTACCACGCTCTCTTCGCCGTCGGCCTGATTCTCTTTCTCATCACGCTGGTGATCAACATCTTTGCCGAGATCATCAGCAGGAGATTCCGGCTGAAGCTGGGGCTGGGAAGATAGGAGAGGCAGGTGCATACGACCCGGGAATTCCCTCCTGAGGCAGGACCGCTTGAAGGGGGTCCGAAAAGAATGATCCACAGGAGCGACATCTCGCAGGCCATCGGATTTCTTCTCCTGGGCGCATGCATCGCTTTCGCGCTCTTTTTCCTGGGAACGATCCTGTATTTCATTCTCGTCCGGGGCGCACCCGCCATTTCGTGGGAATTCCTCACCTCGGAGCCCAGGAGGGCCATGACGCAGGGAGGCGTGGCGCCCGCCATCGTAGGGACCTTCTACCTCACCGTGGGTGCTGTCTTCTTCTCGCTGCCCCTGGGGCTGGCCTGCGCGATCTATCTCTGTGAATACAGCCCGAAAACCGTACTGGTGAACATCATCCGCCTGAGCATCAACAACCTGGCGGGGGTTCCGTCCATCGTGTTCGGGCTCTTCGGCTTCGCCGTATTCGTCAAGGCCTTCGGCTTCGGGGTGTCCATCCTTTCCGGGAGTCTCACCCTGGGCATCATGGCGTTGCCGGGCATCATATCCGCCTCACAGGAGGCCATCCTCGCAGTGCCCCAGTCGCATAAGGAGGCATCGCTGGCCCTTGGCGCGACCCACTGGCAGACCATAGCCAAGGTGATCCTGCCTTCCGCCTTCCCGGGAATACTCACCGGGGTCATCCTCAACATCGGCAGGGTGGCCGGGGAGACCGCGCCCATCCTCTTCACCGCTGCGACGTTCTACACCCGCGGATATCCGGACTCGGTATTCTCCGAGGTCATGGCGCTGCCCTATCACATCTACGCACTCATGACCGAAGGCACCCGGCCGGAGATCCAGACACAGATCGCCTATGGCTGCTCGCTGATCCTGCTCGGCCTGGTGCTCGCAATATCAGCCCTTGCCATCATCCTCAGAGAGAGACAAAGGAGAATCCATGGATCGTGACGTCAAGATCAGCGCCCGCAATGTCAATTTCTACTATGGGAAAACCCAGGCGCTCAAGGACATCAGCATCGACATCTTTCAGAAGAAGGTGACAGCGCTGATCGGCCCTTCCGGCTGCGGGAAGTCGACCTTCATCCGGCTGCTCAACCGGATGAACGATCTCATCCCGGGAGCCCGGGTCGAAGGGCGTATTCTCATGGATGGCGCCGATATCAATCATCCGAAGACCGATGTCGTGAGCTTGAGGCGCAAGGTGGGCATGGTGTTTCAGAATCCCAATCCGTTTCCCAAGAGCATTTTCGACAACCTCGCCTACGGACTCAGGATCGGCGGCGTCCGGGACAGGGGGTTCATCGAGCGCAAGGTCGTCGATTCCCTGAAAAAGGCCGCCCTCTACGAGGATGTGAAGGACCGCCTTCACGACAGCGCGCTGATGCTCTCGGGCGGGCAGCAGCAGAGGCTATGCATTGCACGATGCCTGGTGGTCGAACCCGAGGTGATTCTGTTCGACGAGCCGGCGGCGAGCCTGGATCCCATCTCCACCCGGAAGATCGAAGAGCTCGTCTTGGAGCTCAAGGAGGAGTACACTATCGTGATCGTGACCCACAACATGCAGCAGGCGGCCCGTGTTTCGGATTACACGGCCTTTATGTATCTGGGCCGGCTGATCGAATACGGCGACACCGAGCGGATATTCACCGTACCGAGGGAGAAGATGACGGAAGAGTATCTCTCCGGCAGGTTCGGTTAAGCGGGGAGTCATTTGGCGCTGCTCAATGAGCATGGTCTGAAGGACGAAGATAGTGAATCTGCAGGCCGGATTGAACGACCTGCACGCGTACGGCTGTACAGGAGGAACCGATGTTAGAGGAAGCAAAGCTCAACCGGATAAAGAAAGAGCTTCTCGAATATGCATCCCTCGTGGAAGGCATGATAGAAAAGTCCATCCGAGGGCTGATACAGGCCGATGCAGACATACTCAACAGCGTCATCGCCCTCGACGAACCCAGGGCGAATGCCTTCGAGATCACCCTCGACGAGATGTGCATCGCGACCATCGCCCAGCACCAGCCTGCCGGAAAGCCGCTGCGCACCATCATGATGATTTCCAACATCAACTCCACCTTGGAGCGGATGGGCGATCATGCGGTCACCATCTGCGAGAGCGGTCTGTTTCTCATCGAAAGGCCTGCGGTAAAGCCGCTGATCGACATACCCCGCATGGCCGAGGTGGTGAATAGCATGATCGACGACAGCATCACCTCGTTCATAAACGAAGACGCGAAGCTGGCGCAGAGCGTGTGCGAGAGAGACAGTATCGTAGACGGCCTCAGGAACCAGATAACGAGGGAGCTCATCACCTTTATGTCCTCAGACCCGACCACTATCGAGCGGTCGCTTCATCTCATGAAGATATCCAGCAATCTGGAGCGGGTGGCCGATCTCTGTACGAACATCTGCGAAGACGTCATCTATATGGTGAAAGGCAAGGTGATCAAGCACCACAAGGATTCCCTGTAAAGGCCCCGACGCGCCCTGCACTCCCTGAAGAACGGAGAAGCATTCTGCCCCCGAGCCTGCCGCGTGCGCCTTTCCTCGGGCGGCATCCTTCTCAGTGACGGATCCAGTCGACGATATGGTCTTCGAGCTCTTCAGGATCGACCGAGTCTTCGCTCACGGCCCTGCCGCGTACGGAAATTCCCGCGCGGTGGACCGATTCCCGGCTGCCCGAAATCAGCGGGTGCCATGCAGGCAGGTCTCCGCCTTCAGCGATCAGACGATAGGCGCAGGTGCCGGGAAGGAGATGGAGGCATGAAGAAAGATTCGAGGGGCTCAGGATCAGGCACTCGACGGACAGAGACGAGCGCCTGCGGTATGCGGTGCACCTGCAGGAGGCGATATCCAGGTACCTGCACGCCACCCTGGTGTAGACGAGCTCCGCAGTGTCTTCGAAAAGGATCTTGTGCATGCAGCACCTCCCGCATCCATCGCACAGCGACTCCCACTGAGGAGCGCTCATCTCCTCAAGCGGCGTGCCCTTCCAGAACCGCTCACCGCAGCTCTTCTTCACGCGTCTCCTCCCGGATGCATGTATGCTCATTTCCCTGCATTCTCTACCGCATAATACACCTGTTGCCCATAAATACAAATCACGCCCCGTCATTATCCATCATGTGCAAAGAGGCCCTCAACCAAGGGAAAACGGACAATCATAGCGATCCATATTCATCAGTGACAGATCGCGAGGCACCTGATATACACTTCCGAAAAGAGCCGGGCCACAGCACGGGTCAGAATGCAAAAAAGGTTTACGGAAGAACAGTGTGAAAAGCCCCGGACACCTCCCCCGGATGTCATTGATCCCAGGGAGGTGTTTTCCCGAAATATGTACACGGTACAGTTGTGCGGACATACGTATGGCTGCTGACATATCTTTCAGGGGCTGGAATCCCATCTAGAAGGAATCGGTATGTATGAAAGTAAACGGTGAGGGACTGCTCAAATTCCTCTCTTCGCTGAAGCTCACGGTAGGGCTCCTCCTCATCATATCAGCGATCTGTCTGATCGGCACCCTGTTTCCCCAGATGTCCGGGGGCTCTCGGATAGCGGCTCTGCTCGGCCCGTATGACATATTCCACTCGATCTGGTTTATGGCCGCGGGATTTCTCCTGTGCGCCAACCTCATTATGTGCATGAGTAGAAGGCTGAAGCTGAAGAGGAGGAGCATCCTCATGCTGCTCCTGCATGCAGGCATTCTCCTCGTCATTGCGGGGTATGCGCTGGGTGCCCTGGGCCTTGACGGGATCATGGAGATCCCGGAGGGTGAAACGGTCTCCGGCGTGAGACTGAGGGACGGGTCTTCGGCAGAACTCGGTTTTTCCGTGAAGTGCGAGCGCTTCAGCGTGGATTATTACGAAAACGGCATGCCCAGGGAGTATGTCTCCGACCTCGCGTTTCTGAAGGACGGCGGGGTGGCCGGAAGGGCGCAAGTGAGGGTCAACCACCCGGCCGACATGGGGGGCTTCAGCTTCTACCAGCAGAGCTTTCGGCTGAATCTCTCGGCACTCCTGAGTGTCTCGGACGGACAGTCGAAGACGGCTGTCAGAGTCTCTGAAGGGGATATCATTCCCCTTTCGGCCGCAGGCGATCGGGCCCGCGTGGTGAAAATCTGGCACGATCTCATGCATGCAGGGCCTGCGGTGAAGCTCATGATAGAAGGTGTCCAGGGAGAGCGGTTGCTCTGGGTGTTTCAGAACATCGAGGAGCTCAAGAACAGCTCTCCCGACCTCTTTGAAAAAATGCCCGGCTTCGATCCGTCGTCCGTGAAGCCCTACACATTTGCCTGCGAGGGCATACATCACACGTTCATCACCGGCATCGGGGTCAGGCGGGACCCTGGTATGCCTCTGGCGGGAGCGGGCGGCGCGATCTTTCTGGTGAGCCTGCTGCTTGTGTATCTCATCCCGCGCTCCGGTTCTTCCTCCGCCCCGCAGACCTCACAGGCGGTTACCCCGCGGACGGCTCCGAAGAAAGGCACCGCAAGGAGCGTCCGGGTAAAAGCGAAAGCGAAGAGAGCAGCGCCATGACAAGCGGGACCATTATCGGCATCGTGACCTTCGTCTATCTCGGGGCGTTCTCAATCTCGATCGTGGGCAGAATCCTTGGAAAAGACAGCCTGGACAGGCCCTCATTCTACGCGGCCGTGGGCGGCTTTGTGCTGCATACGGCGGGAATTCTCCTGAGATGGCGTGAGTCCTACTCCCTGGGGATCGGCCACGTGCCTCTGTCGAACTTTTACGAGTCTCTGGTCTTCTTTTCCTGGGCCACCGTGCTGATGACCCTTTTCGGAATCAGGGAAGAAGCCAGGAACAGAGTGCTGTCCTTCGTCACGCCGGCTGCGGCCCTGGTGCTCGGGTACGCATCGTTCTCCCCCGCCATCGACAGCGGCATCCAGCCGCTGATCCCGGCCTTGAAGAGCAACTGGCTGGCCATCCACGTCATCACCTGCTTCTTCGGCTATGCATCCTTCGCTGTGGCCTCGGTCTTCGGAATCTTTCTGCTGAGAAACGGCGGCTCGCAGGGAGTGCATCCATGGGCAGAGATGTTTTACCGCTGCGTGATGATCGGGTTTGTCTTCTTCACCGTAGGCATCCTGACCGGATCGGTGTGGGCTCAGGTTGCGTGGGGCAGATACTGGGGCTGGGACCCGAAGGAGACCTGGGCGCTGATCACCTGGTTCATCTATGCGGCAGTGCTCCACGAGAAGCTCAGAAGCGGCGGGGTGACGAAACGGGTCGTCGTTTTCTCCCTCATAGGCCTTTTGAGCGTCCTGTTCACCTATTTCGGGGTCAACTACCTGCCCGGTCTCCACAGTTATCTCTGAACAATGACTTCCGCTTGAGGTTCACCTGGTCTTCATGTAGCTCCCGCACTGCCTTTTTACGTCTGCCGGACTGATCCGCTGCAGAGAATCGCAGAGCTTCCCATACCCGCCCCGGCGGGGAAGCTCTGTCTTCAATGAGCTGTTCAGCCTGCGAGCACGGCCCAGAAGATGAGT
>DCDF01000116.1 GCA_002316295.1 Syntrophaceae bacterium UBA1062 | reverse complement strand
GGGGTGAACGCCCGCACCATCCAGCGCGATCTGAAAGCGCTCAAGTGCGCCGGCATCCCGGTGAACGAGGAAAAGAAGGGGCTCTACCGGCTGGATAAAAACCTGCTGAAGGATCTCGAGGTATTCGACGACGCCGAGCTCGCTTTGATCGTGGCGCTCAAAGACCTGGTCTCGCATCTGGGCAGGCCCTTCGAGCGAGCTGCCGACGGCCTGCTGGGCAGGATATGCGACTACACCGCCTGCAGGCCGGTGTACATCAAGGTGAAAAGCGATGTGCCCTTGAGCGGCAAGACCATGAGCCGGATCATCAAGGCCATCCAGGGCGGCAGACAGATCTCCTTTTATTACGAGGGGCGCTCCTCCCACGGCGTGACGGCCGAGCCCTACCGCATCGCATACTTCGACGGCGTGTGGTACCTGGTGGCCCGCGACACCAATGACCGCATCATCAAGAAATATGTGCTGAGCAACATGAGCGACATCCGCGTGCTCAGGGCGGCATCCAGGGGCATGCCCAAAGATCTGGACGAGACGCTGGAGGGGAGCGTGAACATCTGGTTTTCCGGGGAGCGCGCCATGGAGGTGCTCATCGAGGTGGACGCGGCCTGGGCCCACTACTTCCAGCGCCGATGGATCCTGCCATTGCAGGAGATCCGTGAGATCAGGGACGACGGCTCGATTCTGGTCCGATTCTTCGCCTGCTCGCTCGAGGAGATCATGATGTGCCTGAAGCCCTGGCTGCCGCATGTGCGGGTGATCAGCCCTCCCGAGGTTGCCGGGCAGGTGCTGGAGGATTTCCGGACGTGGGTTGCCTGGCAGGGGGAGACGTGGAATTGCTGATGAATCGGCAATCTCTTTGCCGTCAGGTACCGACAGCACGTTGTCAAAGAGCTCGTGGAACCTGTCCGGCCGAAACGTGTGAACAGGAGCGATCTTCCGCGGCCGGAACTCCCTGACCACGCGCTGAAGCGTCCGGATGCCGGCATGGCCGCCGGTGTGGATCTCGACGAGCCGCATCCTGTGACCGGCCATGAATTCCAGCACGGCCTTCAAGGATTCCTCTTTAAGATGGCCCTTCCACATCGGAGTTCTTTTATTCGGTCATTCCCAATCCAGAAACACAATATGCCTCGGCAACAAAAAACAGCCGAAAAAACGCTCACGCTGCATCGGGCTGGACGAATACGCCGGGCAGGATCTGTCAGACTTAAGAACACAGTGCCATTCGAGATCGCGACAGCTGCCGGGGAGAGCATGAAGGCATGTGTCGTGCCCCTCAACAGGGCGGGAAAGTCGAGGCATGAATCCGCTGAACAATCGATGCTGCCTGCCGAAGGAGGCGCCCGCAGCGCTTCGATTCTCCTGATCACAAAACAAAAAGCCCGGCGCTTTGCACGCCGGGCTTTGCATTTTTTATGGAGGTGGGGGGGATCGAACCCCCGACCTCAGCATTGCGAACGCTGCGCTCTCCCAACTGAGCTACACCCCCGGGGATATCAGGATTCTGTCTACATGAGGAAAGACCGTTCGTCAACTGTTTGATTGACCGGTGTTTCTTTCAGAGAGCCTCCGGGCGGCGAAGGCCGTTGCCTCCGAGAAGTCTCTGATCTCGCCGTTGAGGCCCTTGTCGCGGATGAGCTTTAGAGTGTCGCCCAGGAACTTGCCCTTCTCGAAGCCCATGGCGATCAGGTCCTTGCCGCTGACCGGCGGCTTGTACGAGCGCCACGTGGTGATGTAGGTGGAGATCATCTCCCTGACCTCCGGGCTTTTTGTCTTGGACATGGCGAAGAGGATCTCCTCCAGCCGTGCGCCCTCCATGATCCTCACCACGTCGGACGGCCTGATGGGCTTGGTCGACACCAGGTCCCTGAGGATGGCGTGCACCTTTGCCTGCGAGGAGAGGATGGCCCGCACCTCCTCGTCGGTAAGCCCCAGGCGCTGGCATATCTCGATGATCCTCCTGGGCTTCATCTGATCGACGACGGCGAGCAGATAGACGAACCACGAACGGTAGGGCTCGTGAGTGAAGAGCATGTTGAACCACAACAGGGTTTCTTTGACCCGCACGAAGTACTCCCTGACCTGAGGGCCGAAGGAGAGCCCGGGGTGGATGGCGGTGAGCACGCCCAGGTCCTTGAGCCGCTCCATGCCCCGGATGGGGTGGTCCTCGGAGAGCATCTGCCTGATCTCGTGAGAGATGCGCCTTCCCGGCACGCTGCGGAGCAGCCCCGACCGCACCGCCGCATGCACCAGCGAGCTCGTCTGCTTGCCCAGGGTAAAGCCGTATCGCTGCTCGAACCGCACCGCCCGCAGGATGCGCGAAGGGTCTTCCACAAAGCTCATGGCGTGCAGCACCCGGATGCGCTTTTCCTTGATGTCGCGCTGCGCCCCGAAGAAGTCGATGAGCTCGCCGAAGCGCTGCGGGCTCAGGCTCACGGCCATGGTGTTGATGGTGAAGTCCCTGCGGTAGAGGTCGAGCTTCAGGGTCGACTGCTCCACGATGGGAAAGGCCCCCGGGGTCTTGTAATACTCGAGCCGTGCCGTGGCCACGTCGATGCGGCTGCCGCCGGGCAGTGTGATGACCGCTGTCTTGTACTTGTCGTGGGCGGCATAGCGGGCGCCGATGGAGCGGGAGAACGCCCGGGCGAAGGCGATCCCGTCGCCTTCCACCACGAGGTCCACGTCGAGGTTGTTGATCCTGAGGATCATGTCCCGCACGATCCCGCCCACCAGGTAGATGTTGTATCCCATGGAAGACGCGAACGATCCGGCCTGCCTGAGCAGATCGACAAGCTCGCGGGGCAGCCTCTCTTCCAGGAGGTTCTTCAGGTTCTTGGTCTGAGCCGCCCTGGGCTCGGTCCCTTCGACCTGCACCATCTTCTCGTGCAGGATCATCATGAGATCGGTTCTGGTGATCACGCCGACGATCCGCTTGTCTTCCACCACGGGGAGGAGCCGCTGGTTCCCGTCGATGATGAGCGTGCGTATCTCCCACACCGGGGCGTCAGGGCCCACCTGCCTGATGTCGCGGATCATGTAGTCCTTGACCTTTGCCTTGCCCAGCCCGTGGCCCTGGGCGCGGGTCACGACCTGGCGGGTGATGATGCCCATCGGCCGTTCGTCCCTGGTCTGCACCACCGCGGCGTTGATGTTGTAGCGGTTGAGTATGGAGCTCGCCTCGTCGATCGTAGAGCTCAAGCCCAGCGTGATGACCGGGAAGGTCATGATGTCCCGGGCCGTGATCCGCGGCTTGGCCTCTTTCTTGACGAAGTTGACGAGCCTGCTCTCGACCAGATCGAGCGATGTCTCCCGGATGGAGGCCGCCGAGGCGGTGGGGTGTCCTCCGCCCCCGAAATGGGCGGCGATGTCTGCCGCGTTGATCTGCGGCAGGGTGCTCCGCGCCACCAGATAGATGCGCTCTCCCATGAGCCCGAGCGCGAACATGGCGTCCGTGTCGAACATGCCCCTCAGCTTGTGGACGAGCATGGCGAAGTCTTCTATGTAGGCGGGCGATTCCGACCGGGTGAAGAGCACGTCGATCCCCGAGATGTGGAGGATGTAGGCGTTCTTGATGAGCTGGTCGAGCACGTCCACCTGCTCGGCGGCCAGCTCGCGCATGATCGCGTGCGAGACCTGCTTGAGGTTCGCGCCCCACGAGATGAGATCGGCCAGCGCCCGGCAGTCTTCTGGCGTGGTGGAAGGGAAGAGCAGGGAGCCGGTGTCCTCGTAGATGCCCATGGCCATCACGGTCGCCTGCGAGGGGCTTGGGACAATCCCCTTTTCCTTGATCATGCCTGTCATGACTGCGGCGTTCGAGCCGAGCTCGATGCACACCTCCCGGTCTGCAGGGATGTCTTCCCCGGAGCACGGATGGTGGTCGTAGACGATCACCTCCACGCCCGGCTTGCCGATGATCCGGGAAAAATCGCCGATCCGCGAGATCTGCCGGTTGTCCACGATGATGAGCCTGGTGACCTTGTCCAGGTCGATGTCCTTCATCCTGACAATGGGGGCGGTGATGTCCGGAGGCGCCTCCGCGAGGTAATCGCGCAGGTTCTTTTCCTGAGCCCCGGGAAACACGAGCACGGCATCGGGATAAAGCAGCCTCGCCGCGACCATGGATGCGAACGCGTCGAAATCCGCCTGGATGTGGGAGGTGATTACCTCCATGCTCTATCCCCTCGGATGAAACCGTTCATGGATCTCCTTGAGCCGCGAGGCGTTGACGTGGGTGTAGATCTGCGTGGTCGAGATGTCCGAGTGGCCGAGCATCATCTGGACCGAGCGCAGATCGGCCCCGCCGGCCAGCAGGTGAGTCGCGAACGAGTGCCTGAGCACGTGGGGCGAGATGCTCTTCATGATGCCCGCGGCGGCCGCGTAGCGCTTGATCATATACCAGAAGTTCTGCCGGGTCATGGCGGCGCCCCTCTTCGAGCAGAACAGGGTGTGTGACGAAGGCTTCGCCAGCATGGGCCTGACAGCCGACAGGTAGTCGCCCACCCACCTGAGCGCCGACTCGCCGATGGGCACCAGGCGCTCCTTGCCGCCCTTGCCTCTGCACAGGAGATATCCCACGGAGAGATTCACCATGTGCACCTCGATCCCCACCAGCTCGCTCACCCGCAACCCTGTGGCGTAGAGGAGCTCGATCATGGCCTTGTCCCGGATGCCCAGGGGCGTGGTGACGTCCGGGGCGTCCAGAAGCCTGTCCACCTCTTCGGTGCTCAGCACCGCAGGCAGATACCTGCCCCGTTTCGGACGCGACATGTCACGGGTCGGGTCCTTCTGAACACAGCCTTCCTCCAGGAGAAACCGGTAGAACTGCCGGATGGTCGACAGCCTTCGGCTGATGCTTGTAGATTTCATGCCGCGGTCTTTGCAGGCTGAAGAAAAGGCTGCCAGATCGCCGGGCTCGAGTGTATGGATGTCTCTGTTCTGCTGCTGTAGCCAGGCGGAAAAGTGCTTCAGGTCGTTCTGATAGGCGGTGATGGTGTTCCCGGGTGCGGATCGCTCGACGATGAGGTATTCGATGAAAGAATCTATGAATGCATGGCTCATCTCTTCTTGAGAGCGGGACTGTACCCCAGGGCGTTCAAGTCGCTGACGGCCGGCGCCGCGCTCTTTTCGTCAGGATAGGCTCCTGCGAGAAGGCGGAACAGGGAGTCGCTCTCCTTGACAATATAGGGCACGATACCCTGATCGATCAACTCCTGAGCTTCCTCCTTTGCCTCCTGCATGCTTTCGTAGGCGCCGATCTCGATGGCGAACGCCACCTCGCCGCCCACAAAAGCGCCCTTGTCGATGATATTCTTGGCCTTGAGCTCACGGAGCCTTGCCACGGCCTCTTTGATGGTGGGGAAGAGACCGTAGTCGATGCGGTACCAGAGGCCGGACGCGCCGAGATCTATCTTGGTGAGGTAGACCGGATCCAGCCTGGAGCGCATCTTCTCGATCTGGCGGGTCGCTTCCTTCTGGTCCTGCCAGGAAGAGAGATGGATGGTGTAGGGGTAGTACGTCGTCTTGGCCGGTGCCGCAGCCGGCGCCGCGGTCTGACCCGCGGGCCGGTCGGCCTGCTCGACCGGGATTTCCTCGATCACGGGGCCCCGGTGGATTTCCTTTTTCACCACATTGCTCAGGCCATAGCCCGCCCAGAGCGGCAGCGCAACCAGAACCAGCACGCACGACAGAACACAACGCCTCATTTACTCCTCCCCGAGTAAGCATAGGTTGTGTTCATTATATAGTTATTTATCCCCTTTGCAATACCGTCTACGAGGGCCTCCTGGTACGCGCGGCGCTTCATCAGCCCCAGGTCATTGGAATTGGTCATGAAACCCAGCTCCAGGAGGATGGAGGGCATCTGCGCTCCCAGGAGCACATAGAAGGGGGCCTGGCGGACGCCCAGGTTCCTGCCCTCGTACCCCACGCTGAAAGCGGACGATATGATGCCGGTGTGCACGCAGTTGGCGAATTTCGAAGATTCATTGATCTTGGAATTGAGCATGAGGTCGTTGATGATGAGCTGCAGATCGCTTATGGACTTCTGCGTGGTGGCGTTTTCCCTGGCCGCGACCTCGATGGCCGTGGCATCGGTGGTGAGATTCAGGAAATAGGTCTCGATGCCCCGGACGCTTCTGTCGTTGTTCGAATTCGCATGCAGCGAGACGAACAGGTCGGCCCGCTTGCTGTTGGCGAAGTTGGTCCGCTCCTCCAAGGTCAGGAACACATCGCTTGTCCGGGTGAGGAATACCTCGAACCCTTCCATCTTGAGCCGTTTGGCGAGCAGCTTCCCGATCTCGAGTACGAGGTCCTTTTCCTTCACGCCGTTCGGGCTGACGGCACCGGGGTCCTTGCCTCCATGCCCGGGGTCGATGACGATCCGGGAGACCTTGAGGCAGAGCTGCGTGGCGATGGAGGGAACATCATCCTTCATCTGCGAGGGTGTATGCGAGCGCACCTTCTTCACCTTGCTCTGGTAGGACGCGACCTCCCGAATGGACGAGACGTCGTTGCTCACGTCGATCACGATGCGGGAAGGGTCCTCCAGGTTGAAGGTGTTGTACTGGAGTTTGTCTTTGAGGTCGAGAACCACCCTGACCGTATCGCGATCGTGCTGCGACACGCGGACATCGGATACGAGCCGGTTGTCGACTGTGTGTTTGTAGGGGAAACCGGGCGGCGTTGCAGCGCCTTTGAGGTCGATGACCAGCCGGTGAGGCAGCTGGTTTTTCTTGTCTTCGGGAACCGTGAAGGCCTTGAATGTGACGTTCTTCTCCAGGTCGATCACGACCCGGGTCGAGCCGGGATTTGTCCACCGGCGGATATTGCGGACCTGCGAAAGAGAGGAGGATTGGCCTCTCGCGGATGTTTTGCCTGCAGTCATTACCGGAGACGGCTTCGCCTCCGGAATCTTGCCTTTTATCTTTTTTCGGGCGGCTTCGGCCATGTCCCCACTGGAAAAATCGCTGACGATGCGCCGGTAGAGCTTTTGCGCCCCCGCCTTGTTTCCCAGCCTGTCCTCGATCTTTCCGGCATTGAGCAGGGCGTCGTCGGCGAGGCTGCTGTCCGGGTAGTCCCGCGCCACCTGCTGGTACACTGTGGACGCCTTCTGTAGATCGCTCTTCTTTCCTGCATAGTCATAGAGCTGCGCGTAGAGTTTCGCGCTCTTATAGAGCGCGTTGGGGGCAAAGGGCGAATCAGGGTATTTCTCGGCTATGCCCGTATACTCGCCGATCACCTCCAGCCAGTACTGCCGGTATTTTTTCTTGGCAGGATCCCTGAAGAGCTCAACACTGGATTTGTTGGCTCTCTGAAAAGACAGGGCCGCGCTGTCGGCAGCATATGCAGCAGTGCCGAAACCCAGAAAAAACGCACAGCACAGGAGGGCGCACACGGCAAGTTTTAGCTTATCATCGATGTAGTCCATTACGTATTCTTTTCGTAATCCCTTACTTCGCTGTCACGGACTTTGACGAAAACCCTTCGCAAGCAGGTTATCGGCAAACCGCCGGCGAAATCTTTAAGAGTTTTTCCCCTGGAGCTGATAAACGATGGACAAGCCTTTTACCATGAGATGTTCATCCCGGATATATTCCCGGGGCAGCCGGTCTCCCACTACGGGGAGAAGGCCGCCCGTAACCACTACCAGCGGTTGGGGCCTGCGCCCGCGGGCCATAAGAGAGGCCATCCCCTGCACCATGGCCGCATGGCCGGCGATCACTCCCGAGCGGATGCAGTCCCTGGTCGTGGTTGCGATGACGCCCTCCACCGGGGAGATTTCGATCTCGGGCAGCTCCGGAGCGGCTGAGAGCAGGCCCCGGCATGCGCTGACCAGCCCCGGCGCGATGGCTCCCCCGAGAAACTTCCCGCTTTTCGTGTAATAGTCGATGGTGGTTGCGGTGCCCATATCGATGACGATCCCCGGCCTTTGCCCTCTGGTGTAGAGGTGGTGGCAGGCGGCGATGTTCACGAGCCTGTCCGTGCCCAGGGTGGCCTTTGTCCGGTAACGGTTGGTGATGCCCATGAACGTGCCGCCGGTGACCACACAGGGTGTTTTGCCGAACCGTTCCTCGCACTCGCGGGTGATGAGCTCGGTCACCTCCCTCCTCACGCTCGAGAGCACAAACTCGCCGCCTGTCTGAGGGATGTCCTCCTCCATGTGATGGAAGAATTTTCCGCTCTGCAGGCATGAGGCAGTGGAAAGCCGCCGGACGAACCTGACCTCCACTCCCTCCATGAACGCACTGGTTATGTGGGTGTTGCCCACATCGATAGCGAGCATGCCTCTTTTCTAGCCCACATCGCTTTTGATCTTCAAGGCTTTTTTCTCTGATCTGGTGAATTCGCGGGAGAAACAGCCGGGCCCCTCGCTTTCTCTTGTTCTGCCGTCGCTCCCGGGAAATCCGGCGGTTTTGCCGGGAGGGGGGGAGAAGGTGTCTCCTTCCGTCCGAGCCTCAGCCGGTGATCTCGGCGACCGCCCGGATCCATCCCGCGCTTGCCCCCTTTATCTTGATGGGGAAGCAGTAGAAGGTGAATCCCGTGGGGGGAAGCTTGTCGAGATTCGTGAGCTTCTCGATCTGGAAGTAGCCTTTCTCGATTCCGGCAAAGTGCCCTTCCCAGATGAGGGAGGGGTTGCGGGTGCGCTCGAAATCCTTCGCCTGGAACGGAAGCGGGCGGTCCCAGCTCCATGCGTCGGTCCCGACCACATGGACTCCCTGATCGATGAGCCACAGCGTGGCCTCCCTGCCGAACCCGGACCCCCTCACCAGGTATTCCGGGGTTCCCCAATATGCGTCCGCGCCCGTCATGGCAAGGAAAATGTCCCCTTCCTTCAGTCGGCAGCCCATGGCGTCGAGCTTTTCCCGGATGTCGTCCGGGGTGATGTTGTATCCGTCCGGTTTGTCGGTGAAGTCGACCCGCACCCCGTTGCCGACGGCCCATTCCAGGGGAAACTCATCGATGGTGAGCGCCGGCTTCCCTCCGTCCTGGCTCGGATGGTAGTGCCACGGGGCGTCCATGTGGGTGCCGGCGTGAGTGGAGAGCTCGAGGAGCTCCAGCGCCCATCCCAGCCCGCCCGGCAGGTCTTTTTCCGTAACGCCCGGGTAGAAGAGCTTCATGGTCTCCGCGCCCAGCTTGTGGTCCAGATACGTGATCTTGGGGATCATGATGGGCGGGTCGCTGGGCAGGCCGTTTTCGATGGCAATGGAAAGATCGATGAGCTTCCGGGACATGGCGGTACCTCCCTTGTTTTTCATGCACCGCTGCCGTTCGGCAAGCGGCCCCGGACATAACCTGCCGACTTTGAGCATCCCCCGGTCCGGGTTCCGGCACCCGGCCCTTCGGATCACCCTCGGGAGGAAAATGTCCGGATTCCATGGTAATAGGCGCCTCCGCCCTTGTCAACAAACATCATCTCTCGATTGACACACCATGCTTTTTCCGTATTATGGGATGGTATGGAATTCAACTTTCAAGACCTCATGAAGCAAGTCCAGAAGATGCAGGAACAGGCGAAGAGAATCCAGGAAGACCTCGCCCGCAGGACCGTGACCGCCTCTTCGGGAGGGGGCATGGTCAGCGTCACAGTAAACGGCAGGCAGGAGATCACGGAAGTCAAGATAGACCCCGTAGTAGTGGACGGCAAAGATATACCCATGCTGGAAGATCTGGTCCTGGCCGCGGTGAACCAGGGAATGCGCAAGTCCCGGGAGCTCATGGCCGAGGAGATGAAACAGCTCACCGGCGGGTTGCCGCTGCCTTTCGATATCGTCTGAGATGGATCCATACCCGAAACCACTGAGAGACCTCATCTTCCAGCTCAAGCGGCTTCCGGGCGTGGGAGAGAAGACCGCTACCAGGCTGGCCCTGTTCATTCTGGCGGACAGGGAGGATTTCGCCGGCGAGCTCGCCGGAGCGCTCACAGCGGTCCGTGATGCCATTCGGCTCTGCTCCGTGTGCTATAACCTCGCCGATATGCCCAAGTGCTCCATCTGCCAGGATCCCAGTCGGGATCATTCCATGATCTGCGTGGTCGAGGAGCCCAGCGATGTGCTCGCCCTGGAATCCGCCCATGCGTACAAGGGGCTCTATCATGTCCTGCACGGCCTCATCTCTCCCATGAACGGCGTCGGCCCGCAGGACATCCGGCTGCCCGAACTCATGGAGCGGCTCTCGAAGACACAGGTCTCCGAGGTCATCGTTGCCACCAATCCCTCGGTGGAGGGGGAGGGCACGTTCCACTATATCGCGAAGCTCATCGAAGAAAGAAACTACCCTGTCCGGGTGAGCCGGATCGCCTCGGGGATCCCCATGGGGGCGGAGGTGAAGTACATGGATCAGGTCACCCTTGCCAGCGCGCTGCGCTACAGGAGAAATGTCAAAGACCGGTAGGACCGGGGGGCGGTGCACATGAAATCGTTTGCCGTGAGGGGAGGATACATCGTAAAAGGCCCGAAGGACGTCGTGAGCGACAGCTACGTCATCGTGGAGGGGACTGCGATCAGGGAGATAACCCCGCAGCTTCCCGAAGGGATAACCGAGGTGCTCGGGGGACCGGACGATATCGTCATGCCCGGCCTCGTCAATACCCATACCCATGCCGCCATGACCCTGTTCCGCGGCTATGCAGACGATCTTCCCCTCATGACCTGGCTGCAGGACTACATCTTTCCGGCCGAAGCCAGGTTCGTGGACAAGGAGTTCGTCTATCTGGGCACGCTGCTCGCCGCGTGGGAGATGACCCGATCGGGGACCACGGCGTTCTGCGACGGCTACTTCTTCGAAGACCAGGTGGGCAGGGCCGCGAAAGAGGTCGGCATCAGGGCGTGGCTCGGAGAGGGCATACTCCAGTTTCCATCGCCCTCGCTCCAGGACCCCGCCCGCACTATCGAGCACTCACGGAAATTCATCGGCCGCTGGCTGGACGACCCGCTCGTGCGGCCGACGGTGTTCCCCCATGCCGTGTACACCTGCAGCACGGAGCTGCTCCAGCAGGCGTACGCCCTGGCGGAGGAGTTCGACCTGGTCTTCCAGATACACCTGAGCGAGACCGCCGCCGAGGTCGAGCAGATCCGCGAAAAGTTCGGCTTGACGCCGGTGCGCCTCCTGGAGTCTCTCGGCTGCCTTTCCGGGAGGACCCTGGCGGCCCACTGCGTGCACCTCGACGACGAGGAGATCGCCCTGCTGGCGCGCACCGGAGTGTCGGTCGCCCACAACGCAGAGAGCAACATGAAGCTCGCTTCCGGCATCGCGCCCGTCCCGGCCATGATCGCCGCAGGGGTAAACGTCACCGTGGGCACGGACGGATGTGCGAGCAACAACAACCTCGACATGATCTCAGAGCTCTCGACCGTGGCAAAGCTCCACAAGGTGAGCACCATGGACCCGACCGCTCTCGACGACTGCACGGCCCTGGCGCTCGCGACCGAAAACGCCGCCAGGGCGCTCAAGTTTATGGGGGGAAGGATCGAGCCGGGCAGGCCCGCCGATATCATCACGCTCGACGGCCGCGCCCCGAACCTCGTGCCGATCTATAACCCGGTGTCTCATGTCGTCTACGCGGCGAACGGCTCCAACGTCAGGGACGTGGTGATAGACGGCAGGATCGTGGTGAAGGATTTCACCTCGCTCACCGTTGACGAGGAAGCGCTCGTTCGCGAGTGCCGCAAGATCCGCAAAAGGATCGCGGGAGACTGAGTAAGGAAAAGAGTTCCCCTCTTAAGAGGCATTCTTTTCCCCCGCAAGGGCTTTTCCCCCGTGGTCCCTCCTCTTTTTCCCATCCTGGCAGAATCGTTGCAAAGAGATAAAGCACGAAATGACCGATGCCGATAGGATAGGAATATGAGAGTAAGCAACCGATTTCTCTATTACCAGATCGTCAAGGATCTCGGGAAGAGCACCGAGAAGCTCTTCACGCTCAACAACCAGATCTCTTCGGGCAAGCGCGTGACAAAGCCCTCTGATGACCCTCTTGGCCTCGCACAGGTCCTCATCTACCGCACCGAGCTCAATGGCTTCGAGCAGTTCCAAAAAACCATCAACTTCGCTGACGGCTGGCTTACGCGCATGGACTCCATCTGCACCGGCGTGGACGATCAGCTGGGGCGGGCAAGCGAGCTTGCTGTGCAGCAGGCTTCGGCCACTGCTGACGCCGACACCCGGGCGGGGGCGGCCGCGGAGATCAAAACGATCAGGCAGACCATTCTCAGCCAGGGCAATGCAAAGTACGGCGACAAGTACATTTTTGGCGGGACCATGACCCAGAGCCCGCCGTTTCTGTGGGCCAACGCCGAGCTCCTGCAGGACGATGTAGACACGCTTGCCGCAGACCATGCCGGAGCGGTAGCCAACCTCGGCGGGGCCGTGTCCGCAGGAGATCGCTACATTAATACTACGGATGGAAACATCTACGAATACGACGGCGCCGCCTGGCAGGTGAGTGCCGCTGCGAGCGAGGGATTTTCCGCTGTTGTGAACGATCAGGGCGGGCTTTATATATATTCTGACGGGCAGTGGGTTTCTCAGTACCGGGGCAACGACTCCATCTTTTCCGTGAAGATCGGCAAAGAGGACACCGTGGAGATCAACATACCGGGCAAAGAGCTGTTCATGAATCCGGGCGGGGATGTTTTCATGACCCTGATGCGGCTGGAGCGGGCGCTTCTGGACAACGACCAGCAGGGGATACAGAACGCGCTGGCCGACATCGAGAACTCGAGCAAGACGGTCATGAACAAGCTCGCCAAGGTCGGCGCAATAGCGAACAGGCTCGACAATACAAAGGCGATCATACGGCGCTCCGATGTGGATGTGAAAGAGCGGGTCTCCAATATCGAAGACCTCGATTACGCGGACGCCTACACCCAGCTGAAAAACCAGCAGACAATCTACGAGGCGTCGCTGCAGAGCACGGCGCTGATCACGAGCATGAGTCTCATCGATTTCATATAGGAGGAGAATCTTGGAGATAACCACCGTTCGGTTCGGAACAATCCCTGTCCAAGAAGACAAGGTGATCCTGTTTCCCAAAGGCATTCTGGGGTTCTCCCGGAACAAGAGATATGTTCTCTTCCCGCACGGTCAGGGGTCTCCTTTTTACTGGCTGCAGAGCGTGGAAGACGGGGCTGTCGCCTTCGTCGTCATGAACCCCCGACTGGTCAAGTCGGATTACACGGTCGACATCCAGGAAGCCCTTCTTCAGGAGCTGGGCGCCGGCGATGTTTCGGACCTCGAGGTGATGTGCATTGTCACCATTCCGCCGAACCGGCCCGAGAACATGACGATCAACCTCCTGGGGCCGATCGTCATCAATGTGAAGAAACGCTGCGCGACCCAGATCATAACGTCCGAGGAGAAATATTCACACCGGCATCCCATCCTGGCGGATGCGCAAACGGAACTCTCCGGGCAGTGAGGACATTCCCTTCCCCGGTCGCCTGCCGGCATTTCCCCCAGGAAGTGCCGGGCGCGCCTGTTTCATGACGTCCCGGATGTTTACAAAACAGGCGATCTCTGTCATAGAATAGCCCCATCCGGCACCAGGACCAAGCGCACAGGGGAGTCGAAGATGAAAAGAAGAAAAGAAGCCGGCAACGGCGCAAAGTATACGAACGTTGTATCTGTCGTGGCCAAAGGCACGAAAAGCGGGAAGACCTTTCTCATGGAGCAGCTGATCGGCGAGTTCAAGAAACGCGGCATGAAGATCGCGGCGGTCAAGCACAGCGTACATCTCAAAGGGGTGGACAAGGAAGGGAAGGACACGTACAAGTTCGCACAGAAAGGAGCGGACCGCATCGTGCTCTTCTCCGACAACGCCCTGATGCTCTACGAGTTCACCCCGCCCGAGCCGGACTATCTGATCGATCTTGCGGCCAAAAACATGGATCTCGTTTTAGTGGAGGGGTACAAGGAAGGGCCCTTTCGGAAGATCGAGGTGTTCAATCCTTCCCTGTATGACACACCGCTGTGCGCGGAAAACCCCGGCGGGGGATTTATCGCGATCGTAAGCAGGGAGCGCATCGACGCAGGATTGCCCTGGTATTCGTTCGATGACGTGGAAGGGCTCTGTACCTTTATCGAGGAGCATGTCATCCGGTGAGAACCAGAGGCCGGCGCCTCGAGATCCTGCCCCAATCCTTGAAGATTATTAACCTGTAGCGTGTGCAGGAAAACTGTGGTAAAGGCACAACTCTATGCTTATCGTCCAGCTGAAGCCCAAGAAGGAAACACCGATCATCAAGGGACATCCATGGGTGTTTTCCGGCGCGGTTGACAAGGTGCAGGGTTCCCCCGAAGAAACGAGCCTCTGCAGGGTCCTGGACGCCAGAGGGAGATTTATCTGCCAGGGATTCTACAATCCCTATTCGCAGATCGCCATCCGGGTGCTCACCCGGGGCAGGGAAGCGGTCGACCGGGCCTTCTTCTCAAAGCGCATTCATGATGCTCTCAGGATGAGGAAATCACTGATATCCCCGGATACCACCTGCTTTCGGCTCATCCACGGGGAGGGCGACGGGCTCCCGGGGCTCACGGTGGACATTTACGATACGGTCCTGGTGATGCAGTTCATCAGCACCGGCGTGGAAGAGTACAAGGAGGATATCGTCTCCATTTTTCGCGAGCTCTACCCGCGGCATGCGATCCATGAGCGGTCCGATGTGAAGTCGCGGGCTGCCGAAGGGCTCCGTCCTGTGAGCGGCCCGCTTTCCGGCAGCATAGACAAGGGAGGCGTCCATGTGCAGGAGTCCGGCATCCCCTTTGTTGTGGACGTCCTTACCGGAGACCGGACCGGTTTTTATCTCGACCACCGGGACAATCGGCTGAAGCTCAGGCGGATGGCTGCGGGCAAGACGGTCCTCGACCTGTTTTCCTACACGGGAGCCTATGCCGTCAACGCGCTCAAGGGGGGAGCCAAGTCGGCGGTTTCGGTCGATTCCTCCTCGACGGCCCAGGCGATGATGAAAAGAAATATGGAGATCAGCCAGATCAGCCCTTTTGTCTGGAGGCACGTGAGAGATGATGTCTTCAGGTTTCTCCAGGACGACCGGAGCCGTTACGACATCATCGTGTGCGATCCCCCGTCCTCACTGAAGGACGAGGATTTCGAAAAGGTCATGTCGCTCGCCATGGAGAGACTGAGCCCCTCGGGCCTGCTCTTTGCCGTGTCGTATCTGGGCTCGCAGTTCACTACCCTGGATTTTTACCGGGCGATCCATTTTTCCGCCGAAAAGGCGTCACGGAATGTCCGCCTTGTGGAGCCCCTCTACGAAGGCCACGATTTTCCCGTCCTGCCGACTCATCCCCAAGGCATCCATCTCTTCGGGCATATTCTCTATGCGGACTAGGAATTACAGCAGCACCTAATTCTTTTCCTTGAGATTTTTCTGCTGCTGTATGGCCGTCCTGACAGCCTCTTTCATTTCTTCGTTGTCAGGATCAATGGCAAGAAGCCCCTGCCAGAGGACGATGGCCTGGTTGAGATTGCCTTTCCGGTATTCCTCGAACCCCTGTCGCGTGAGTGTTTTCCTGCAGTAGTCGAGCCTTGAATTCAGAAAGGCATAATCGAACGAGAGCATCTGCTCGATGCCTCTGAATTTCGGATAGCTGTTTTTGAGGGCATACAGCAGCGCTCCCGCCGCCGCGATTTCACCCTTTCCCAGCATCTCTGCGGCGGTCGATTTCGCGCCGTTCAGAAAAGTCGCATACTCCCTCGCTAGATGCTCGTCCTTCGGATTTTTCTGGTGTACATCATGGTAGACGGTGATCGCTTTCAGGTACTCGCCCGCCGCCGCATGTATTCTCGCCTGATTGACGGACTGAGCCGGCGTCTGATCCACAGGCTCAGGCAGGGGAACGGGCTTGGCCGGAGCAGGGGGCTGAACAGGACTTTTCGGTGATGCCGGGCCATTCATCCCGGCGCACGACTGGAGACAAAACGCGAGTATGAGGGCAAGGAAAAGGAATCTCATGTTCAGGGCTTTCATCATCAGAGCGCCTTCAATCCGGTCCAGGGCTTTCTATGGACCCGGTGTTTTTCCATCAGCTTGGTAAAAACCACAACGAGGTCGGGACGGAACTGGATGCCCGACATCCGATTGATTTCCTTCAAGGCGTCCTCCGCCGAGCGAGCCTTTCTGTAGGGCCTGTCCGA
>DCDF01000022.1 GCA_002316295.1 Syntrophaceae bacterium UBA1062 | reverse complement strand
AGAATGCCGTCGATGCGGTACCTCACCTTGACATCCGTCTGGTAGGGCTCGACGTGAATGTCTGACGCCCGCTCGCGGAAGGCCTGAACCATGAGCCGGTTGACCATGCGGATAATGGGCGCCTCGGTCTCCATTACGGTGATGTCCTGGATGCTTTCGAGGTCTTTGAGGATTTCGTCTTCCTCCTCCTCGATATCCTCCATGATGTCCTTGGCGCTCTCCTCCTTCATCTCCACGAGCCTGTTGATGGCCTGGAGGATCTCCTGCTTGGGCGCGAGCACCCGGGTGATTTCGCGTATGTTGAGGATCTTCGCGATGTCGAACAGGGGCTCCTGATCGGTCGGGTCGTTCACGGCCACTTCCATCATGTCTGCGTTGAGCTTGACCGGCACCATGGTGTACTTGCGCAGGAATGTAATAGGAAGAACATCGATGATGGAAGGATCCACCTCGATCTCGTCGATCTTGTTCATGAGCGGGATGTTCCACAGCCTGGCAAGGGCCTTGAGGATGTCCTGGTCGCTCAGTACCCCGGACGAGAGCAGGGCGTCGTGGAGCGGCAGCGCTTTTTCCCTCTGGAGCGTCCTGGCCTTGTCTAGACCGGAATCATCCACGAGCTGCATGTCGACGAGGACCTGCTCAAGGCTCTGGATTTTCATCTTTCACATCCTTCTTTCTGCCCTTCATCTCATCGTTGTGCTTCCTGCTCATCTCTCCGTACTTCTTCAGGTAGAGGTCCTCGGCCTTCTGCTCGGTGTCGATGATTTGAGGAGTGAGGAAGATGTAGAGGTTGGTCTTCTCGTACTTTTTTGTCTTTGATTTGAAGAGATAGCCCAGGAGCGGGATCCTGCCCAGCAGTGGAACACGGTTTTCTCCAAAGGTCACGGAATCGCCGATGAGCCCGCCGATCACCATGGTTGCCCCGTCCTTGACGGTCACGGTGGTCTTGGCCGAGCGCTTCAGCGTCGTGGGCGCGAACTCGTCTGCGCCCTGCCCTGCCACCAGGCTGGTGTTTTCCTGGAACAGCTCGAGCCGTACCCATCCCTGCTGGTTGATCTGGGGGGTAAACTTGAGCATCACGCCCACGTCGCGATAGTCATATGTCCGGATGGTCCGGTCGATGTTCGTGGTATCCGTGTCTTCCCGGGTGACATACGGCACGTTTGCGCCCACCGTGATCTCGGCCTCCTTGTTGTCGAGGGTGATGATCTGGGGGGTCGAGAGGATGTTCACCTTGGTGTCCTGAGCCATGGCGTTGATGAACGAGGTCATGTTCGGGAAGGTGATCTCGGTGCCGTTTCTGTTGATGGTGATGGCATCCCCCACCACGCCGAACAAAGCGCCCGAAGGGAGATCGCTCAGGTTGGTGATGAAATTGCTGCCGGTCCTGCCGAAGACTCCGCCGGTGCGTTCGCCGCCGTCATAGGTGAAGTCTTCGAACGCGGACCACTCCACTCCCACCTTGAAGTCCTCGTTGGTGTTGACCTCCATGATGATGGCCTTCACGTATACCTGCTTCCGGGGAATGTCGAGATACTTGATGGTCTCGAGGATGCTCTGGTACGCATCCGGGTTCGCGTAGACGATCAGCGAGTTGGTCTCCTTGTCGAAAGAGATCTTGAAATCCTTCTGCTGCGAAGAGCTGAAGCCGCCCCTCGCGCCCGGAACCCCCTCGGGCGAGATGGCCGCGGAGGCCTTATCCGGGGCCGGCATGTCCGTCAGGACCTTTGCCAGGTCCTCGGCGTTGGCATACTGCAGATAATACACATGAATATCTTCCTTGCCCGACGGAGTGGGGATATCGAGCTTCTTGATGAGTGAAGCGATCTCCGTCATCTCTATGGCGGATGCGAGCACGATGATAGAGTTTGTCCGCTCGTACGGAATGATCTTGGCAGAGCTCCGCTGCGAAACGGCGCCCTGGGTCCGGGCGCTCCTGATCCGCTGCGCTCTGTCCGTGCTGTCCTCCGAGAGAATGTCTCCCAGCTTCGTGCTCAGGTCGACCGCCGAGGCGTAGGAGAGAGAGAAGATGCGGAATTCCTGCCCGAATCCCGACTTGTCGATGATATCGAGTATCTCGGTAATTTTTTTGATATTGGAACGCGTGTCTGTGATGATGAGCACGTTGCTCTGGGGGTATGCCAGCAGCTGCGAGCTCCCCCGGGAGAGAAGCGGGGTGAAGAGCGTCTTCATGTCATTGGCGTCCACATGCTTGAGCTGAATGATCTGGGTCACCAGAACGTCTTCTCTCTTCTGCGGGGAACCCGTTACGGTATCAAGACTTTTGGTGATCGCATCCGCGGCCCTGACGATCTTGGTCACACCACCGTTGGTGACCGTACCGTAGCCGTTGACGTCGAGCACGCTCAAGAACACCTGATATGCTTCATCCAATGACATTTTTCGCGGCGATATGACGGTTACCTTTCCGGCGACCTTGTCGTCCAGGATGAAGTTCTTGCCGGTAATGTCCGCGATGAACTTGACGAAGACCTTGATGTCGACACCATCGAAGTCCATGGTGACGTACTGCTTGCCGTCCTGTGTCTCCGTGCCCGCTTCCTCTGTTCCAGGAATCTGCCGGGGCTGGTCGGTCCGGGCAGGCTGAGACGGCAAGCCCTGCGGCACCGAAGGCCTGCCCTGGGTGTCCGGGCTTATTCTCTGAGGGCCCCG
>DCDF01000215.1 GCA_002316295.1 Syntrophaceae bacterium UBA1062 | reverse complement strand
GCGACTCGTGCTGATGCTCAAGATTCCGCCCTTCTTCATGGCGTCCCTCGCATTGAGCACGAGGTTCATGATGATCTGCTCCACGTGCCCCTGGTCGGCATATACATTCCCGATGTCCCTCTGAAGTCGGGTCTTGAGCTCGACAGATTCTCCGATGAACTGCTTGAGCATGCTCTGCATGTTTTCCACCACGGTGTTCATATCGAGGGAACGGGGCTTGACGATCTGTCTGCGGCTGAATGCCAGAAGCTGGCGGATCAGGGAGGACGCAGTGTTCTTTACATCCTTGATCTTGAGGATGTTTGCTCGAACCTGGTCGGGTTTGCCTATCCTGAGCAGCGCGAGCTCGCAGTATCCGTCGATCGCTGTCAGCAGGTTGTTGAAATCGTGGGTAATCCCTCCCGCCAGGCGTCCGATCGCTTCCATCTTCTGTGAGCGGATCACCTCGGTTTCCAGGTTCTTCCGGTCGGTGATGTCCCTGCTCACGATCAGGACATGCTGTTTCCCCTCCAGTTCCATGAGCTCGGCAGAAACGAGCATGACTCTCGATCCGCCGGTTTTGCTCCTGAATTTTACCTCGTGGTTCCTGACTCCGCCCTGCTCCCGGATCATTTCCATGACCTTCGCCCTGTCGGACGGGTCATACCAGATGCCGAGCTCGAGCGAGGCTCGGCCGATGACCTCATCACGGGTGTACCCGGTCATATGGAGAAACGACTCGTTCACGTCAAGGAAGATCCCGTCCTCATAGGTGGTGATGCTGACCGGATCAGGGATCGCCCGAAATATTTTCGAGAGCTTTTCCCGGCTCGCCTTGAGATCGTCCTCGGCCCTGGTGCGCACCTCGACCTCATGCTCGAGCGCTGTAATCGCCTGTGAGAGCTTCTCTGTATGCTCTTTCACCTCGGCCTCGAGATCTCGCTGCATCTTCAAGGTCTTTTCTTCGACGCTCTTCCGCTCGGTGATGTCCCATGCCGATGAGATGACCCCCTCAACGGCCCCTTCTTCGCTGACCAGTGGATAATACCGCAAGAGCATATACCTGGGCTCTGCGTCCCCAAATGAGAACCGGTCCTCGTATTCGGCTTCCTCTCCCGCAAGGGCCCTGTCCAGACGGACCTTCTCCTTTTCGCGGAAAATGTCTTCCCCCATGACCTCTTGCACCGGGCGTCCCACCACCTCTTCTCTGGTCTTGCGGTAAAAAGACAGATACGCATTGTTCACCGCCTGGTAGACATATCTACGGTCTATGAGGGCCATGGGTTCGGCGATACGGGGCAGTATTGCCTCGTAGGAGCACATCCTGTCCAGTTTGGCCTGGTATTGATGGATAAGCTCGGTCAGTTCGCGGAGCTCTTTGCGTGTTTCACGGTCGATCGGGTTCCCGGCCATGGCTTAAGTCCTTTTTTTCGGCAGATGAACGTATAAGGAAAAGATAGCAGGACATTGAGATGAATCAATACCACAGCTCCCCGTATCCCCCGGAGGGATCAGAGACAGCAGCGCTTCCGGACCCCGGGAAGGCGTACGGCATCCCTCTACGGCGGTGCGAGCTCTGAGATCAGTTCCCGCACGTCACCTGCATACTCCAGGCCCGCTCTCCTCCCGACGCCCGAGTAGAGGGTCTCCCCTCCCCTCTTTCCGGAGAGGCGCAGGGAGATGCTCGAATTGAGGGTCTCATTGATCCTGCCGGTCATCCCGCCCGCCCTCGGAGTCTTGAGACAGGCTCCTTCCTCCCTTTTGCCGCTGATCTCCATGCGGAGCTTTCTGTCTTCCACCTCGAGGGTGATGAGATCCTCGTCCACCTTCAGATGCCTTATCCCGGCACCGGTGTACGTGGTGAACCGGTGGACCTCTCCTCGGAAGTAAAATCCGAACAGATATCCGGTGAAATACCGGCCCAACCACGGTATTTTCGCGATAGAGCCGAAGAATGAGGCCTCGGGCTCGTCGAAGTGGTTGCTCTGCATCCATATCCAGGAGCTCGGCATTGACGTACCCCAGTCCTTTTCGATATATCCTTTGCCGCCGGTAAAATCAGTGTGTACGCCGTCTTTCTCGCAATAACCCTCGATCGTATGGTTGAAGCTCAGCACGCCGTGATAGCACTCCATGCCCGGAACAAAAGCATACCATCCCATTGCACCAGGCGACAGCCACGTGACCGGCCATGGATGTATGGTGCGGTAGTCGAGCTCGGCCCGGATGGATTCTCCGTCCTGGTCGATATCCAGCTGCACCCTGTTCATGGAAAAGCGGTTCCTCCCGATTTCGAGCCCGAACGTGTTCCTGTCAGCACGGAAATCGCTCAAGGGGTAGCGGACATAAGAGGATGTCCCGCCCCGCGCATCATAGAACTGCACGAAGGCATGGGCCTTTCTTCGATCACAGGGGAGAGATACGCCGGGTATCAAGGCACAGGCCGCGGTTTCATCGCGGCTCACATGTTTGAAATACCAGCCTTCAAAATATCCGGTTTTCCGAAGGCTTCCCTGGAATACCTCCGGCCTCCACACGGAAAACATAGGTGCTCCCCGCCCGCCCTTCATCGTCTGATATGAATGACGGACAGATGAAGGGGCATGGGAATCAGATATAACCTCATACCGGAGGCAATCAAGAGCACCGGAAACTCCCAGTCGCACATGCACAGGAACAGCGGAAGAGACGGGTGCCGGGGATATGCTCTCAGGCTGCCGAGGGCGACAGGCGATTCAAGTTACTTTGCGCATTACATGATGCTTTTTTCTTTTCAACACCCAATGCCCTCTTTTCATTACATTTTATCAGCTCTTATTTGGCTATCAGAACCTTACAAGCAGTTATACGGAACACTCGCCGCTTTTTTGC
>DCDF01000210.1 GCA_002316295.1 Syntrophaceae bacterium UBA1062 | reverse complement strand
GAGATCCCCTTTCCCATCAGCTCTTCCCTGCCGTAGCCGGTCAATGCCTCGAATGCGGGGTTTGCATACACAATGACCCAATCCGGGTTGTGTATCACGATGCCCTCTCCCGACTGCTCGATGGCCGTGGCAAGCCTTTTCATGTCCTGGTCGATCCTTCTGCGCTCGCTCACATCGATGCCGATGCCGATCTGAGACCCGTCGGAAAGCCGCACATAAGACCAGGAGCTACATACTCGAGTGCCGGATCGTGTCGTCATCATCAGGTCCTTCCAGCCGGGCTCGGCCTCCATCATGTACTCCCGGACCTCTCTTCGGTACTGAGGATCGGGGTAGACGGCGGCCATGAGATCCATGGTCTGTATCTCCTCCTTCGACCAGCCGAGAACCTTTTCCAGTTCACGGTTGACGAGGTATATCTTTCCTGCGGGATCGTAAAACATCAGCATCACCGGGATGCTGTCGATGATGGTCTGCAGCACCTCGCGCTGCTTATCGAGCCTGTCCACCGTCTCGATGAGATCCCCGGTGCGCTCCTTCACCCTCTGCTCCAATTCTTCATTGAGCTTCCGTATCCTTTTCTCGGCCTCTTTTCGCTCGGTGATGTCTCTAAATACGACCGATGACCTGATGTGATCCTCCTGGTCCGATATAACGGAGCTCGAGATATCGGCCGGGAACGTGGTGCCGTCCTTGCGCCTGAAGATCAGCTCCGCCCTTGCCTTGCCTTTGCGCCGCCGTTCCTCCAACGCGAGTCGGAGTCTCGGGTCAGAGGTGTCGACCACTCCGTCTCTGCCTGCTTGGACGATCTCTTCTTCGGTCATCTGGAGAATCCGGCACGCAGCGGGGTTGGCTGCGGTAATCCTGCCGTCGGGCATGGTGAGCAGGATGCCGTCGATGCTGCTCTCGAACAGAGAACGGTACTTCTCCTCGCTCTCGCGCAGCGCCCTCTGCGCCCGCCTCTGTTCGGTTATATCCTGGACCAGGGCGATACTGCCGGTAATGGAGCCGTCGGAAGTCCTTATGGGCGCCGAGGAAACGAGCTGGGTGCCGCGCGTTCCGTCGGAGCGCTCAAAATCGACTGCCAGAGTTTTGCAAATTTCTCCCCGAAGCGAGCGGGCAACGGGCATGTCTTCGGCAGCGATACGCTCTCCCGTGTCTGACCACCACGCCTTATCCGATGAGAACTCCTCGATGTTTTTCGCATAATGCGCTCTGCCGATCCAGATGCCTTTTGCGATATCGTTCATGAAAATTATTTTTCCCGTGTTGTCAGTGATACACAAACCCACGGGCAGAGAGTCTATGATGGCCTGAAGACGGCCCCGCTGCTCGTCGGTATCCTGAAGAAGCCGGGCGCGCTCCTCTTCGGCGCGTCTGCGTTCGGTGATATCCTGGAATATGGTTCCGATCCTCCGGCTGTCGGGGCCTCCTATCTTGAAGAGAAAAAAGCTGTACCACTTCTTGTCCGGCTCCAGAAAATGCTCCATCCGCACATTCCTGCCAGTCAGGGCAACCTGTCCCGCGACGTCGAGCAAATATACCCTGCCTTCGGAGAAGACATCGCGGAAATATCTGCCGGTCACGTCCTGTCCCAGCATATTGGCAGCGGCATCGTTCGTCTCGGCAAAATACGCGTCTACGGGCCGGCCGTTTTCATCGAAGACGACATCAGCGAGAACAAAGCCCTCGTCTATCGAGTCGAAGAGGGTCCTGTACTTCTTCTCACTCTCCTTCAGCGCTTCTTCGGCCCGCCTGCGGGCGGTGATCTCTTCTACGACAATGCTGACTCCTATCACCCGTCCGCGATTATCCTTGAGAGGAAAACAGTGCTGATTCCAGTAGCGTGTTATCCCGGGCTGGGAGGCGACGGAACCTGATATGAAAATATCGAGCACGGGCTGCCCGGTATGGAGCACCCTGCGCATGACAGATTCGATCTCACCAGCGAGATCGGGTATGATATCCCGCACTCTCCTGCCGATGTGATCTTGTGCAGGTTTCCCGTTCAGGTCTGCGAGGGTGCGGTTGATCGTCACATAGCGCATATCGGTGTCAAAGATGGCCAGGCCGATGGGTGAAGCGTTGAAGGCCTCGTGCATCAGGGTCATATACACCGATGCATTGTCGCTGTCCTCAAACGAGTCTTCCGTTGCCCGTCCGCACCTGGCGGCATGCCGCTCAAGCTCGGCAATCCGCTTTTGCGCTTCGGCCAGCGCGTTTTCCAAGTGCGCTTTTGTCTTCATGGGGTTGTCCATGACGCCGCTTCCTCGGCACACGAGTAACGGAGGGCGTTGGTCAGATGAAAAGTATGCGCCTGCCTGCGGTGTTCACCCTGCTGCATATCAGTATGGATGAAACGAGAAGGAGAAGGATCTCTGTCCGGTGAGGAAAATATCAGCCCTTGAGAGAAAGGGCTGCACGCGCCGGAAAATCTCTGTTCCATGTACGGGTATGTTCGCTTCGCATTATCGTTGTTGTTCGACTGTTTGACCGAAGGTGCGATGCTTTGTAAAATGGTGTGAGCTTCCCTCGGGAGAAAGGGATAGTCAGGGCCCGGGGGTCTCCTCTCGAGAGCCGCCGGGATTTCGCATTGATCCCGGGCCGTTTTTTTTGGTACAGAAATCCCATGCACATGGACAATCTTCGCGCACCCGAGGAGTACATCGTGAAAGAGCACACCCAGAACCTCCGGCCGGTCACGGCATATTTCTACCAGACCTGCGATTCTTTCCCTTCCCGGCCCGCCCAGCGGTACAACGCAGAGCTGTACCACGGCGACAACAACGGCCGCTTCACCTACACCGAGATGCGCTCCCGCGTCGAGGACATCGCGTGCGGCCTGTTGAGCATGGGGCTGAGCAGACAGGAGCGTATCGGGCTCATGTCCCGGCCGAGCCCCTACTGGACCCAGGCCGACATAGCGATCGCGAGCTGCGCCGCGGTGAGTGTGACCATCTATCCCACGCTCTCCTTCGGCGAGGTGGCTCATATCCTCTCCGATTCGGACTGCCGCTACCTGTTCGTGGATTCATCGGAGAATCTGGAAAGGATCCTGCCGCGGATGGGGGAGCTCCCCGCCCTGAAGCGGATCATCGTGATGGACTTCGGCTATCGAACTCGCGACGAGCGCACCATCGGGCTGTGGGACCTCATGGAACAGGGCAGGCAGTGGAAAAAGAGCAACCGGCCGGCATTCGAAGAGAGAAGGGACGGCGTTGCGCTGAAAGACTGGTACACGATCCTCTACACCTCGGGCACCACGGGCAGGGGCAAGGGCGTGGTGCTCACCCACTGGTGTGTGTCTTCGCGGCTGGAAGGGGTACGAGAGTTCTTCTCCCGCCACGGCA
>DCDF01000025.1 GCA_002316295.1 Syntrophaceae bacterium UBA1062 | reverse complement strand
ACGAGCGAGAGCTCTTCCTCGGACACCTTCAGAATCTGGGCGAGGCCAGCAAGAGTCGGGGGCCTGCCGTGGAGGTGCTCATGGACACGTATCCCGGCGACAAACAGATGAGCGCCTTGGTAGAGGTCTCTGAACATCATGGATTATGATGTATAGCAAAGCGATTTCGGATGCAACAATGATTCAAGAATCACGGTGATGCCGCCGATAGTGTTTTCAAATAACGCCGCCCTTAAAGGAGGAACTGAGTTGAAAAAAACAGCCTCTCTCTTCATCGGCCTTCTTGCCGTCTTTTTTGCATTCGCGCCCCTGTGGGCAGACGATACCGTGCATACCGTAAAAAAGGGCGATACCCTCTGGGATATCACCAGAACATACCTGGAAACCCCATGGAAGTGGCCTCTCGTCTGGGCGAACAATCATGACATAACCAACCCCCACCTCATATTTCCCAATGACAGGGTGGTCATCTCCAGAAAAGGCGGCAAAACGACCATCACCATCATTCCTGCCGATCAGCAGAACGACCGCATCGAAGCGCCGGCCGAGCCGGTCGTCTATACGCCTCAGGAGATCGCCCGGGAAGAGGAAAAATCCGTGGTCATCTCTCCGCGGTATTCCACCTACATCTACAGCCCCAATATACTCACAGGGTCCGGGCATGTATCCAAGAAGCTCGAGATCGGGGACCTGGCCTCAAGAAGCGAGAACGTGTTCATAAAGTCCGAGTCCGGGCTGACTTTGAGCCGGGGGGTAACCATTGTCTCGAAGGTGGCCGATATCAGGAATCTCGATGAAAAGATTGTAGGATATCTCTACAAGGCCATCGCCGTCGCGCGGGTGGAAGACGCATCGAAGGACATGTACAAGGCCAGTGTGGTCTACTCAAACCAGGAAGTCCGGTCGGGAGATATCATCTTCGACGACCTCCAGAGTCTGGAGCCCCTCACGCTGAAGATCAGCGAGCCCTCTCTTGAACACAGCGGCCGGGTGATCGACATCTACGGGGGCATCAGCGGAAGCAGCTATCTGGATTTCGTATTCCTGGACCTCGGCAAGGAGAACGGGATCGAGCAGGGTTCGCTCATTACTATTTATGAAGAGAGCCCTGCGGACCGGAAAGACATGGCGATGAAGGAGTATCAGGGGACCGCTCTGGTGCTGCAGTCGCTCGACAGGAGCTCTATGGCGCTGATCATGGATTCCAGGGGACCCATACGCAAAAATTTCCTCGCCGCAGGTGTCGAATAGGAGAGAACGAAACGCCCGGTGCTCTTCATCGGGAGGGCGCCGGGTGCCTAAAAGGGGATTCCCTGATAGGAGAGCAGCATATCCAGCCCCTTGTCGTCCGACCGGGTGAAAACAACCGCAATTCCGGATTCCGTCTTTCTGACGATGCGCCCCTGAACCCAGATGATCTTTCCGAATTCCTCGGCATCGATGCTCGCGATAAGATACCCGTCGAGGTCGTCCGGTGGGTGATCGGTGAGAATGAGCATACCGCCTCTGCTGATATCGATCACCCTGCCCATCTTGTAGACATACCCGTTATCGCGGTATGCGACTTTCATATTCACTTTGGCTCTTTTGTAGGCCCGCTGTTCTTCCATGATCTCGACGCCGTCAGCCGGGAAGACATCATCCCGGGTAAAAGTTTTCATGAACGCTGACATTATAATGAAAAGTACCGCGACATTCAAGTATTCACCGGTAAGGCGTGCTCATCATGAAAAAACATTGGAATACGGCTCGCATTCCCATTTCTCCGGGATTATTTCCCGGGCAGGCGAACAACTGGTAAACCGATGATTATCTTATGAAAACAATCAATCTTTCCGAACACTGCGTTGACACCCCCCATTCAATAGGATATAGATTCACCCCATGAAGGTCCTCTTTTCGAACAGTCAGATTTCAGAAAAGGTCGAGGAACTGGGAAAAAAGATTACCGCCGATTACCAGGGCAGCGAGCTTTTCGTGATCGGCATTCTGAAAGGGGGCTTCATGTTCGTGTCCGATCTGGTGCGGCATCTGGATCTGCCGGTGAGGATCGAGTTCGTCCGCCTCTCCAGCTACGGATCTTCGGACCGCCCCGAATGCGAGGTCAAGATCATCGACGAAACCGGGGATATCGTGAAGGGCAGGCATATTCTGATCGTGGACGATATCATGGATACTGGTCAGAGCATTGTCGCCTTCAAGAAACACCTCCAGGCAAAGGGGCCTGCTTCGGTGAAGATCTGTACGATGATCAACAAAACGTGCCGGAGAACTCAGGACATCGAGCCGGACTATTACGGGTTTGCCATCACCGATGGCTTTATCGTGGGATACGGGCTTGATTTTGCCGAAAGCTACCGAACGCTTCCCGATATATACGTACTCGAACCAAGCGACAGGAGGGACAACCCTTGACAGTTGTCGAATGCCCAAGTTGCCGCAGCCGGTTCAAGATAGAAAAAAGCGCTCTTCCGAAGAAGACCGTAAAGATGCGCTGCAGCGTATGTTCACACGTCTTTTCCTACTCCGTGGCCGAAGAAGGCCCCCTGGAGCAGGATTTCGACAGCATCATCGGAACTCAGGACAGGCATATTGAGGAAGATTTCTCACAGGCTTCCCTGGCAGCTGATCTCACCGAAGGAATCTCCGAAGGCAGTGAAAGTGACGAGCCTTCCGGAAAAGAATCAGTCCAGGGAGAGATCCAGCCCGAATCAGTCATCAAAGAGATAGATTCCATTCTCGGAGCCGGGGAAGAGGTCGCCGGAGAGAGCGAGCAGACGATGCGCCGCAAGACCGGGAAGAGCCCGGTGTTCCGTGTTCTCGTTTCCGTGCTGCTTCTCGTCCTCATTTTCGCCGGCATCGGGCTGTGGATTATGAAAGACAGCCTGCCCATCTTCAGAAAGAGCCCCGGGGCCATGGACCAGACGTTTCTGGAGAGAGGGCCGTTCTTCGCCATACCCGAAGAGAGCATCACCTACGAGATGTTCGTGAACAACAACGAGGGAGCGGTCCTCGTGGTCAAGGGCATCATTCGAAAGCTCACGTCGAAGCCGCTCAAGTCGGTGATGGTGCAGGCGCGGGTGTACGACAGGAACAACAACCTCATCGAGAGCAGGAACGCCTATGCCGGAATCATCCCTGAATCCGCCGAACTCGTCCGGCGGAAGGGCTCGGATATCGAGACGCTTCTCTCGGCCGAGCCGGAAACGATGGGTGTCCTATCCACTTCCCCCGATATTCCCTTCGCCGTAGCCTTCTTCGGCAGGCCCGCCCGGGAGGGATTTTCGTTCCAGGTGGAAGTGAAAGAGTTTCACTGGAAGTAAGAGCCCTGTTTCAGGCTCCTCACGTCGATGCTCTATAGAATCGGGATAAGGTGTCGATGTATTTCTTGCGGCCCGGGAAAGACAAGACATGGAACCAACCGCGCGACTCAGGAAGATCTTGAAGTCTTTTCTCTTTCCCCTGCCGCCGGATAGACGGCGGTGAAAGGCCGTCTCCGAGGCGTGCCGGGGCTCGATCCGCCTGCGGGTTTGCATTTCGCCCGTAGTTTGTAGTATGTAGAGGAGTTACGATACCATGATCCATGCAAAAAACAGGAGCATGCCGAGAAAACATGAGGCCGGTGGAGAAAACAGCTGTTCAGTTGCAGATGACTCGGCTCCCCTTATCACTCTATCTATGCCCCCACATGAGGGGAGCGAAAATCCACTCGCGGGAAATCCATAAACGGTAGCGGGGACATGCGCATCATGGGCGTTGACTATGGGACAAGGCGAATCGGGGTAGCCATCAGCGATCCATCAGGCACCATGGCTCATCCCCTGGAAACGATCCCTGTACGCGGGGACGGCTCTCACCTGAAGCAGCTCGGAAAGGTCGTCCGGGATTACGGGATCGTGAAGGTCGTTGTAGGTCTGCCCGTCAATATGGACGGCAGTCTGGGGGAAAGCGCTCTGAAGGTGAAAGAATGGGCGCAGACGCTTGAGCGGTTCCTGGGCGTGCCGGTTGAGCTCTGGGATGAGCGGCTCACCACGAGCGAAGCCCACGATCTTCTTATCAGGCTGAAAGTAAAAGGAAAAAAGAGAAGGCACATTGTCGACAAGATAGCCGCCGGCATTATTCTTCAGGATTATCTGGAGGCCCAATGCCGGTGAGGACCATTCTCTATACCATCATTGTCGTTTTCATGTGCGTCTCGATCCTGACCGTCACCCACACCTACACGTTCATCACCACCCCCTCCAGCCCCCCACGGTCTCTACTCGTGGAAATCAGTCCGGGGACCAGCGCATGGGAAATTTCCCGCCAGCTCGAGGCTAAAGGCATCATCACCGATGCATCCATGTTCATGATCATCGCCACCCTCACCGGTAAGGTCACCCACCTCCAGGCCGGCACATACGTGTTCGAGGGAAGGCATTACCCCATGGACATCATGCATATCCTGTTCAAGGGCAGAACGCTCAAATACCGGGTCACCATTCCCGAGGGGTGCACCATCTTCGATGTCGCCTCCATTGTGGCGGAAACAGGGCTCCTTACCAGGGAGGAATTCTTCCTCAGCGCACAGGATCCAGAAACCACAGCGTTTTTCGGCATCGATGTCCCCTCGATGGAGGGATTTCTCTATCCGGATACCTACTACCTCGCCCCTCATATGACACCGAAGGAAATCATGGGCAAGATGGTGGACAGGTTCCACGAAGTCTTTACCAACGACATGCTCAGGCGGGCCCATGAGCTGGATATGAGCGTGGCTCAGGTGGTGACTCTGGCCTCTATCATCGAGAAAGAGGCGGTTATGTCGTCGGAGAAGCCCATTATTTCATCGGTCTTTCACAACCGGCTGAAACGGAAAATGCGCCTCCAGTCAGATCCGACCGCCGTGTACGGTATCGACGGATTCCGCCGGAAGATCCTCTCCCGGGACCTCAAGCGGGACACCCCGTATAACACATACCTGTATGGCGGGCTCCCTCCGGGGCCTATATGCAACCCCGGAGTCAAGTCCATCCGGGCGGCTCTGTGGCCGTCGGACACCAAGTATCTGTTCTTCGTGTCCAAGGGCAACGGGTCCCACTACTTCTCCCGGTCGCTTTCCGAGCACACGAACGCCATCCGCAGCATGGCGAGCGCCAACAAGTAACCGGCTCCCGGCCGGCCCGCCCTCCGTTGGGGAGGGACGCATTCCCTCTGGTCAACGCAACTGTTATCACTAAAGTTAATACCGGCCGATTACGATAAATGAGGGCATGGATCACGTGCGCGCAGCCATCATCGACGATGATGACGAGATACTGGACCTCATCGAGCAGATACTCAAGGAAGAAGATATCCAGACGAGACGGTATGCCCGGGCGGAGAAGTTTCTGGCGGATCTGAAACGGCACGACTTTGACCTCATCATAACGGACCTCATGCTCCCGGGAATTTCCGGGCTCGACCTGCTCGATGATCTCAACTCCCGGGGGATCGACACACCGGTTGTGATCATCACCGGCTACGCATCCATCGACTCGGCCATCGAGGCGGTCAACAGGGGCGCATTCTATTACATCAAAAAGCCGTTCAACATCGAGGAGATCAGGTGTGCAATCAATCGCTTCCGCCAGCGCCGGGACACCATGGAAATGGTGAAGGCGCTCCAGAAACAAATTCAGATGCTGCAGGAGAGGATCGAGGAGATCAGCAGGGAAAAACTCCAGGACATCCCTGATCTGAATAATCTTCAGGGCAACCTCGAGGCCGGCAAGGCCTTTGCCGCCATCGAATATCTGGGCAAGCTGAAATCCGATGGTCTGATTTCCGACAAAGAATTCGGTGCATACAAGGGCAAGCTTCTCAAAAGGATCATATGATGCATGACAAGGTGCTGATCGTCGACGATGATCCGGGGATACGCAGTACCATTTCCGCGCTGATCAATGAACTCGGCTACGGGTCTGAGACGGCCGCCGACGGAATGGATGCGATGGGCATGCTGGACTCCGGGCCATACCTGTGCGTTTTCACGGACATCGTCATGCCCAATATGAGCGGGCTGGAACTGATCAGAAAAATCAAGGCCCGGGACGTGTCACTGCCCATTATCGTCATTACCGGGTATGCATCGGTGGAGATTGCGATCGACGCCATGAAGTGCGGCGCTTCCGATTTCATCTCCAAGCCTTTCAAAGTGCGGCAGATCGAGCTCCTGCTCAACAAGGTGAAACGCGAGAAGTCCCTTCTGGAGGAGAACAGGCGGTTCTCCGACGCACTCCATCTCCATCGGCTCATCGACAACCTCGTGGGCCAGCTCGAGGACAAAAACGAGGAGATCATCTCGTTGCAGGCGATCTCGGAGAAGATCATCAGCCTCAAGGGCATACGCGATCTTGTCGGGGCCATCGTCGACGTGTCGAAGCAGATTCTCGAGGAGGCCGAGGTAGCCTTTTTCCCCCTGAGCAGAAAAGACAATAAGCTCGTGGATACCCTGAGCGGGAAAGAGATGCCGGCCGATGCCGAACTGCTGCTGGGCAATATCGTGAGAAAGCACAACTCGGGCTCTGCGCTGCTGGACAAGTTCGAGACCATATTCCCCCTCATGATCGAAGGCCAGGTTTTCGGCGCCCTGCATATCGTCTCGTCCTCGAAGCTGGGAGAGGAAAAGGAGGGGAAGATCCTGTATCTCCTGAACCGGTCCGCTGAGCGCATGGAAAATGTGGCGCTCTACGAGGGGCTCTACGAGAATATGCTCTCGACCCTCAACAGCATGGCGAAGATACTCGATGCCCGCGACCCTCACACCTCTCAGCACTCGACCCGTGTCACCTCTCTGTCCATGACCATGGCCCAGGCACTCGGCCTCGCACAGGAAGAGCGGGACACCCTCTACATTGCGGCATCGCTGCACGATATCGGAAAGGTGGGAATTCCGGACGATATTCTCCTGAAGCCAGGACGGCTCACCGACGAGGAGTACGCCGTCATCAGAAAACATCCGGATATCGGAGCGGATATTCTCAAGCCGCTTCCTCCCATGGCCAAGGAGACGGAGATCATCAGGCACCATCATGAACGATACGACGGAAAAGGGTACCCCCTCGGGCTCAAGGGTGAAGACATCCCCTATCTGTCCCGGATCATCGCCCTTGCGGATTCTTTCGACGCCATGACCTCTGACCGGCCTTACCGCGCCGGAATGACCGCGGAAGAGGCCCTCCTGGAGATCACCCGCTGCAAAGGCCTGCAGTTCGACCCGGTGCTTGCGCAGATCTTCATTGAAAAGATGTCCGGCTCCTGAACGCGAAAACCGTTTTCCCGAAAATTCACCCGCCGGGGCTTCCCTGTTGTGGAACCGGGCAGACCCCGCCGGTGTCCGCATCCTGGGAGAGAGACTGAAGCCTCGAGCGGAGCGCGAGATTCTCGTCCCGGAGGGCATTGAGCTGCTGTCTGAGAGACGCGATCTCACCCGATCGCTGCTCGGCGTTCTCCTGCTGCCGCTGGCTGGCGACAGCCAGCTCGGTCTCGAGCGCACCGACCCGTTCGCTGAGCTTCTCATTACGGTGTTCTAGAGTGACGATATAGTCGACGGCTTCACGGAGCACCTGTTTGTAGTCCACCTTCTCATTCCGGTGCGAGCCCCAGATGGAGTAGCCGAGGATAAGGCCTGCGAGAAAGACGAGCACCGCCAGTGTCAGGGGGACGATCAACCTGTTCCTTTTTCCATCCATACGACCACCTTGCGAAAAAGTAAAAGCAATCTCTCTGATTTAAGAGATATATCCTGCGCCGTCAAGGCATTCTTCGGCGCATCCCCAAGAGGATATCCCCTGTCTCCGGCAGGGGAGATGAGATACCAATGTGCCATTTCCGGCGCCTTTCAAGGGCCGCGGCCGCAACGTGCGACCCCTGGCAGATATCTCACCAAAAAGATCCGTGAAAGTAGAGCTTTAATTTTGACAAAGGGGGAATCTGTGATAATGAGACCCCATGAACGTGGCCGTAATCGGTGCCAGGAGATCGGAAAACGGCATCGGTGAGTACATAGCGAAATACTTCCAGGAAAGCGGTGCTCAGGTGGTCTGCGTCCTTGGCACCACGGAAGAAACATCGTCTTCTGCATGCCGGGCATTGAGGAAATACGGCATATCCGCCAGGCCGTACCATGATTTCGCAGTCATGGTGTCATGTGAAGATCTCCAGGCGGTCGCCGTCGCCTCACCTGCAGACACCCACCACCGTTTTGTAATGGCCTGCCTGGACAAAGGCCTGTCGGTTTTCTGCGAAAAACCGTTTTTCGACCCTTCCATGAGGAATATCAGCGGTGAGCTGGACCGGGTCTTCGAGCAGGCCGCCGCGAAGGGCCTGACAATAGCCATGAATTCCCAGTGGCCGTTCAGCCTCGCATATTATGAGCAGCTCTGTGGCTCCATAGCGCCCCGGGAAGCGCGCAGATTCTCCATCCGCCTTTCCCCGGTCTGCTCCGGGGTGGACATGATTCCCGACTCGGTGCCCCACGCCCTGAGTATTCTCCACACCGCTCTGGGGAAAGGGTCGATTTCCGCTCTGACCTTCTCCGGGCAAGGCTCAGAGATGTCGATTGGCTTCACCTACTCCACCGTATCCGGCGACTGTGATACGTCCATCGTTCTCGTGCAGGAAGAACGGCAGCCGCGCCGTTTTTCCTTCGGATTCGGCGGCAGGATCGCGAACCGGCTCATCGATATGGAAACATACAGGATCAGCTTGTGCCTGGGAGACAGGAGGCTGCCGATCACGGACCCCCTGGAGCTCAGCGTGAGGGATTTTGTGCAGTCATGCGCCGCCCGGCGCGAGCCCCTGATCGGCAGAGACCATATTATTGCAACGACCGTTCAGCTCAAGCAGATATATGATGCATGCATCGTGCAGGAAAGAGGATGATATGGAGAAGCTACGGGAAAGAGAGCATGATTTCAGCGCAAAACTTCGTCAGAAATCCGTGGTGGAACGATTGCGGCAATACATTACCTGGCAGAGGGCGGTACGAAGATCCGACGACCGTGCTGAACTTCCTCCGTTCGGCCCCGTCTCCATCAATCTGGATCTTACTTCGGCATGCAACTTCCGCTGCCCCCACTGTGTCGATTCCGGGATCATCAATACCGGCGAGACGCTTTCTCTGGATGCAATCAAACAGAGCATCGACACCCTCCAGAAAAAGGGACTGCTTTCGGTGATCCTCATCGGGGGCGGAGAACCGACCGTCCACCGGGATTTCGAAGAAATCGTCCGGTTCATACGGAACCGGGGTCTTCAGGTGGGCATCGCAACGAACGGTTCCCGGCTCGAGCGCGTCGAAGCGGTGGCGGACCTCCTGCAGGAAGGGGACTGGCTGCGTCTCTCCCTCGATGCCGCGAGGGAGGATACATTTCACAAGTCTCACCGGCCGGCGGGCGGGATCACGCTCCGCGGAATACTGAGGAACGCACAGCGGGTCAAGAAGGCCAACCCCAAGATCTCGCTCGGCTACTCCTACGTAATCGTGTGGGAGGGGATCCATATGGGCGGGCACGAGCTGGCCTCGAATGTAGGCGAGGTGCCCGAGGCCGTGGAGAAGGCCCGCGAATACTCCTTTGACTACATCTCGTTCAAACCCTGCCTGCTCAGGCTGGAGGGGTCCGGGAAAGAGTCCCTGTTCGACCCGCCGGACCCGGCCAGGGAGGCCAGGGTCATAAGCGGGATACGGGAATCGCTCCTCGAGGCTCAAGCCCGCTCGGGCCCCGACATGAAGATCCTCAAGAGCGTCAATCTCCAGGCGATGATGGACGGAAAACTCCATGAGCTGAAAAACCAGCCCGTCACCTGCCACTCGCAGTTTTTCCGGACCGTGCTGGCACCGTCGGGCGTCTTCCACTGCCCGGCATTTCGGGGAGTGCCCCAGGGGCGGATCGCCAGCGACGACGGATACCTCGATGAAGAGATGTTCGGCCGGACCCAGGCAAGCCTCGATGCATCCATCAGAAGCTTCGACGCCCGAAGGGAGTGCAGCGTAGTGGTCTGCTTCTACCACCATGTGAACTGGTGGATCGAGCGCTTCATCGAATCCCCGCGGGATGTCTCGGAGATCGAGGTGGTTCAGGACAACAATTTCTTTCTGTAAAGAGGCGATATGAGGATCTGTGTCATTCATCTCAACCAGATCGGCGACCTGATGTTTTCCCTGCCCTTGCTCAAGGCTCTCAGAGACAGATACCCCGATTCCCTGATCCACTCGGTCCTGAAATCCTCTCTCGGTGAGCTCCTGGCGGAATCTCCGCTGGTGGACGAGATTATTCCCAAACCCGAAAAATTTTCACAGAAAGTCAGTCTCGCACGGAAATTGCGCAAGCAGAGGTACGATCTCCTCATATGTCTGCCCCGCTCGGAAGGAGCCCTCATCCTCACCGCAGTGAGCGGGGCCGGCACCAAGGCGGGATTCGAGCACTTCCCGTGGGATCTGGCGCTCGATGTCAGGGAGAGTGTCGACCGACACAACTGCTGGCCGAGCAATGCCCGGCTTCTCGAACGCCTGGGCGTTCCCCGAACGGCCGGAGACTATGTCGGGCTGCTTTCCATCGATCCGCTGGAGCGCGGCATCGCCCTGGACGGCCCTTATGTGGTGATCTCGGCCGGCGCTTCGCCAAGGAGGCTCGCCAAGGCGTGGGATGAGGACAAGTTTGCGCGTCTCATCGTCCGTCTCCATGAACGCTATGCCCTGACCCCGGTGCTGGTGGGCGCGGGGGACACGAAGGAAAGCAACGCCCTGATCGCCCGCGGAGTCGAGTCCGATGCAAGGGGCGGTGCCGTCCCGGTCGTCGATCTCACCGGCAGGCTCGGCCTTCGCGAGCTTGCAGCCCTGCTGAAGAAGGCGAGTCTGTTTGTGGGGATCGATTCCGGGGTGATGCACCTTGCCTCTGCTCTCGACACTCCCGTAGTGGCGCTGTTCGGGCCCACCGACCCTGCGCTCGTCGGCCCTCAGAACAGACGGAGCGAGGTGGTGCGCCATGTCATGTCGTGCGTTCCCTGCTACCTCGACAGAACCTGTGAGGAAGTCGAATGCATGAGAAGCCTGGCGGTGGACGAGGTTATGGATGCGTGCACCCGCATCCTGGAGTGGTGAAGACGGATGGAGACCATACGCAAACGCCTCTCGTCAATGTTCCCCGGGCATTCCTGGGAGCTCGTGAGCGAGCGGTCCGTCCGGAGCATCTACCGCCTCGTAAGGCAGGGAGAGGTCGAGTACTATGTCAAGATCTATTCGCCCCGGACTTTTGCAGAAAAACTGAGAAACATCCTGTACCCCCGTACACTGCACGAAGCCCGGATGCTTGCCCGCCTGCGGAATTCCGGCCTTCCGGCTCCCGCGGTGAACAACCATGTCCGCGCGGGGAGCGAGAGCGCACTGGTCACCCGCGCCGTCTTCCCTGCAAAGGCGCTTTATGAGGAAAAGCGGGAAAAACAGATCGAGATCATGCTCGACATGAGCGTACGGCTCCTCAATGAGGGCTACTGTTTCACGGACATGCACGCTGGCAACATCATCCTCGATTGCAACGGAAGCCCCTTTCTCGTGGACGCGTATGAGATATCCCCCTGTAGGATCATGACCTCCGGTCGTGCGGCCTCCCTTTTTGCACAGGTGGCAAGCGCTTTCGACATTCCGGCCGAGGAGCTCGATCCCTATCTCGCGCAGGTCTGCGGAATCGGGGACATCGGCGCTTTGAGGGATAAGGTCCGCTCACGGTCCCGAACACTCGGGAGAGGGCGGGTGAGACGGAGGGTCAGGAGAAGCCTTCGGGATGGAAGCTTTTCCCGGGCGGTCTTCTCCTCCCGGTTTCGGGCATTCGTGAACCGGGAGCACTCGCCTGATCTCGACGAAGTGATAGCCTGCCACCTCGCACAGGTGTCCCAAGGCGTTCATCTCTACAAGTTCCAGGAAAAAACCCAGCTCAGCAGGGTGGGCGGATACTGCGTCAAGTCGTACAGGAAAGCCCGGCCCCCGGCCGAGCCTTACGCGGTGCGGTCCTGGAAAGGATCGCTGACCCTGCTCTTCAATGATATCCCGGTGGCGGACCCGGTGGCCGTGATCATCTTCCCGGACAGGGGGAGCATGCTCGTCACCCGGGCGCTGGATCAGCCGGATCTGGACCGCCTCCTCAGCAGCAGTGACTACCATTACATGTCCCTGACCCGGAAGCGGGAGCTCGCAGCCTCTCTGGGAGCCCTTATCGGGACGCTCCACAAAAAAGGCGTCTATCACGCAGACCTCAAGGCCTGCAATATCAAGGCGGATGCGGACACCATCCGGTTTTTCCTCCTGGATACCGACCGGGTTGAGCAAATGAGGAGCATCCCGGAGGCAAAAAGGCTCCGGAATCTGGTGCAGCTCAATACGAGCATTCCGCTTCATGTCAGCAGGACGATGCGGATGGCGTTTCTCAAGGCATACTGCTCTCTCACCGGTGAAGACCCGAAAGACATCTTCAGAAAGGTATGGAGGCTCTCCAGGGGCAGCGACGTGATCTACTGCACCGGTGAAGGGGACAGGATCGAGCGGTGGCCCGCCAGGCGGGACTCCGCCTAGAAAGATCTCTCGATCTTTTCCAGCACGTCCTGGGGCATGATGGCATCCATGCACACCGGGTCTTTGCAGGTCCTCCGGTTGCAGGGCGCGCACGGCAGGTCCGCGCGGATCACCTGTCCCCGGTATGGTCCCGTCCTCCTGGGGTCGGCAGGGCCGAACAGGGCCACGACCTCCCGGCCCAGTGCAACGGCCAGATGCATGGGCCCGGTGTCGCAGCTCACCACCACTTTCGCCCCGGCAAGGACGCTGATGAGTTGGGGAATGCTCGTTTGCCCCACCAGGCTGATGACAGGCACTCCCGCCATGGCCGTGATCCGCGCGGAGGCCTCCATGTCCTGCCTCCCTCCGGTGAGCACGCACTGGATCGTGTACTTCTTCTCGATCAGGCGTGCCAGCCGGGAAAACCCCTCGGCGCTCCAGCGATTGGCGGGCTTCGTGGCACCGATGTTCAGGACGATGTAGTTCCGGGGAAGCGCGCGCGGCGGCGCATCGCCGGCCGGGATGTTCCATTGCGCCTGACCGGGCTCGGCACCCAGGTATCGGGCAAACTCCAGATACTGCTCCACCATGTGATTCCCGGGGTCTGACGGAGGAATGCGCTCGAAGGGCATGATCCAGGTCATCTCCTTGCATCTGGCGGCATCGAAGCCGAGACGCCTGTCGGCGGATGCCGTCATGCATATGAGCGACGACTTCGCGATCCGCTGCAGATCAAGGGCCAGGTCGAATCGCTGTCTCCTGATCGCCCTGATCACCTCCGGCAGTGATTTCCATATATTTGACCGGTCGAGAAGGATCGTGCGGTCCACGTGGGAGTGCCGGGAGAGAAGCGGAAGACTCAGCGGCTCCGTTATCCAGTGGATGCGCGCATTGAGGTGTGTTTTGAGAATGACCGCCAGCGGCAGGGTATTCACAACGTCTCCCAGAGCTCCGAGTTTGACGATCAGGATGTCCATGATTCCAAGGGTATGCCATTCCCGCATTTTTCGCAAGGCCGGTGAGAATGGAAAAGCCGCCTGCTTTTCCCCAAAAAAAATCGAGGCGCCCCCCTTTTCCCTGTGATTTACAGCGAGGAGATCCTGGGGTATGGTAGCGTCATGGAAGATTACCGTACAGCGCAGGAAGCGCCGGTCCGGCTGAGCATCATCATCGTCTCAATGGGACGCGATGAGCTGCTGGATGCGTGTATTGCATCCATTGGTGAGTTCGTGAGCGTGCCCTATGAGATCATCGTGGTGAACAACTCCGCACAGGCGCTTGGATATGACGGCCGGCCAGCGCTGTGCTGCCTGGAAAACGGGAAGAACCTGGGGTTCGCCCGGGCGGTCAACCGGGGCATCCGCGAATCGAAAGGAGACATGGTCCTCCTGCTCAACCCGGATGCCTGCTTCACCTCGGATATCGTATCCGAGATGGTTTCCTTCCTGGACGAACACGAGCGGGCAGGCATAGCCGGTCCCCAGCTCATATTCCCGGACGGCTCCTCCCAGAACTCCGTGGACATTATTCCCAACCTTCTCACCGAGTTTCTGAACAAGTCACTGCTCAAGATCCTTCTGCCCGGGGCATATCCGAGCAAGCGTTCCGGGTTCACCCGTCCGGTCAGGGTTCCTTCGATCATCGGCGCCTGCATGATGATCAAAAGACAGGTCATCGATACAATCGGGCTCCTGGACGAGGGATATTTCCTCTATTTGGAAGAAACCGATTTCTGCAAGAGAGCCTCCGACGCCGGGTTCGAGATCTGGCATCTCCCGGGACTCGAGATCGTGCATCATCAGGGGAAGAGCGCCAGGAAATTCGACACGGCGAGAAAGGTGGAATACCGGCGGTCCATGTACCGCTTCTTTCTCAAGCACCGCCCGGGCTGTCAGGCGGCACTGCTGTATCTTTTCACAATCCTCAAGCTCTCCATAGAGATGCTCGGAGGGCTCGCCGCGGCGGTTACCCCCCGCGGCAGGAAGCGGCTGAAGAGAACAGCCGCGCTGTTGCTCTGGCACCTCGTGGGCATGCCCGGCGAATGGGGCCTCGAGAAAGTGGCTCCCGTGTACCGCAAAATCAGGAGCAACGGCTACACCTGGTTCGTTCCGGAAAAGGGCGTGATCCCTCCTGAGGCGTCCGATCCGGCCCGTTTCATGGAAACCGCACTGGACACGGTCCTGAACAGCTCCAGAACGACCTTTGTCAAGTCGGGCCTGATGAACGGCAGGATGATCTTTCTCAAACGATACAACTTCAAGGGTTTCAAGGACGCCGTCAAGAACCTCTTCAGGAAAAGCAGGGTCAGGAGGGCCTTCGAGGGAGCCGTCATGCTGGAGAACTGCGGGCTCCCCACACCGCCCGTCATTTTCGCCTGTGAGAAGAGAGTCTTCGGCATTCTCATGGATTCTTACATAGCAACCGAAGGGGTGGACGCATACGATCTCGTCAGATACGTCCAGACCCGGGGAAGCGGCGCCGGGCTGATTCTCCGGACCGCCGGATTCATCCGCAGAATCCATGAAATGGGATTCGTCCCTGTCGACCTCAAAGGGGAAAACCTGCTCGTCGGCCGTGATACGATCTATCTCATCGACCTCGACAGGCTCGGGCGCAGGCGCTTCCCGGGCATCCGCACTATCTCGAAGAACCTGAGCTATCTGAACGCGTCGTTTGCCAGGGAGATTCCCTGCAGAGACCGGAAGCTCTTCCTGGACGAGTATGCAAAAGGAAATCCTCTGCTGGAAGGGAAAAAAGATCTGCTCGGGCAGCTCATCGAAGGCCTTACCCAAAAAAGGCTCGCAAGACGTTACAGCGGATGAGCACTCCGGAACGGACCGAGGGGCAAGGATCCCGAGGAGGACGTGTTTCAGTAGGAAACCGCATCCGGACCCGACGGGGAGGAGCGTATGACGACCGAGACGCGGTTCGGGATGCACACGATGCTCTCTCCCGACTTGCTCACCGCGCCGGCGTGCATGCAGAGCTTGTTCGGGCACGGAGACCAGACCATGGAGACCCTGCCTGAGAGAATCTCAACCATACTCTCGCCCAGGGGGCCTGGAACCCTTATCTTCCCGTCCTGCCTCAGAGGAACCTCCCGATAGAGCCCCTGAGCGGTATATATCTGCACCTGCGAGGGGTCCCGCGAGTCGAACACCCCGAACATCCACCAGAAGCCTGCAAAAAACAGAAGCGCGGCGATCAGCGCCAGATCAAAGGACTGGAGTCTCATTCCTGCATGTCTTGCCATGCCCTGTCTATACCTTTTCATTCATGGGTAAATCAACAGCTCTCGGTCCGGAGGAAGAAGATCCCGGTGGAATGTTGACCCGTCGGTCCGGATATGTCTATAGTGGCGAATCATATGCACAGGGACATATCCGGCTCTCTCGGCACCAGGGTATCGCGGGTCACCGACACGATCTTTGTGATCCAGGGAAACAACCGCGCCCGCTCTCCTTTTTCCAATGCAGTCTGCATCCTGGACCGAACGAGCCTTCTCATGGATTCCGGCTGCGGGCTCGATATCATCAGACGTGCGGGATCGGCCCTGAAGATCGATTCCGTGGTCCTCTCCCATTCGCACCCGGACCACACATCAGGCACCTGGCTCTTGCAGGAGCTCTGCGGCTCTGAGGTCTCCGTGCCCCGCCAGGGTTCCGGCAGTATCGCCGCGGCCGACAGGCTTGCATCGAGATTCGTGAGCAGCGATCTTGCAGCGCTCTGGAAAGAGACCTATCTGCCGCTCACCGGCTTCCGGGATTTTTCCTTCACCGCTGAATACGGCGAAGGGTCCGAGTTTTCCACAGGCGAGAACCGCTTCATTGCGATCCATACACCCGGCCATCTGCAGGATCACTACTGTATGTGGGAGCCGGACAGGAAAATTCTTGTGGGCTTCGATATCGATCTGAGTCCGTTCGGCCCCTGGTATGGAAACCCGGAGTCTGACATCATACGCTTCGAACGATCGCTGGAACTGATCATGAGGCTTCCCGTGGAGACCTACATCTCTTCCCATGCGCGGCCCGTAAAGCCTCCCCACTTCATGAAGCGGCTCAAGGCATACGCATCAGTGCTGCACGCACGGGATGAATCCATACTTTCGCTCATCCCGCAGGATTCATGGATCGGCGTTGAGGAAATCGTGGAAAGGTCTCCCATTTACGGAATCGATTACCGCCTCCATCCGGACAGGATTCTGAAGTTCGGAGAGGAACAGATGGTCGCGAAACATATCCGGCGTCTCGTCGTCATGGGGCGCGTCACCGAAGACGGCTATGGAAAATACCGGCAGTCATCCCGATAACCGCCCGGCCGCCCTTGCAGCCCACGCTCCGCGCGCATGCCCCGGTATTCAGGAGCCGACCGGTATTTTCCGACACCATCGCCCGTGAGAAGAGCCCCGTTCATCATCTCGGGCGTGCCCGCCGACAGCTTCACCATGGAGGAAACGGTACGTTATGCATTCCATCTCATGGAACGCCATTGTCGTGATGGAAGGCCGAGATACGCCTGCACACTGAATGAGGATTCTCTGGCAGGAACTCTGAAATTGAGCCTTGACGCCAAACGCAGCGCAGTGCTCCTGAACGTCTTCAGACAGGCGGACATGGTCATGACTGACGGCGATCCCATCATCCGGGCGAGCAGGTTTCTCGGTCCGACGCTGAAAGAACGCACTGCCGGTGCTGATCTCGTTCACCGGATCATCCTGGAGGCCTCGGCGAGGGGGAAATCCATCTTTTTACTGGGTGATGGGGACGCCCGGGATACTGCAGCCAGGATCAAGGAACAGTATCCTGATGTGACAGCGGCAGGATGGGATGCCCCAGCCGTCCGCACCGGTTGGAGAAAAACCCCGGCTTGGGCTGCGGACAGCGGGGTCGCGGAGAGAATCAACGCATCCGGGGCGGATATCCTGATCGTGGCCATGGGCAGCCTGAAAGAGGGTTTGTGGCTCCATGAAAACAGGCGCCTCATCCGGGCGCCTCTCGCCATAGGCATCGGCCGTGCATTCGATGCGGGAGGCGGTCCGTACGACCTGGGAAACTTCCGTACACGACCGTGCAGACCCTCTGTGGCGAGCATCCTCAAGATGGTCGCCCTCATGGGGCCATCCATCTTCCTTCATCAGTATGCACGCGCCGTTACTCCTCACGGCTACCTGAAGATGTGCAGGAGCGAGATCGTGACAAAGCATGGAAGAAGAGCAGGCTCTGACTTCATTGCCCTGACGCTTCCCGGTTCAGTCGATTCCAACTCCGCCCGGCGCATCGGCGCGCTCGTTTCTTCGAGACCCGCAGCACGCCTGATCGTGGACTTCCGGACGGTCGAATTCATAGATTCCGCGGGGCTGGGAATGCTCCTCGATCTCATCCTCCGCTGGGACGCCTCGGAGTACCCGATATCCTTTACAGGACTGAACAGCGGCGTCAGAAGATGCCTTCGTGTGAACCGCATGTACGATCTCATCTCTTCCCGGGAATACGCGGACGTCGAAGAGGCGCTTGCGAGCCGGTGACACCCCTGTAAAAGCGCACGGATCCATCACTGAAGCAGGCAAGGGCGACCATCTGATCGGTGCGGGCCCGGCAAGGGTCTTCATCTCCGTACAGGCTCCTGTCCCGATCCGGGTCAGAAGATGAACCTTCTCCAGGAAATATTCAGAACCAGACCGATGCAGATCCAGTTGATGAGCATGAAGGAACCTCCGTAGCTGATGAACGGAAGAGGCACTCCGACCACCGGAAAAATCCCGATCGCCATGGCTATGTTGATGAAGAGGTGCAGGGTGAAGTATGCAGCGATACCGAAGCAGATCATGGTGCCGAAGCGGTCCTTCGCCTTGAAGCCTATCTGCATGATCTTGGTCACGAGCGTGACGTAGAGAAGCAGCAGCAGAGCCGAACCTGCGAACCCCCACTCCTCCGCCACGACGGAGAAAATGAAATCCGTGTGATGTTCGGGCAGAAACCTCAGCTGTGTCTGCGTGCCTTCGAGGAATCCTTTTCCCAACAGGCCGCCGGAACCGACCGCGATCTTCGACTGCATTGCGTGATACCCGCTTCCCAGGGGATCGCGGGAAGGGTCGAGAAATGAAATGATCCTCAGGCGCTGGTAATCTTTGAGCGAGTACCACACAAAAGGCATGCCGGATAGGGCGAGCACGAGCAGGCTGATGAAGGTGGACCTCTTTATCCCCAGAAGAAGCAGGAGCGTGCAGGAAATGAGGGCTACGATCCCGGCTGTGCCGAGATCCGGCTCTATCAGGATGAGCCCCACGGGAATGAAAATGAATAACGCCGGCGTGACGAGCTCTCTGATCCCATACCCCTGGATATGCTTTTTCTGTTCTCCCCAGTAGGCAAGCCATATGATCACGATGACCTTGGCCAGCTCGGAAGGCTGTATGCCAAGGGGCCCGAGCGAGAGCCACCTCCGCGCACCGGATATCTCCCTGCCGATGATCAGGACCAGAATGAGCCCCGAGACCATAAGAATGTACAGGGGCCAGGCGGATCGCAGCAGCACCCGATAGTCCACGATAAAAGCAACGATCATGGCCAGCACGCTGATCAGGATCCAGGTGAGTTGTTTATAGAAGATGGCGATGTTGGTGACTCTCGATGAGCTGTACAGACAGAGCAGGCCGATGAAAATTATCCCGATGACGGTGGAGATGAGCCCCCAGTCGATGTTATCGGTTATCCTGGCATACCTGCTCATCGATTACACCTTTCGACACATAGTATTCGTGAATGACATCCCTGACCACGGGGGCTGCTATCGCCGAGCCGCTGCCCCCGTGTTCCACGATGGCCACCACGAGGATCTCGGGATTCTCCACGGGAGAGAACCCGAAAAACCAGGCGTGGTCCCTGATCTTATAGGGCAGGTCGGACTGATCGGGAAGCTTGGAGGTATATCCCCTCACCACCTGCACGGTTCCGGTCTTTCCTCCCATGGTGAACCGCGGGTCCTTGATTGCCCGGCCTGTGCCTCTGTCCGCTTCCACCACTGCCTTCAGGCCTTCCAGAATGACTGCAAGCTCGTTTTCACGGATATTCAGATTCCTCTCCTGCGTCATCTGGGTTGATGCCAGTATCCGCGGTGTGATGACTTTGCCGCCGTTCACGATGCCGCTCATGACCTTGGCTATCTGCAGCGGGGTCACCAGGGTGAACCCCTGTCCGATGGCGGTAATGACGCTTTCCCCCTTCTGCCAGGGCTCCTTGAAGCGTTTCTGTTTCCATTCCCTGGTGGGCACAAGACCCGCCAGCTCATCCCTGAACTCGATGCCTGTCGGTCTGCCCAGCCCCATGTCCTGGCAGAACGAGGATATCCGATCGATGCCGAGCCTCTCCCCCAGGACATAAAAATATACGTCGCATGACTGTGTAAGCGCCGTCGCCAGATCGACGTGCCCATGCCCTTCCTTGCGCCAGCACTTGAATGTACTGTCGCCCAGACTGTACGAACCCGGGCAGTACACCTTGTCGTCGGGTGTGACGAAACCGCTGTTCAGCGCAAGGGCTGCGATAAGCACCTTGAACACGGATCCAGGTGAATACTGTCCGCGTATCGACCGGTTTTCGAGAGGATGCATGGGGTCTTCGATAATTTCCTTCCAGGTCTCCGGTGTCATAGGGCTCAAGAACAAGTTGGGATCGAAGCTGGGAGAGGAAACCATGGCCAGAATCTCTCCGGTAGACGGCGCGATCGCCACCACCGCGCCCGCCCGCCCGCCGAGCGACCGGCATGCGGCGAGCTGGAGCCTCTTGTCAATAGTGAGCACCACGTCTTTCCCGGGGACCGGGGCCCTCTCATCCAGCACGTGTATCTTCCTTCCCAGGGCGTCCACTTCGAAGATCCTTACCCCTTTGGTCCCTCGAAGCGTTTCCTCGCAGATGCTCTCCACCCCCGATTTGCCGATGAGATCTCCCGGAGCGTACGGGGATTTGGGGCCGAACGCCTCGAGCTGCCTCCGGGATATCTCGCCGAGAAAACCAAGGGCGTGGGCGCTGAGCTCCTTCAGCACGTAATCCCTCTCGCTCGTGGCGTCGATGGATACCCCTGGCATCGTGTAGAGCTGTGTTTCGATACTGGCCATCTGGTAGAAGCTGATGTCCCGCGCCAGCGCCACCGGATTGTAGGGTCTCTTCTTCCCCTCCTTGATCTTCTCGATGATCTCAGCTTCCTCGCATTCCAGTATTTCCGCCAGCCTGCCTGCAATGGAAGACACATCCGAGACGTCTTCCGGCATCACCATGAGGTTGTAGGCCGGCCGGTTGTCCGCGAGGACTTCAAAATTCCTGTCGAGGATCTGCCCCCTCTGCGCCGGTATGCTGATGATCCGTATCCGGTTGTTGCGGGCAAGGCCTTCGTAGTACGAGCCCTTGAACACCTGCATGTTCAGAAGTCTCAGCAGAAGGACAGTGAAGAGACAGAATATGAAGGCCATGAAAATCTTCGCCTTCCACTTCAGGTCGTCGTCGATATGCGGACCCGGTATGTTGTTCGTACTATTCATATTCCAATTCATATGCCATCTGGAGTCGACCGACGACGTATGCCATCATCGGGCTTACAAAACCGGTCAGTAAAGCGCCCACGACGAGAGGCACAGTGATTCCCTTAAGGTATGCGAAATCCGTGAGAAACGCCGTGGCCGCTGCAATCAGGCAGTAGAAGAGCACTCCGAGAGACGCCTGGATGTATGCGTTCTCCAGATAAATGAGGTTCTTGAGCACCTCGATGGCCATGAACGTGAAAATGTAGAGCAGCGGAATGAGGCCGAGTCTGGCTCCGGAAAAGGCCTGAAGAATGAGGGATCCCAGGATCACGAAGGGGAACCCCTGCGAAAAGGGGACAAAGATGATCTGCCCGATGATCATCCCGATGAAAAAATCGACCCGCAGGGGTGCCCAGGCGGCCGGAATGATGGAGACCTCCAGAAGGATGACCGCGAACAGTATCCCGAACAGGCTAATCTGAAACTTCCACAGTTTGAGCAATGCCGAATATCTCCTCGATCTTTTCCATCTTCACGCAGGGCTCGAGGATGATCTTCGCAAAGATCTGTCGGTCATCCTTCTTGACCTCCCGCACATATCCTATCTTGAGCCCCTTGGGAAACATGCCGAGCAGCCCGGAGGTGACCACGCAGTCTCCGACGTTCACCTCCTCGGTGCTTCGCACGTACTCAAGGCTCAACAGACTTTCTTCCCTGCCCTTGACGATCCCCTTGACCCGGGAGGATTCGATGAGGGCTGGAATGGAGCTGTTCGGGTCGGTGATCAGCAGGACCTGGGCGGTATGGGGCGAAACCGCTATGACCCTGCCTACCACCCCGCTGGGGTTGAGAATGGGCGTATTGATGCCAAACCCGCTTCGGGAGCCCTTATCGATGAGGACGGTCTTGAAAACGTGGGTGATATCCTGCGAGAGCACGCTCGCAGGGATCAGAGAGAAATCCTGAAAGGCTTCCTTGAACTCCAGCATGGCCCTGAGCCGCTGGTTCTCGTTCTTGATATCCTCCAGGTTCATGCTCCGGACGCGGAGTTCGTCGATTTCCTTTCTGAGAGCCTCGTTCTCGTGGCTGGTATTCACCAGGAATATATAATGGTTCCAGATGCCTGCGATAAAGGAAAACGGCGAGCGGATGACCTTTTCGAATATGCCGTATCCCTCGCGAACACAACTGATGCCGAGGGAGGATGAGCTATACTGTCCGGTGGAGAGAAGAACAAGGATCAGGGCTGCTGCACCTATGAGTAGGATAACCCTTGAACCACTGCGTCCCATCAACTCGGAATTGTCACATCTCTCAAGAGATCGATATCATCGAGAAGCTTCCCTGCGCCCCTTGCCACGGTGGAGAGCGGATCCTCGGCGATGATCACCGGCAACCCCGTCTCTTCTCTGAGAAGCCTGTCGAGATTTCTGTAGAGCGCCCCTCCGCCCGTGAGCACAATGCCCCTGTCCACGATATCGGCCGCCAGCTCGGGCGGCGTCTGCTCGAGAGCCACCCGTACGGCGTCGATGATGGTCCTGATCGGGCCCTGGCATGCCTTGCGGATCTCTTCGGAGCTGATGGTGAATATCTTCGGTATGCCGTCAACCAGGTCCCTGCCTTTGACCTCAATTGTTTTCTCCACCTCGTCGGAAGCGGCGGAGCCGATCATGATCTTGATGATCTCCGCCGTCCTCTCGCCGATGAGCAGATTGTACTCCCGCTTGATGTACTGCATGATGGCCTGATCGATCTTGTCGCCGGCGACGCGCACGCTGTTCGTGTATACGATGCCCGAGAGCGATATCACCGCCACTTCGGTGGTTCCGCCGCCGATGTCCACGATCATGGAGCTGATGGGCTCGGTCACCGGGAGCCCTGCTCCGATAGCGGCAGCCATCGGTTCGGCGACGATGTACACTTCTCTCGCGCCGGCGGCCTCGGCCGATTCCTTGACCGCCCTTTTCTCCACCTGAGTGATCCCCGAGGGCACGCAGATGATGACCCGCGGCCTCACGCCGAGCCTCCGCTGATGAACCTTGGTGATGAAATACTTCAGCATGGCTTCGGTGGCCTCGAAATCCGCGATCACGCCGTCTTTCATGGGCCTGATGGCCTGAATATTCTCGGGCGTTCGTCCCAGCATCTTCTTGGCCTCTGTGCCTACGGCGACGATCCGGTTGACGCCGCCATGCTCCATTTTCACTGCAACGACAGAGGGCTCCGAAAGAACAATGCCCTTGTCGCGGGCGTATACCAGGGTGTTTGCAGTGCCCAGATCAATGGCAAGATCACTGGAGAACATCCCGAAAATCCATTCAAAGACCATAGATGCCCACTCCTTTCTCAATGCGGCCCTGTGTGATAAAGCCGTCTTAACAAATACCTACCCATTTTACAAGAGAAGAGAAGGCGTGAATCCTCATCTCTTGCGTTCAGCCCCTGGTTGTGATAGCAAACAGCACAATGCAATCGATTTGTACCATAATACTGGCCGCAGGGAAAGGCACGAGATTAAAATCGGCAAAACCGAAAGTGATGCATGAAATTCTCGGTCTGCCGCTGATCTGGTATCCCGTCCGCCTCGCCATGAAACTGGGCGCAGCCGCCGTCTGCGTCGTCGGACACGGTAGAGAGATTGTCAGCCCTTACCTCGAGCAGTTTCCCGTCGCTCAGGTCGTCCAGGACCCGCCGCTGGGGACCGGCCACGCGGTTCTGATGGCACGCGGCGCCCTGGAAAAAATCGATGCGAAGGATGTCGTCATCCTGCCCGGAGACATGCCCCTGGTCGAATATTCCTCCCTGAGATCCCTCATCGAGGCCTACCGCGCGTCGCATTCCCCCATTGGCGTGCTCACCGCCCGCATGCCCGACCCCTCCGGCTACGGCAGGATCGTGCGCGACTGGGAGAACCGCGTGACGGCCATCGTCGAGCATAACGATGCAGATGAGGCGCACAGAAAGATCGACGAAATCAACACCGGGGTCTATATCATCGACAAGTCGTTCCTCTTAAGCGCGGTAGACCGCCTGTCGCCGGACAACGCCAAGCAGGAGTTTTACCTGACCGATATCGTGCGCATGGCGAGATTCGCGGCATCGTATCAGGCACCCGACTACCGAGAAGCCCACGGCATCAATTCCCGACATCAGCTCAGCGAGGCGGCGGCGGTCATGCAGCATCGGGTCAACCGGGCCTTCATGGACGACGGCGTCACCTTCGTCGATCCCGGGAGCGTGTGGATCAGCCCGCTCGCCCGCATCGGTCAGGATGTCGAGATATGGCCACATGTCTACATCCTGGGAGAATGCACCATTGACTCGGGCGTAAGAATCATGCCAAATACCTGGATCAGGAACTCATGTATCGGAGCCAGGAGTATCATCAGACACGGCAGCATGATTGAGAACACCACGATCTCCCCTGATACGGATCTGCCCGCACATTCAATGATCGATGGGTCTCGTCAGAGCTGATTGACTTACACGGCAAGGAAACCTACTGATATCACATGGATTGGATAAAAAGCATCTTTAAGACCAGTACAGAAGAAAAAACGTCCGCCGCTGAGGAATACCCCGAGATTCTCCCCATACTGCCGCTGAAAGACGCGGTGCTGATGCCCGAGGGTCTTCTTCCCCTGATCGTATCGAACCCATCATCCATCTCTTTGGTCAAGGAACTCTATGCCGGCGACTCGCCTGTCGTGGCGGTGGGGATGAAAGACGGCGGAGAGGCGGAGCCCACCCTGTGGGACAACCTCTATCGCATCGGATGCATGGCGAAAATCACCAAGATCTCCCAGACCAAGAGCAACGAGCTCTCCATCATGATCCGCGGCATTCAGAAAGTAGCGCTCGATGAAAGCGTCTCGGCGGATCCGTACCTGAAGGCGCGCGTTACCTACCTGCCGGAACATCTCGAGCCCGACAAGGAAATCTTCGCCCTGGCGCACTCCACGCGGGAGATCCTGAACAATCTGGCACGGCTTTCGTATCATAACCTGGAAACCGTGCTGGTGAATCTCTCCAAGCTCAAGGACCCTTCCATCCTCCTGAGCACAGCCACCACGAATCTCCCTATCCCGGTGGCGAAGAAGCAGAGGATCTTGGAGGAGTGCGACTTCCACATCAAATACACGGCCCTCTATGAGGCGCTCAGAGACGAGCTCGAGATCCTGGAGCTCTCATCGAAGATATCGGAGAGGGCCAAGGGCGAGATCAACAACGCCCAGCGGGAGTATTACCTCAGGCAGCAGCTCAAGGCTATCCGGAAGGAGCTTGGCGACGTCCAGGGCGAGGACGAGATCGAAGAGCTGAAGAAAGATATCGAGGCCAAAGGAATGCCGGATGAAGTGCAGCGCGAGGTGAACAAGGACATCAAGCGCATATCCCGGATGCAGCCGGGCTCCTCCGAATATGTCACCATCCGGACCTATCTCGACTGGATACTCGACCTCCCCTGGCATGAGAAGACCGAGGACAACCTGGATATCCAGAACGTTGAGGACATTCTCAACGAGGATCACTTCGATCTGAAGAAGCCCAAGAAGCGGATCCTGGAATATCTCTCGGTCAAGAAGCTGAAAAACGATCTCAAGGGACCGATCCTGTGCTTCGTGGGCCCCCCCGGGGTGGGCAAGACCTCGCTGGGCAAGTCCATCGCCCGTGCCATGGGCAGAAAGTTCGTACGCATATCGCTGGGAGGCGTGCGCGACGAGGCGGAGATCCGCGGACACCGCAGGACGTATATCGGCGCCATGCCGGGAAGGATCATCAGCGGGATCAAGACGGCCCAGAGCACCAACCCGGTCTTCATGCTCGACGAGATCGACAAGCTCTCCCATGACATTCACGGAGACCCGGCTTCCGCTCTGCTGGAGGCCCTTGACCCGGAGCAAAACACCCATTTCACGGACCACTATCTGAATGTGCCCTATGATCTGTCGCAGGTGTTCTTCATCACCACCGCCAACATCACCGACACCATTCCTCCGGCTCTGAAAGACCGGATGGAAATCGTGGAGATAGAAGGGTACACTCACGAGGACAAGGTGCAGATAGCCCGCCATTTCCTGATCCCCAAGGAGATCGAGGCCAACGGGCTCGCCGGTCGGGCCATCGATTTCAAAGATGAGGCCGTGGACCATATCATTCGCTCGTACACCCGGGAGTCCGGAGTAAGGAGCCTCAAACGCGAAATAGCCTCCTGCCTGAGGGTGATCGCGTCCCAGGTTGCAAAAAACGGCGGAGAGAGTTTCACGGTGGACAGGTCTTTTGTCGAACAGGCTCTCGGCCCCGTGCGCTATCTCCCCGAGGCGAATCATCGGACCCGGGTGCCCGGAGTCGCAACCGGGCTTGCGTGGACCCCGTACGGGGGGGAGATCCTCTTCGTGGAATCGGCCCTGGTGGAAGGCAAGGACGAGATGATCCTCACCGGCCAGATGGGCGACGTTATGAAGGAGTCGGCCAGGATAGCTCTGAGCATCATCCGTGGGGCGACCCGGCCCATCCAGCAGGGAAAAGGCATCCATATCCATGTCCCGGCGGGGGCGATCCCCAAGGACGGACCGTCAGCCGGAATCACCCTGGTGACGTCGCTCATATCCCTGGTGACCGGCAAGGTGGTGCGCGAGAACCTGGCCATGACCGGGGAGATCACCCTGCGCGGCGTTATCCTGCCCGTGGGGGGCATCAAGGAAAAGGTCCTCGCGGCGCGAAGGGCGGGCATCACGGAGATCATCCTGCCCAAGATGAACGAGAAGGATCTGAGCGATATCGAGCCCGAGGTCATCCAGGATCTCACCATCCATTACGTGGAGAGCATCGGCGAGGTCATCGAGCTGGCCTTCCCCGACGCAAAGGAAGAGATTCTTCCCCTTGTGCCCCTGTTCGCGTTCAAGGACGGCGAGGCTGTCACACCCTCTCTGAGAGCATAGCCATACACGCGCGTGCCGAAGCTGCGACGGCATCGAGCATGTCCGCGGTGTGGGCGGTGCTGACGAAGAGAGCCTCGTACGGAGAAGGGGCGAGATAGACCCCGCGGTCGAGCATGAGATGGAAAAACCGGGCGTAGGCGGCGGCATCGCAGGCCATGACGTCGTCGAATGTCTCTACGGGCCGCTCGGAGAAGAAGATCCCGGCCATGCTCCCCACACGGTTGACGCTCAGGGCGATGCCTGCAGAGCGAGCCGACTCCTCCACGCTCGCTGTCAGAACCTCCAGCGAGTGCGCAAGACCGGCGTAGGGATTCTCCCGCTTGAGGATCCCGAGCGTGGCCAGCCCGGCGGTTACGGCCATGGGATTCCCTGCAAGGGTGCCCGCCTGATACACCGGGCCTTCGGGAGCGAGCAGGGCCATGATGTCCGATCTGCCGCCGAAGGCGCCTACCGGCATTCCTCCCCCGATGATCTTCCCCAGGCAGGTGAGATCTGGTCGGATGCCCACCATGTCCTGGTAGCCGCCGTAGCAGCACCTGAATCCCGTGATCACCTCGTCGAAGATCAGCAGCGCCCCGTGATCCCGAGTGATCCTGCGCAGCTCTTCGAGAAAGCCCGCTTTTGGAAGCACGACCCCCATGTTGCCCGCCACCGGTTCCACAATCACCGCCGCGACTCGGACGCCATGCTCGGCCATGAAGGCACGCAATGCCTCGATGTCGTTGTACGGGAGCACGGCGCTGGTGGAGGCGATTTCACGGGGCACGCCCGATGTGTCCGGAACGCCGAAGGTCAGGGCGCCCGAGCCGGCCCTGACCAGGAGACTGTCCACATGACCGTGGTAGCATCCCTCGAACTTGACGACGAGGTCCCGGGAAGTGAATGCCCTGGCGAGCCGGATGGCGCTCATGGTCGCCTCGGTTCCGGAGCTGACGAGCCTGACCTTCTCGATGGACGGGACAGCCTCGCAGATCTGCTCGGCCATCCGAACCTCGAGCTCTGTGGGCGCTCCGAAGCTCATCCCCTTCCCCGCCTGGCGTATCACTGCATCCACCACTTCGGGATGACAGTGCCCGAGTATCATTGGTCCCCACGAGAGCACGAGGTCGATGTATCTGTTGCCCTCGCAATCGACGAGGTACGGGCCAAGGGCCTCCCTGATGAACCGCGGAGTGCCTCCCACCTTCCGGAAGGCCCGTACCGGAGAGTTTACGCCCGACGGTATGCGCTTCTTGGCCCGCTCGAACAGCTCAGCGTTCTTCACCCGAGTTCCTCCTGTCATAGTTCATGGATGATTTCTTCAGCTCCCTGCCGCTCCAGTATACCCGGTATTCGTTAAGGCCGAGCGACGAAGCCACCTCATCGACGACTCGAAGGACATCGTCTTCCGTCCTGCCGTGGATCATGGAAAACAGATTGTGTCCGCCGAAACCGGGCCGCTCGTAGCAGTGGGAGATTTCCTTGCGGGAAGCCATCATGCGGCCGACATCCTCGACCCGTTCCTCCGGTACGGCCCAGACAACCATCGCCCCCGAGGAAAAACCGGCGCGACGGTGACGGAGCACCGCCTTGACGCTCCGGACGACCCCCTGCCGGCTGAGCAGAGCCAGCCGGGAGACGAACACCTCCGGTGCTATTCCGAGTTCATCCGCCCATGCATCGAAAGGCCTTATCTCCAGAGGCAGGTCACCCTGTACGAGCTTGATGATTTTCCGGTCGATATCGTCCATGTGAAAGAACCTACACCGACTTCATGGAAAGGTTCAACCCCCAAGTGTCGCGAAGCCCTTCAGATACGGCATCTTCCGGCACGAGCCTCGATTCCGCCTCCCGGACTGTGAAAAAAACAGGCCCGGATCATCCGAAGAATATAAAAATAAGGCAATATACTATTCTGAAATATCAATAAATTATACGTTACCCAACAGAATGATTACTGAAAGTTCCCTATAAAAAAACCTACTTGCATTATGAATCACTATTCAGTAATATGGGTAGGCGTCGATAACCCGGGGCATAGGAAAATGGACGACAAAGAAAAGAAAAAGATGTATCTGACGGTGGCTGACCTGAGCACCATGGGAATCGCCATGGTGCTGTGCATCATACTGGGACTGGCGGCAGGCTTCTATCTGGATCGCGTTTTCGGGACAGAACCCATCCTCACCCTGGTGTTTATCTTCGGCGGTATCCTCGCAGGGTTCAGGATCATGTACAAGACTTACATGAGGTTCTTCAGCGAAGGAAAATCCGATGGCCCCAACAGCAAGTAAAGATCCGGTACAAAAGCGCATCGAGGCTATTTCCGCAGGCATATGGCTTCTGCTGTGCATCACGGGTTATGTTTTCCTGGGCCCGCACTTTGCGTCCGGCGTTCTTGTCGGTGGGGTCGTCTGTATGATCAACTACCAGTGGCTCTACCGGCACGCGAAGGCGGCCGTAACGCTCACGGCCCGACAGGGAAAATCGTTCATGGCGAAACGGTACTTCCTCAGGCTTGCGGCCACGGGCATCGTTCTCTATCTGCTGATAGCCGTTGCGAAAGTGAATATCATCGGACTCTTGCTCGGGCTGTCCGTAATCGTTCTGGGAATCATGAGCTACGCATGCTTCACCTACATATTTGCGGGAGGAGATTGACATGGAACACGGGTATCTTATTTTGGATTTTATCAATAAACCTCTTTACCATTTCCTGCACGAGAACTTTCATCTCACCGACGGCAACCACATGATCCAGGTCACCTTCACCTGGTTCTACATGATCATCATCATCCTGCTCTCATTTCTCGTAGCGCGCAGCATCAAGCTGGTTCCCGGGAGGCTCCAGAATTTCCTCGAAGTGGTGATCAGCGGACTCAAGGGCCTCCTGGTGGACACCATGGGTGAAAAAGGGATGATCTTCTTCCCGCTCATGGCAACGATCTTCCTCTTCATTCTCGTGTGCAACCTGGGCGGCATCATCCCGGGCTTCTATTCTCCGACCGCCAACCTCAACACCAACCTTTCCATGGCGCTGACGGTCTTCCTTCTGACCCATATCGTGGGAGTGAAGATCCACGGCGCAAAATACATCAAGCAGTTCTTCGGGCCGGTCTGGTGGATGGCGCCGATCATGTTCCCCGTGGAAGTCATCGGGCATCTCGCCCGGCCGCTTTCACTGACCATGCGGCTGTTCGGGAATATCTTCGGCGAAGATCTGGTGCTGATCGTGCTGCTCATCCTGGTTCCCTTCCTCATGCCCATTCCCATGCTGGTGCTCATGCTCTTCACCTCGCTGCTTCAGGCCTTCGTGTTCACTCTGCTTGCCATGATGTACATCAGCGGCGCCATGGAGGAGGGGCACTAGGACGATTACCGAAAACATCCGATGATACGGCCTGCTCATTGCTGCATCGGAAAATGAAGGCTGGTGGGGCATAATAAGGTTGCTCGCCAGCTTTTTCATAATAAGGAGCTGAAAATTAAACGATAGGAGGATTTTTTATGAAAAAGGTTCTGTTTTCTTTGGGGGCTTCAGCATTCTTCGTACTGATCTTCGCGGCCATGGCGTGCGCCCAGGAGGGCGGCGCAAGCCCTGAGGCAATCCAGTTCTTCAGCTGGGTCGCCATTGCCACCGGTATCGGCATGGGCATCGCGGCTATAGGCACCGGCATCGGCCAGGGCCATGGCGTTCAGGGTGCATGCGACGGCATCGCCCGAAATCCCGAGGCGTCAGGCAAGATACTGACCGCCCTGATTCTCGGTCTGGCCATGATCGAGTCCCTGGCCATTTATGCGCTCGTTATCGAGCTCATTCTGCTCTACGCAAACCCCTTCCTTCAGTATATCGTCGGATAAGACCGCAAGACGCCGTCGGGGCGGCTTCCCAGCAGGCCAAGCTGCCCCGATGCGTCTCCAATTCCTTTCTTTCCCATGTCATCGCTCATGGCGTGAGCGCCCAGGGGGCCGTTTCATCTCCCTGGAGGTGGTGTTCATGAATGTGCCGAGATATGTGGACGCCGGGTTCGGAGGATTCGGCGGTCGGCTGTCCGTATGACAGGACTCGTCGCAGAAGGCTGAATATGGCGTTTCGTTGATCCCGAAGATCCGGCCTCCCCCGGCACGGAGAAGGCAGCGGCATTACATGCCGATGAGCGCTTTGACCTTGTTCCTCCTCTCGTCATCCGAGAAAAGGAACACGAGAACGCCCCCCGCCACCGCAGCGAGGGAAAGAGGTCTGAAGAAGACTCTCAGGACCGATCTCACAAGAGACAGAGCCCCTCCGATGATTCCGAAGATAATGACATCAGCGAGAATGAACTTGGCGAGCTTGAAAGGAAAAAGGATTACACCCTTTATGAAGCGGAAGATAAAGCCCATGAAAAGATACCTCCTGCGTTTTACTCTAGTGCTTAATATAGTGCTGCGGAAACCGCGCCTCAAGAATCCTTCTTACCCAGAATCAGCTCCTCTGCAGCCCCGAGGGAATCCTTCGAGACAAGGGCCGCCCGCCTGTTTTCCTCCTGGATCTTGAGATAGATTTCCTCCCGGTGTACTTCAACGCTTTTCGGAGCCCGAATGCCCAGCTTGACCTGTGTCCCCTTGATCTCGACCACGGAGATCTGGATATCATCGCCTATGGCTACGGCTTCTCCTACTTTCCGGGTGAGTATAAGCAATCAGCCTCCCTGAACACGGCTTTTTTTGAGGGGGGATATTACCTGATTATTTTATGGAAAGCAACGACTGCATCATCTCGTCACAGATCGATATGAGCTTTGCAGCGGCCTGCCAGAGATACTGATACTTCAGGAGTTCGGTGGATTCCTCGTCGAGATTGACCCCGGTTATGCTTTCTTTTCTGCCGATATACTGATCCAGCAGAGCTGCGTTGTATTTCTCGTTGGTGCGCGCATTCTGGACATCGACCCCCACCTCCGCGATCAGCGAGCTGTAATACGCATCGAGAGTGGTGTTCCTCCCCGATCCTCCCAGGTTTGTGATAACCTTGTCCTGGATGGAATAGACGGCAAGCGCCACCCCGTTCTCCCCTTGGGCCACCTTCCCGTTGCTGTCAAGGTAGCCTGTGGAGATCCGCCCGGAGTCTGCCAGAAGGTCGGCGCTGACGCCAAAGGTCTGCGTGATGTCGTCCCTGTCCGAAGCGGGTGTCCCCGACTCCTCGGACCAGGTGAAGAACGTGTTCACTCCCATGATTGCGAGAGCATTGCTCGATTCCGCGCCCAGAGAGCTCCTGACGGCGAACGTATGATTGCCGCTGGCCTGGATAGTGAAGTAACCTTCCGCGTTGAGGGACGCGGTGATCTCGCCGCCCCCGGCTGCGGCTTCGGTGTTTATTTCTGTTATCAGATCTCCGATCGTAGTGCCCGCAGGATCGATGATATAGGTGTTCGCCACCTCTCCGGCGTCATCATAAACTACGACCTCGAACTGTCCTCCCGGGACGAAACGGTCGGAAAAGAGAAAATCGGACCCGAGATCGTCGGTCAGAGCCGAGATCTGTACGGTCCCTGTCATGGAACTCACCGACGCCGCGCCGACGCCTTCAGAGTGCAGAGAATTCACCTGCCAAACCAGCTCTTCCACCAGGCTGTTCAGAGAACCGAGGTACCTGTCGATCTTGGTGTCGCGGACATTCACCCAACCGGCGAGCTTGCCGCCTTCCAGTTTGTCGGTGATATTGACGGTCCTTCCCGACTGGTCCATCCAGATAATGTCCGTCAACCCGGTTGTGGCATTCTGCCGGCAGTCCAGGGTGTAGGCGCTGTTTCCGAGCACCAGCGGTGTCCCCCCCAAGACATAAACCATCACCTGCCCCGAGGACTCCTCCTCGTAATAATTTATATCCACATACTCGGAAAGCTGCTCCACAAGCAGATCTCTCTTATCACGCAAGTCATTGGCATTGATGAGCCCCTTGACCTCGATACTCGTGATCTGGGCGTTCAAGTCCGCGATCTGGCTGATGATTGTGTTCATCTGGTTAACGTATCCCTGGATGCTGGAATCGAGATACCGCTGATATTGCCGAAGGTTGTAGTCGACATCGTTAATGAACTGGGTCATATTGCCGGATTTTGCGATAAGCGATTCCCGTTCGGCCGTGCCGTCGGGGTTATTGGAAAGATCGCCCCACGCGTTCCAGAACTCTCCCATAAGCGCATTGAGGCCGTATTCGTCGCTCTCGTTGAATATGGTCTCGATCTCCTCCATAGCGGTGTTCTGAGCCTGCCAGTAATAATATTGAGAAGTCTTGAGGTCCACCTGCTTGTTGATGAAGGTATCATAGGCCCTGATCACCTCGGTAGCCTTCACCCCTGTTCCGATCTGGCCCGGGCCCATGGTTATGGGTATATTGGCCTGTACCTGCAGCGACTGCCTCGAATACCCCGGGGTATTCGCGTTGGCGATGTTGTGCCCCACAACCTCGATGGCCAGCTGCGACGAGTACAGCGACCACCGTGCAATGTCCAGCGCTCCGCTCAATCCCGGCATATCACACCCCTGTGTTCACCGTCAGGCTCACGCCTTTGGACTTCTTTCCCTGGCGATCATAGCCGCTTTCGCAGCCCGAAAAAAACACCTCGAGCTGCCGCCCGATCTCCTGAAGCCTGCCTGTCACCAAGGATTTCGACAGGTTGTTGTATCCCGAGGCCTTTCTCCAGAGCATGACGAGGTCCTGTTGGAGCCCCCGTATCTTTTCCGCAAACTCGGGCACCGGCCGCTCATCCGTCGCGTGAAACTCCTGCCGGTTTTCTGCAATCTCCCGGAGGATCTGATGTTTTTCCGGCATCGATTCCTCCAGGGATTCAACGTCCTGACTCGAAATGAAATCGAGCTCTTTGCGGAGGAGTTCGGTGAGGCGCGTCACCAGATCCTTTTCCCTTTCGAGCCTTTCGATCACCATGGTATGTGCATCCCTGCCGGTCTCTGTCGTCATGTGATCTCCTTCTCCTGCCCGTAAAGAAGCTACGGTCGCCCCATGTATATATTTCTCGGTCTTTTCTCGACTCGCTTTATTCACCGCGTTCACTCTTTATCATTCCCGCCTGCATATGCTGTCTGACCATATCGCCTATGCCCAGTGCGCCCGATTCCGCTATTGCCTGTGCTATGGACTGAAACATCAGATCCTTGTAGATATCCGAAGCCAGACCGCCTTCAAAGAGGCCTTCGGGCATCGACTCTCCCATGGTCTTCAGGAGCTGATGGGCGAAAATGGATTCGAACTCTCTGCATGCCAGATCGAGCGCCTTGTCCGGATTTGCGCCCTTGACATGATACATTTCCGCGATCCCTTTGATCATATGACCTCCAGATCTGCATGCAGCGCACCGGTACGTTTGATGCATTGAAGGATGATCACCAGATCCCTCGGTGCGACGCCGATCGCATTGAGGGCCGAGACGAGATCGCCGATGCTGGTGCCTGTGGGCAGCATCACAAGCCTCTGCCCGCCTTCCTCCACTCTGATTCCGGTCTGAGGCGTGACGGCCGTGACTCCCCGGGAGAAAGGTCCGGGCTGTGAAACCGCCGGATCTTCGGTGATCTCGATGCTCAGGTTGCCATGGGCGATGGCGACCGTCGAAATCCTGACGTTGTTCCCCATGACCACGGTGCCTGTCCGCTCGTTGACGATCACCCGAGCCCTGACGTCGGGAGAAACCTCCACCGATTCGATCATGGCGATAAATTCAACGGTCCTGTCCCAGTACTCCTGAGGAACCTCCACCTGAATCGTTGAAAGATCTTTCGCCTTCGCTGCACCACTTCCCAGGCGTGCATTGATGGATTCCACCATCCGGTGTGCGGTGGTGAAATCAGGGCTGTTCATCACGAGAATCATCTCCCTGCCCATATCCAGATCCAGAGAGCGCTCCACCACAGCGCCTCCGGGGATCGTTCCCACGGTGGGAAAGTTCTTTGTCACTTCCGACCCCGACGCCCCTCCGACGGAAAATCCGCCCACGGAGACAGGCCCCTGCGCCAGTGCATACACCTTGCCGTCGGGACCGTGAAGCGGGGCCGAGATAAGGGTGCCTCCGGCAAGAGATGATGCGTCTCCGACTGAAGATACCGTGCAGTCGAGTTTCTGAGAGCTCTTGGCAAAGGGCGGCAGGTTGGCAGTGACCATGACCGCAGCCACGTTCTTTACCTTGAGCATATTGGGATCGACGGTGATTCCCATGTTCCGGAGCATGTTGGCCAGGGATCGGATGGTGAACTGGGATCCCGCCTTGTCGCCCGTTCCATTGAGGCCTACTACGAGCCCGTAGCCGGCCAGCCGGTTCTCCCTCACGCCCTGAATCTCCACCAGATCTTTGACTCTTACGGCCAGTACATCGGTGGAAGCAAAAAGAAGAAAGAATATTAAGACCAGTCTCTTCATGATTCTCCTCAAAACGGCCAGACCTTGTCGAGGGCCCGGGCAATGAACCCCTTGCTCTGCTGATCACCGACAATGCCGCTGCCGTAATAGTCCAGCTGCATATCCGCGATGTACGTCGACTGGATGGTATTGTTCACGCTGATGTCATCAGGCCTGATGATACCCGAAATGATAATGTACTGATGCTCGCTGTTCACACGGGTTTGCTTCTTGCCTCTGATCACCATGTTGCCTGAGGGAAGGATGCGCTCGACCCGCGCTGATACCGTGCCCGAAATCGTTCCCTTGCGGGAGGTTTTCCCCTCTCCCTCGAATTCGGATGTAGATGATGCGCTGACGGAAGGAGTGAGCCCGTATCCCAGTACCGATGAACGGTCCAGGGGAAGTCCGAGCAAGTCGGTGATGGAGCTGTCCGTTGAGTATTCCCTGTCGGCCTCGGTTTTCGCTTCTTTGTTGGCGGAGGAGTTTTCCACTATCTGGACCACAACGATATCCCCGATCCGACGCGCCCGGGCATCGCTGTACATGTCCACAAATTTGGCGCTCGGCGTCCAGAGAGACCCCGGTGAAACCACCTTTTCGGAAGACTCTTCAACGGGGACGGCAAACTCGTCCTCACTCAGGCAGGGCGGCTTCTTCATATGCGAGCAGGCGCTCAGAGAAACGATCACCGCTCCGACGACAACCAGGTGAAATACCTTCATCAAACCCTCCTAGAACATAACCTCGATACGTGATGCAGCAATAACAGTGCCAAACACCTGCCTGCCCGATGCGGCGTTTTTCACAGGGATGCGTTCCTGAAGAAAACCGTCTTTGAGCGCTATGCCTTTATCGCGTATCAGAAGGTTACCGATGCGGGCCTCTATGAACACCGGATCTCCCCTGTTGATCATTGGAGGCTGCTCGACATTGGTCCTCAGAACAGGCCGCCCCTCACGAAGCGTGCTCTTGGCGCGCATGCCCAGGCATTCCTTCTTTTCCCGAACAACGGACGGGTACGATGATATGTCCAGATGCTTCATCTCCAGATCTGCATCGGCGATCACGGCCCCCCGAGGTATATTCGTCCTCGCCACCGGCACCTCTGTAATGACCCTGACTTTTCCGCTCACCTGGCATGTGGCGGCGGTTGTACCGGTCCCGGCGGAAAGGGTCGCCGGGGTATAGCCCAGAAAGTCCTCCCGGGAGGAAAAACTTGCCTGTATGGCGCTGCGGTGTTTTGCCGGCACCCGAAAGCACCGAGGTGTTTTTATGCTTTCAATCATGATATTCCCGGTTTTTTCCCACGGGCTGTTTTTCAGAATCGCTTCCCGGTAGATTCTTTCCAGTTCCTTGCCGGATATCTCCACATATCTCTCGCTCACTCGCACATTTGTCGATCCGTTCATGACCACGGGCTCCGGGGTGTGTTCCTTGATCCTGCCCGCCACGAACGCTGAAGAGAGCGTTATTTCGAGAGGCCCTGAAGGAGATCTCATGATGCTGATTGAAGAAAGCTTTTCTCTGCCCGGACCGGCAATGTCCGCGATATCGTTCAAATGGATGTATTCTCCGGAGACGAATGCCTTTTCCTTCAGCGTCACCGCATTCACACCCGAGGCCGCAGAAGGTTCAACGGCGAGCAGGGTAATGCATACTAGCGGCAGCAGATACTTCATCATTTTCTCTACCTCGCGATGGAGGTGACGACGCCAAGCATGGTATCAGCAGTCTTGATCGACTTTGAGTTGAGCTCGTACGCCCGCTGTCCTACGATCATGTTGATCATCTCCTCGATGGCATCCACATTGGACATCTCGAGGTAACCCTGTGCGATGGTGCCGAAATTATCGGTTCCAGGCACTCCCTGGATGGGATCGCCTGACGCTTCGGTGGCTACATAGGCATTCATGCCTACTGCCTTCAGTCCGGCGGGGTTCGTAAAAATATAAATGGGTATCTGCCCGGTGGCTATCACTTCTCCTCCGCTCGACAGGCAGGTGATATCGCCGTTTTTTGCTATGACTATCGATGCAGCATCCTGTGGCACGGAAAAATCGGGCTGCAGCCTGTCCCCTCGGGAGTTCACGATGTAGCCGTCGCTGTCCTTCTTAAACGAGCCGTCCCTTGTGTAGATCTCCTGGTCCTCCGAAAGAACGAGGAAGAATCCCTCTCCCTCGATTGCCATGTCGAGGTCGTCTTTGGTCTCAAGATAATCACCCTGGGTGAACATCTTCTGCACAGAGATAGGGCGGGTGCCCATTCCCACCTGGATGCCGACCGGCACAGTGCCTCCCGATGCTGTTGGCGCTCCGCTCTCCTGGTATGTCGCGTAGAAAAGATCCTCGAAATTGGCCCTGCTTTTCTTGAACCCTGCGGTATTCACGTTTGCCAGGTTGTTCGCCATTACGTCAATCATCAGCTGCTGTGCATTCATGCCCGTCGCTGCCGACCACATTGCCCTGATCATAATACCCCCCTTTCCTTAAGCGGTTGTTCCTACGTTGCGTATGGACTGTGCGTATGCATCGTCCACGGATTTGATCACTCTCTGAAACGATTCGTATGCCCTCTGAGTGGTAATGAGGCCAATCATTTCCCCGATGGGGTCGACATTTGCGGATTCGATGCATCCCTGGCGGATATCGGGCACATCGATGATTTCCGGAACATACCCTTCCCTGACGGCGAACAGTGAATTCCCTTCACGCATCAGGGCGTAATCCTCCACAGCGACTATCTGAAGTACATCCGCAATGTTTCCGTCCACCATGATCCTGCCCTGGGAATCGATCGTCACAATCCCGGAGCCTACGGTGATATCCCCGCCCTGCCCCTGGACCGGATATCCCTGAGGTGTCACCAGCAGTCCTTCGGGAGATATCTGAAACGCTCCGGCCCTTGTATACCTCGGCCCGTTCTCCGTATTGACGACAAAAAAACCTTCCCCCACAATGGCTGCATCCAATGGATTTCCGGTGTCTCTGAACGAACCCTGAGCGGTGTCGATATACTGACCGCCAAGAATGACATCCACGGGAATGGAGCGGTACTGGCCGGGGGAAAGCAGAGAAGCGTCCAGCACTCTCTGGAATTCCTCGAAGGACACCGCGTTCTTTTTGAAACCGGCGGTGTTGATGTTGGCAAGATTGTTGGAAATGATAGCCAGCCGCTCCTCCATGGCGATTGCGCCCGCCGCGGCGGTATATATGCCCTGATCCATACCTTCTCCTTTCAGACAATCAGTGAGCAACGACAATGCCAGCCGAATGGAAAACCACTGTTCAAGCGATCCCGTGAAAACGGTTGTAGGAAATTTTTTCCGGCCTGATACGCACCGCCGGCAAGGACGGAAAATACCGATAAGGGGTTGATTTTACGAGCAGGGAAAATACTCTAAAGCTTATTATCCACATACCGATATAAACGTAAAAGACCTGCCTGAAAAGGAAAGCGAAGGAGTGTACATGGAGGTCAAAAGCATCTTCGTCAATCTCATCATGAAGAGCTATGAGAAACCGGATTCTCCTAGATCGAGAGACAGTCATAAGGAAGTTCCGGAGAAAGAATCAGCCCGGGATATGGTTTCCATATCACCGCATACGAGCCGGCGGCTTTTCGGAGAGCTCATGGAGCATAGTCTGAAGAAAGGACTGAGCGGGGTTTGTGCAGATGAAAATTAACAATACCACCAATCTTGAGGCAATCAAGGCATATGGAACGAACGCGGCCGAGCGGCCCCACCCGACACGGGAAGCCGGCGAGAAAAATCACAACACCATATCCATCCAGGACAAGATCCATATTTCTTCAAAGGTAAAGATGTTTCAGGACATCAGACAGGCGGCTCTCGATGCCCCTGACATCCGGGCCGAAAAGGTCGAGGACGCCCGGCAGAAGATAAGCAGCGGCATCTATCGTCCGGACTACATGGTGATCGCCGACAAGCTGCTGAGCCACAATATCAGCGCTAAGATCTGAGACCGGAGGGATCGACCGACTCGATATACTCAAGATGCGGCCCCCGTAACAGGCCCGTCTCCACACGGCATACATACAGGTTCCTGGGCACCTTGCCTGAATGCCGGGAGCGGATCGCATTATCGACGTCTTCCTGCTCAGATGCCGGATTGATATCAACCATCAGCGGTTCCATCTCCTCCAGGAGATCGAACAGAAGAAAATATGAATCCGCCCCCAGGACCGCAAAAGGTTCCTCATATCCCCTGTGTCCCGGAATTCGGAGAACATGCCTGATGTATTCCAGCATCCTTCCCGACCGGGTGGACCGGGGATGATAGTCGGTCACCAGATACACGCCTTCCAGGCTCTCTCCTCCGCGTGCAAGAAATCGCTCCTCCTGCGGAACATTGACCACGAGGATCGATGACCGCTGCTCCTGCTTCTGCAGCAGCTCTATCGCGGGAATCGACGTTTTTTCCGAATAAGGAATATAGATGACGCCGGGGTTCTGCTCCTTCACGGATCTGAGAACGTCCCCAAAATCGGCGTTTCCATCCGGAAGAATGCGAACTTCGCTGATGGAACCACCCAGCCTTATCATCTCGGATGAGAATATGCTCGCCAGCACGATCGAGTCAGGAGCTTCCTGATCGAGGAGGATAATCGCATCGACGGCGCCCAGGGTCGCCCTGGCGAACAGCGCCGCAGAGCGTGCCCGCTCTTCCAGCGAGCTGCCCACCTGAATGGCACATCCCCGACTCTTGTCGAAGAGGTCTTGGACGGATGGCACGATGCTGATGAACGTGCCGCTGTCCCGGGAAAATTCCCCGTTCGAGCCGAAGACGCGGGAAGATCTGAAGAGAATCGGGCCCTCGACGTTTTTTTCCCTGGCGAGATCTGCTACGGCTTCGAGAGAATCGAAGGTCCGTACGCCCGGATTCTCCTGGACCAGATCCACCTTCCGCCCGGCGAGAACGGATCTGAGACCATGAGCCTCCCGAATGCCTTTCCATATCAGCTTATCCGGGAATTCAGCCCCGTCCGAGACATCCATCCACACATGCACCTGCAGGGGCTGAAGATTCGGCTCGTATTCCGCGGGCTGCTGCCCCTTATCCTCGATACAGCCGGCGGCAAGCGCCGCGCAGAGCATCCCGAGCACCACTGCCGAACCGGCCAGAACCCTGAGTTTCACAAGAATGTGTCTTCCCAAATTACCCGCTCCTAGAAACGTTTGGTATATACCACTGAAGTATGGTATTCAAGCACCGGAAATCGTCCTTCCCTGACATCGCGAGAAAGGAGAATGAGCTTTGCCCTGTATTACCGTTCTGGGCCGTTCGTACGACACCGAGCTCGTCATCTTTGACAAGGATGGAACCCTCCTGGATTTCAGCACGACCTGGGTAGGGATCATCAGGGAGTTCATCACAAGCCTCCATGCCTATGCCCCTGTATCCGAAGCGCTGAAGAAAAGAATCGAAGACGCGCTTGGCATATCGGTCGACGATTCACGGATCGACGGCAACGGGCTGCTGGCCATGGGGACATTCACCGAATGCAACGCGCTCCTGACCTACTGTCTGTATCGGGAAGGCATCCGGTGGGACAGGGCTCATGACATTGTCGAAGAGGTGGGACACAGAGTGTTCGGCTCAGAATCCCGAAAGAAGCACGTCAGGGCCGCGCGAGGCGCTCTTGATCTCCTGAAGACGCTCAAAGCCCGGGGAATCCCCGCAGCTGTCGCCACCAATGACAAAAGAGCCGATGCCCTGATAGACATGGAATCCATCGGCGCCCTCCCCTATATCGATTTCGTAGTTGGGGCGGACAGCGTGGAGAACTCAAAGCCGGCCCCCGATATGATAGAGAAGATCTGCTCGTTCCTGGGCAAGGATCCCGGCAAGTCGATCCTGATCGGTGACACGGTCATGGACGCACTGCTTGGCAGAAACTCGGGCACAATGCTCACCATAGGCGTCAAAGGGATCGTACCGGGAGAAGAGCT
>DCDF01000261.1 GCA_002316295.1 Syntrophaceae bacterium UBA1062 | reverse complement strand
CGTAGAGGATGGAGGAAAAGGCTTCGGGGCTGATGGCGCTGTAAAAGGCGTTTTCGAGCATGATGATCCGGTCGCCGAAACCCAGAGCCAAAGCGCCGCCAGATCCCGCCTCCCCGATGACGCAGACGACCACCCGGGTCTTCAAGGATGCCAGCGTGGATATGCACCGGGCGATGGAAAAGGCCTGTCCGCGGTACTCGGTCTCGGGAACAGGATATGCGCCCGGTGTGTCCACAAATGTAATCAGCGGACGCCTGAACTTCTCAGCCAGCTTCATGAGCCTCATCGCCTTGTGATGCCCCGACGGGCTCGCCATGCCGTAGTGGTATTTGACGTGATCTTTCTGCCCGCTGGAACGTTTCTTGTGGCCGACGATCACGACCGGCACATCATCGAGAAAGGCGAGCCCTCCCTTGACGGCGGGATCGTCCTCGAACAGCCGGTCCCCGTGCACCTCCCTGAAGTCATGGAAGATGCCGCCGATATAATCGTCAAGCACCGGCCGGTCCCCGTGCCGGGCCAATTCCACGCTGCTCCATCGGGAGATGCCCGCATAGATCTCTTCTCGGAATAGGCTGACTTTTCTGGCCAGCTCGGTGGTGTCTATGTGCTGAAGCCGGGCGATGCTCTCCTGAAGCTCCTTCAGTGCACTGTCGATATCGTCGAACCGGTCCTTGCTTCTCATTGCAGCTCCACGGAAGAGGCGCCGAGCAGCTCTCCCAGTCTGGTGACAACATCGCGCGACGGCGTGACCATGTACTCCCTCCCCGCATCGATGAGCACGATCCCTTCATCGGTGCTGATCTCGAAGCAAATCTGACAGGTGCCCTTCGAATCGGAGATAGTTTCCTTGAGCGCCCGTATATCGTCTGAGCCGGTGCATGGCGGAAGACGGAGGATGATCCTGCGGGCAAGAACCGACTGCGCCTGGTCGATAGGGTAGACCTCTTCGGCGATCAGGTCCACCTGGGGATTATCGTTCTCCTGCCCCGCACCGTCTTCCGTTCCGTTGATCCTGGCCTTGACCACCACCACTGCGTTATCCTTGATGACATCCTGATACGCGCTGAAGCACTGGGGGAAGAACACCACAGGGGCCGATCCCTCGAGGTCCTCGAGATATCCTCTGGCCATGGGAGAGCCTTTTTTGGTTCTCGTGACGTTCACCTCGTTCAACACCCCGGCCATGATCACGATACCGGGGATATCCGGCAGATTCCGGGTGGTGGCGGTTGCATATTTCTCGATCAGGGAAGTGTAACGCTTCAGGGGATGGCCCGAGATGTAGAAGCCCACATTTTCCTTTTCCATCTTGAGTTTCTCGTTTTCCGAAAAATCCGGGATATCGGGCAGCTCGACGGAATCGCTCGCATTGTCCTCCGAGAACTCCTCCAGGCTGAAGAGGGTTTCCTGGCCGGCGAGCCTGTCCTTGGCCTTCCTCTGGGCCTCATCGAGAAGCGCATCGAGCGACTCCAGAAGCGCCCTGCGGTTCGCGTGGAGGCTGTCGAACGCACCCACCTGGATGAGCGACTCGATAACGCGGCGGTTCACCTTGGTGAGCGCGATGCGTTCGAGGAAGTTCCCGATATCGGTGAATTTTCCGCCCCGCTCCCTCTCCTTCAGCATCACCTCCACGGCCGCCCTCCCCACATTCTTAATCCCTGCCAGCCCGAAGCGGATCCCCTCGTCGGTGGTGATGAATTCCCAGCTGCTCTCGTTGATGTCCGGACAGAGAATCGGAACGCCGTTTGCCTTGCACTCGGAAAGGTGTCTGGTCACCTTGTCGGTGTTGCCCAGGTCCAGCGTGAGGTTCGCGGCCATGAACTCCCGGAAGTGATGCGCCTTGAGATACGCCGTCTGGTAGGCCACCAGGGCATAGGCGGCGGCGTGGGATTTGTTGAACCCATAATTGGCGAACTTCTCCATGAGGTCGAAGATCTCGACCGCCACCTGCTGGACCACACCGTTCTTGACCGCGCCTTCCACGAAGATCCCCCGATGCTCGGCCATCTCGGCGGCGATCTTCTTGCCCATGGCCCTCCTGAGCAGGTCGGCCTTTCCGAGGGAGTAGCCGGCCAGTTTCTGCGCGATCTGCATCACCTGTTCCTGGTAGACGATGATGCCGTATGTTTCCCGAAGGATAGGCTCCAGAAGGGGGTGGGGATACTCGATTTTTTCCCTTCCGTGCTTGCGGTCGGTGTAGGAGGGGATGAGGTCCATGGGCCCTGGCCGGTACAGGGCCACCGCGGCGATGATGTCCTCGAACTTCTCGGGCTTGAGCCGCTTCAGCATCTGCTTCATTCCCGAGCTTTCCAGCTGGAACACGCTCGAGGTGTCGCCGTCGCTGATGAGATCGTAGGTCGCCTTGTCGTCGAGGGGTAGATTCGCGATGTCGAGGTCGATGCCCCGCCCTTTCAGGATCTGGCACGCCTTCTGGATCACGGTCAGGGTCTTCAGGCCGAGCATGTCGAGCTTGATGAGACCGACCTGCTCGATGCGCTTCATGTCGTACTGGCTGATGAGCATGCCCTTCTTGTCCATGTAGACCGGGATGTGCTCGACCAGGGGACGCGAGTCGGATATGACCACGCCTCCCGCATGCACCGAGGCGTGCCTGCTCAACCCCTCCAGGGACCGGGCGATGTCTATGAGGCGGGAGACCATGGGGTCGCTGTCCATGAGCTGCCTGAGCCTCGGCTCGACCTTCAGGGCCTCGTCCAGGGTCATGTGCAGGTCGTTGGGGATGAGTTTGGCGATCCTGTCCACGTCGCCGTAGCTCATGCCCAGCACCCGGCCCACATCCCTGATCACGGCCTTTGCCTTCATGTTCCCGAAGGTTGTGATCTGGCAGACGTACTGGGGACCGTACTTGTTCTTGACGTACTCGATCACCTCGTCCCGTCTGCTCTGGCAAAAATCCACGTCGATATCGGGCATGCTCTTGCGCTCGGGATTGAGAAACCGCTCGAACAGGAGATTCCAGCGGATGGGGTCGATGTCCGTGATGCCGAGCCCGTATGCCGCGAGCGACCCGGCGGCGCTTCCCCTGCCCGGGCCTACCGGGATATCGTTCGCCTTGGCGTACTGGATGTAATCGGCCACGATCAGGAAGTAACCGGAAAATCCCATGGACCGGATGATGCCGAGCTCCTCCTCGAGCCTTCTGGCGTACTCCTCGGGGATCTGATCGCCCATCCTTGCCTTGAGGCCGGCCCATGCCTTCTCATGGATGAGATCTTCCAGGGACTTGCCGTCTTCGGTGGGATAGACGGGAAAGTAGTACTCCCCCCTGGGCAGCTCGAGGCTGCATCGCCCGGCCACTTCTGCAGAGGCGTCGACCGCCTGGGGAACCCAGCGGAAATATTCCTCCATCTCCTGCGGGCTCTTGAGGTAGAGCTCATCGGTCTCGAAGCTCATGCGGCCTTTGTCGTGGAGGGTCGTCTGGGTCTGGATGCACAGCAGCGCCTCGTGGGCCTTGGCATCGCTCTTGAGCAGGTAGTGGCAGTCGTTGGTGGCAACCACGGGGATTCCGCGGCGTCTGCCCAGCTCGACGAGCTGGGGGTTCACAGTCTCCTGGTCGGCCAGGCCGTTGGCCTGGATCTCGAGGTAAAACCGGCTCTCAAAGGTCCTGCTGTAAAACTCGAGAGCGTCGTTCGCACGCTCCTCGTTGCCCCTCAGAAGCCAGTAGGGTATCTCCCCCTGCAGACACGCGCTCAGTGCGATCAGACCCTTGTTGAGCTCGGAGAGGGCCGCCCTGTCCACTCTGGGTTTGTAGTAGAATCCGTCGACATGGGCCATGGACACCAGCCTGATGAGATTCCGGTAGCCCGCCTCGTCCTGCGCGAGCAGCACGAGATGATAGTTCTTGGGCATGCCCGGGATCTGCTCCCGTGATCTCATGTCACCCGGAGCCACATATATCTCGCAGCCGATGATCGGCTTGATCCCGGCCTTTTTGGCCTTGTCGTAGAACTCCATTGCGCCGTAGAGCACCCCGTGGTCGGTGACGGCGACCGCTTCCTGCCCGAATGACTGCGTCTTGCTCACGAGATCATGGATGCGGATCGCCCCGTCCAGAAGGCTGTACTGGGTATGGCAGTGGAGATGCACAAAGCCCATGGCCTGCTCAGTACTCCAGCTTGTAGTTCGGGGCCTCTTTGACGATGATGACGTCGTGAACGTGGGATTCCTTCAGGCCCGCGGCCGTGATCTTGACCATCCGGGACTTGGTCTGCAGCTCCTGAATGGTCGCACACCCGGTGTATCCCATTCCCGCACGAAGCCCTCCCAGGAGCTGGTAGACATTCTCGGATATGGGCCCGCGGTACGGGACGCGCCCCACGATGCCTTCGGGCACGAATTTTTCCGTCTCGCAGACGTCGCTCTGAAAGTAGCGGTCCTTGGAGCCCATCTTCATGGCCTCGAGCGATCCCATTCCGCGGTAGGCCTTGTAGGTCCTGCCCTGGTAGATGATCCGCTCTCCCGGCGCCTCGTCGGTGCCGGCGAAGAGAGAGCCGATCATGACGCAGGATGCACCCGCGGCTATGGCCTTGGTGACATCTCCGGAGAACTTGATGCCGCCGTCGGCGATGATGGGGACCCCGTGCTTGCGGGCCTCCTGCGCGCAGTTCATGATCGCGGTGATCTGGGGCATGCCCACGCCGGCCACCACCCTCGTGGTGCAGATGGAGCCCGGGCCTACGCCTACCTTGATTGCATCCGCTCCTGCATTGATCAGATCCGCGGTGGCTTCCGCCGTCACCACGTTGCCCGCGACAATCTGGGCCGAGGGGTAGAGCTTCTTGATGGCCTCCACGCTTCTGATCACCGCCTCTGAGTGGCCGTGGGCGGTATCGACGACCAGAACGTCTGCACCAGCCTTCATCAGGACATGAACCCTCTCTTCGTCGTCGGGCAGAACGCCGACTGCGGCGCCCACCAGGAGCCTTC
>DCDF01000218.1 GCA_002316295.1 Syntrophaceae bacterium UBA1062 | reverse complement strand
CCTCATCTACAAGTCCAAGGTGAGAAGCTACCGGGATCTGCCCTTGCGGTACTTCGAGCTGGGCAATGTCACCCGCAACGAGAAGTCCGGCGTGATCCACGGCCTGCTCCGCACCCGTCAGTTCACCCAGGACGATGCCCACATCTTCTGCAGGCCGGATCAGCTCATCGACGAGATCACCGCCATCATCGACATGGTCGCCGAGGTCATGGCCGTGTTCGGGTTCTCCTACGATATGGAGATCAGCACTCGGCCCGAGCAGTCCATGGGCTCCGAGGAGATGTGGGACATGGCCACCCAGGCGCTCAAGGACGCTCTGGACAAGAAGGGGCTGCCCTACGACATCAACGAGGGCGACGGCGCCTTCTACGGCCCCAAGATCGACGTGAAGATCAAGGACGCGATCGGCAGGTCCTGGCAGTGCGCCACGATCCAGTGCGACTTCAACCTGCCCGAGCGCTTCGACATACACTACATCGGCTCAGACGGCGAGCGGCATCGGCCAGTCATGCTGCACCGGGTCATCCTGGGCTCCATCGAGCGGTTCATCGGCGTGCTCATCGAGCACTTCGCAGGCGCGTTCCCGGTATGGATCTCGCCCGTTCAGGCCGTGGTGATGAACATCACGGACGCCCAGGCCGACTATGCCGCCGACGTGGCGTCCCGGCTCCGGGCGAGCGATGTCCGGATCGAGCTGGATACGCGCAACGAGAAGATCGGCTACAAGATCCGGGAGGCCAGGCAGCAGAAAGTCCCGTATATGCTCATCACAGGCGACCGTGAGAAGGATGAGGGCACCGTGACCGTGCGCGAGCGCAGCGGAGACCAGAAGACCATGACTCTCGAAGAGTTCATCAGAATCATCCGCGAATCGCATCCTGTGATTTAAAGCATGTTGACAATAAGCATATCTCCGGGTTACATAATCGCGTAATTTTTTTCCAAGGAGGGCGTTATAGCTAAGGACTTTTACAAAAGAACCGGAAAAGACAAGGACACCATCAGGATCAACAATCAGATCAGCGCTGAAAGTGTCCGGGTCATCTCCCCTGAAGGGGAGCAGCTGGGAATCATGACCGTGCCTGCGGCGGTGGCCCGTGCCCAGGATTACGGCATGGACCTCGTTGAGATCGCGCCGACGGCAAGCCCTCCTGTCTGCCGCATCATGGAGTACGGCAAGTACAAATACGAAAAATCCAAGCGGGAACATGCCGCGAGGAAGAAGCAGGCCGTCGTCGTCATCAAGGAGATCAAGTTCCGGCCCAAGACCGATGAACATGACTACCAGTTCAAGATGAAGCACATCGAACGGTTCCTGATGGCAAGGAACAAGGTGAAGGTTGTGATACGTTTCCGGGGACGGGAAATCATACATATGGACAAGGGAGTCGAGATGCTCAAGCGCATCCGCAACGATATGGCCGAGCTGGCCGTTGTCGAGAGTGAGCCCAAGGCGGAAGGCCGGACCATGGTCATGATGCTCGCCCCGAAGTAAGCAGAGGAGCAAGAGAATGAAGATCAAGACAAACAGGAGTGCGGCGAAGCGGTTTTCGCGCACCGGCAGTGGCAAGGTGAAGAGGAACAAGGCATACGCGAGCCATCTGCTCTCGTCGAAGAGCCCGAAGCGCAAACGGAACTTGAGAAAGGCGACCCTGGTCGATTCCGCGAACATGAGCGGCGTCAGGAGGATGCTGCCATATCTGAATCAATAAGAGGTTGAGGACCCATGCGAGTAAAACGTGGCATTATCGGAATCAGGAAGAAGAGAAAGCTCCACAGGCTCACCAAGGGCTTCGTGGGCGGCAGGAACAACCTGCTCAGGGCAGCCAAAGAGACTCTGGACAAGGGCCTCAGCTATGCATACCGTGACAGGCGCCTCAGAAAGCGCGAATTCAGACGCCTGTGGATCGCGCGGATCAACGCCGCCGTCAGGGAGCGGGGGTACACCTACTCCCGGTTCATCCATGCGCTCGACTCCAAGGGTGTCGGGCTCGACAGGAAGGTGCTCGCCGATATCGCGGTAACCGATCCCAAGGGTTTTTCCTACATCGTCGAGACCGTTTCTCAATCATAGATGGAAAAGCAGCTTGAAGCCTTAGAGAAGTCCTTTTGCGAGGAGCTTAAGCACACAGGCAAAGCGGAAGATATCGAGCCCATGCGGGTGAAGTATCTCGGGAGAAAGGGGGCGCTGACCTCCATTCTCCGGCAGATGGGCTCGCTCAGCCCGGAAGAACGGCCTCGCATCGGCGCCCTGTCCAACAAGCTCAAAAATTTCATGGAGCAGGCCTTGGCCGGCAGGCTGGAAGAGCTCCAGCGCGCGTCGCAGGCGGGCGGCATCGATGTGACCCTGCCGGGAAGAGCTCCCAGGAGAGGCGGGGTCCATATCATCAACACCGTGATCAGCGAGCTCCAGGATATTTTCCTGGGCCTCGGGTTCACCGTGGCGTCAGGTCCCGAGGTGGAAGACGACTACCACAACTTCGAGGCGCTCAACATCCCCGAGCACCATCCCGCCCGCGACATGCAGGACACCTTCTACTTCGACAAGGGCATCCTGCTGCGTACGCACACCTCCCCGGTCCAGATCAGGGTGATGGAGAAGAGCGGGCTTCCGGTTCGAATCATCGCCCCGGGCAAGGTCTACCGCTGCGATTCCGACGTGAGCCACAC
>DCDF01000165.1:8839-12936 GCA_002316295.1 Syntrophaceae bacterium UBA1062 | reverse complement strand
GGCACTTCCGCCGGGAAAGATTGATGTCTTCTCCCTGAAGGGCGTTGTGCATTTTCTTGGTGACGCTGAAGAAGTCCGGGGCGCCCTGGATGATCCGCCATCCGGTCTTGACTCCGACGGAGTTCATGAGCAGCGTGAGAGGTGATAGAATCTCCGCAACGCCCCCGCCGTAATAAGTGGAGCTGATATGGGCGACGTGGATGTCGCCCAGAGCGGCCGCCTTTTCATTGATCCTCTCCACGGCCGATGCCCCGATAAGGGGCCGGTAGTCATCGAGGGTGGCGATTTTATATCTGTGTTGCATTCTTTTCACCTCCCGCCACACCCTGGCCCCCCGCGCGAAGGAACGCCGCGTCCTCTTCCGGCAGGCTGGTGTTGATGCTCATTCCGGAGCCTATCTCGAAGCCGGCCCTGGTCGTCAGCCGGGGGCTTATTTTCAGGAACCAGTGCGCCTGGGGCTCGCCCGATCGGTATTTGGCGCTGGAGTGTATCACATAGTTATAGTCCGGATCGTTCAGGGTTTGACGGAGCATCCTGAGCAGAATCCTCATACAGGCCGCCAGATCCGATTTCTCTCGCTCGGACACGTCCCCGAAATGAGCCTTGTGGGAACGGGGCATGACCCATATCTCGAAGGGCCGCTCGGCCGCATACGGGATAAAGGATACGAATGAGGGATTCTCGTTTATGATGCGCTCGCCTGCGGCGAGCTCCTCTTCGAGCAGGTCGCAGTACAGGCAGTGTCCCCAGTCGTCGAAATATCTCTGGGCCCGGTATTCCTGTTCCCGGACATGCTCCGGCACGAGGCCCGTGGAAATGATCTGGGAATGGGGATGAGCGAGAGAGGCCCCAGCCCGGCTGCCGTAATTGCGGAAAATGACGATCAGCATGTTTCGCTCAAGCTTCATGAGGTCGAGATATCTCCGGTGGTATGCCTCGATGATCATTTCCACCTCGTCCTGTGTCATGAGAGGGATCTGCCGGTTGTGCACAGGGCTCTCGATGACGACTTCGTGATGCCCGTATCCCTGCATGCACAGATACAGACCATGCCGTTTTCTCTGCAGGTCGCCTCCAGGGGTGAGGGCGGGGAACTTGTTCTCTACAACCCTGAGCCGCCAGGGTGATTCCCCCCCGCGGCACTCCAGGATTATGCCGGGGAGCTCCCGTTCGTGCCCCGGGCAGAACGGGCACTGCTCATCGTAATCCGGCCGGCTTTCCCGTTCACTGCGGGCTCCGGCCATGTCGCTCGGCCTCTTCCGGCGGGAAAGGGAGTAGATCACCCACTGGCCGGAAACGGGATTGTGTCTCATCTCGTTTCCGTGCACGTCTCGGCCTTCGGGCCGCATTTTCTTCATATGCCGCCCTCTTTTTTGCCGACGGGTAACGGTTTGTCCATTCAGCAGGCCCCCTCACACATAAAATTTCAAATTCAGGCATGTTTTTACAAAATACATGCCAGACGCCGATTCCCCTCCCCGGCTCCGGACCGTCCCCCTGCCCTGCCGGTGAAGAAAAAGCTCCCGTCCCGCTTTCGGGCCCTGGGGGTCGCACGGAGGGAGGTTGTCTCACCATGATACGGTGCGCGCCTGGAGCGGCGATTCGGGGAAAATGTGTCCTGTTCTGCAGGACAAGTCCTTTCCAGCCGGATTTGAAAAACCTCCGCCCGCAGAGAAAAAAGAATGCCGTCATGTCAGGCGCCTGGGCTGCCTTTCGGGCGTCATACTGGTTTTTACAGGTTCGGGCTGACACCGGGGGCAGAAGACCGCGCTTCTGCCCGATATTTTTCTGGCCTGCAAAACGCTCCTGCACCGCGGGCAGCGGCCCCCCTGTGTGCGTACCGGCAGGAGATATTGAGCGGGCATGAGGGACGGGTCCGCCCTGTGCTGAACGGCTGTCCTCAGCACCTTTTTCATAGAGGCGTAGACCTTCCTGAGCCGGTCTTCTCCCAGAGAATGGATCGGTTCGGCGGGATGGACCCCCGACTGGAAAAGGATTTCGTCGGAATAGAGGTTCCCGATCCCCGAAACAGCGCTCTGATCCATGAGCGCAGGCTTGATCATCCCCTTCTTTCTGCCCATCGCCTGACGGAACACAGAGTAGTCCATGTGCTGGGAAAGGGCATCCGGACCCAGCTGCCGGGCGCTGATGAAATCCTTGGGCGAGGTGATGAGGAGCACCTTCCCCAGGTTTCTCAGGCTGGTGTACGCGAGATGATAACCGTTTTCGAACGAGAAGCGTATGCGTGTCCGGCTCGGCTCGGGGTCACCGCGGCGGTAGTAGCACAGCCCGCCGGTCATACCGAAGTGCATGACCATCCAGAGTCTTCCGTCAAGGTTCACAAGCAGATACTTTCCATGGCGTGCGGTGTCCGTCATCCGCTCATGAATGAGCGGCTGACGGAACTCCTGGACGGACATGCCTTCCACCAGTGCGGGCTCGGACACGTCCACATCGACGATGGTCTTGTGCAGGGACGTCGATTCGAGATATTGCCTGAGAATCTCTACATCGGGCAGCTCGGGCATCTCATAACCTCCCCGAAACCTCTGTGTCGGGACACGGGCATCACGGCCATAACGCGGGTCGCTCGCCGATGCATCGCCCCTGAGCCGCAGCGGCTCGCATGTGTACCGTCCGCGGCCGGTCTTCCCGTCCGTATTTTCATGTTCGGGCGCCGTGCAGGGCTTTTACGTGCGCGGAGCGGTCTCTCCGCACGCTCTCCCGCGCGCACGGATCATACGACGAGATTTTTCGGAGCCCCCGCTGCAAACGAGCGGATATTGTCGACCGTCGTATTCAGGATGTCCAGGAGCGCCTCCTGTGTATAAAACGCGCTGTGAGGAGTGATGTAAACGTTGCGCATGCGCAGCAGAACATGGTCGGCGAGCAGGGACTGGAGATCGTGGTCTCTCTGGAATATGGATCTGACGAGCTCCGCTTCCTCCCGGATGAGGGGTTCTTCGGAGAGCACGTCCAGCCCGGCGGCGGAAATCTTGCCTCCGGCCAGGGCCTTCAGCAGGGCCTCGACTTCGACGATCGGTCCTCGTGATGTATTGATGAGAATGGCCCCGTCTTTCATGAGATTGAACTGCTCGGTGGAAATAAGGTTTCTGGTCTTTTCGTTGGATGGAACGTGCAGGGTGACGATGTCCGCTCTCCTGAGCACCTCATCCATGGGGAGATACGAAAATCCCATCCGCTCTGCCAGCTCTTCCCGGGGCTTCACATCGAACGCGTTGACCTCCATGGAAAATCCTCTGGCGATACGGATGACGCACATGCCGATCGACCCGGTCCCGATGACGCCCAGCACCTTGCCGTGGAGATCGAATCCCTTGAGTCCTCGGATGGAGAAATCTCCCTTCCGGGTCCTGTCGATCGCCTCGATGAGATGGTGGGATATGGTGAGGATGAGCCCGAACACATGCTCGGCGACAGTACAGGACCCATAGTCCGGGACATTGGAAACCCGTATTCCCCGCTTTCTGCAGTAGTCGACCGCGATATGATCGAAGCCCGTGGAGCGGGTTGCGATGAATTTCAATCCGGGGATGCGCTCGAGGACCTTTTCTCCCAGATCCGAATAGATGAAGGTGGAGATGATCTGTGCGTCGGCATACGTATCCGCATTGCTTTCATCCAGTGATTCTTCGCGGAAGAGGACCTCATTGCCGTTGTGAAGGTTTTTGTAGATCTCCTGCTCCCACGGCTCGGCTTCGAAGATCGCTATCTTCATGACCCACTCCTTCAAATAATAATACCCGAATCAGCGATTTCTCATCATCCTTTGCGCATTTTTTCGTAAATCCGCTCGGTATCCTCTCTCCGGCACAGCTCGGTGCCCGGGGTCATGACCGCCGCGGTTCCGGCTGCGACGCCGAACATAGCTGATTCATCGAGCGAAAGCCCTCTCTCGAGCCCCAGGACAATCCCGCCGGTCATGCTGTCTCCGGCCCCCACCTTGCTGATCGTACGTACGCTGGGCGCGTGGATTCGCCGGCATGTCCGCCCGGTCACCAGCAGCGCCCCGCCTGCACCGAGAGAAACCACGACGACCTCGCTTCTGCCTTCATCGACGAGTGCGCGAGCGGCGG
>DCDF01000165.1:0-8719 GCA_002316295.1 Syntrophaceae bacterium UBA1062 | reverse complement strand
GCCGCGAGCCCCTCCTCTTCCATGAGCTCCTTGTTCGAGATCTGGCCCAGCTCGCGCATGTTCGGCTTGATGAGAAACACCCGGGAAGTGGTTCCCTCGCACAGAGCGTCTCCCGATGTATCGAGAATGTATTTCGCTCCCATGGCCGAGGCCCTCCTGCCCAGGCGGGCATAGAAGTCCACGGGCACCCCGGGCGGCAGGCTGCCGCTGCCTACGATGTATTCCGGAGGGGGCTCGATGGAGTCGAGAGCTTTGAGCAGCCCCTCGCACTCCTCCTCACGCATCCGGGGTCCGGGCAGGCCGAACCGGTACTGTCTTCCGCTGGTCTCCTCGCGGACAATGAAATTCTCCCTGGTCTCTCCCTCGATCTCCACAGAGCGGAAGTCAATGCCCTCCTTGAGGAGCAGTTTCTTGAGCATTTCTCCGAAGTGTCTCCCGGCGGGAAAGAGGGCAAGCGACTCTCCGCCAAGATTTTTGATGGCGCGCGCAACATTGACGCCGCCGCCGCCGGGGTTGTGGAACGCATGGGAGCACCTGAGCTTATGCTCGGCCATGACCTGGGCTACCTGGCAGTTGGTGTCGATGCTGGGGTTCATGGTGACCGTTACGATCTTTGCCATACCATCCTCACTGCGTCACTTTCTCCGGCTCCGACAAGCCCTCGAAGCGCGGGGAAATGCGGCAATGCTCGAGCGGGCGGGAGCAAAGAACCCGTGCACGTACAAAAAAATCCATAGACCCCGCAGGATGTCCTGTCCCGGATGCGTCCCGGCCTGTCGGCCTTCCAAGGAGAACGGGTATTGCGGGGGGGGCCTCCGGCTGTCGCCGGAAGCCCCCCATACGATCACCCCGTCACTGTCCCGCCAGTCTGCAGGCCTTGTCCCCGTTCCCGCAGGATATGAGATCGTAGGATCGCAAGGGGCTGATCTCCTGATCTTCCAGGAACTGCTTCATCTTCTGCAGCGACCTGACCTGGAGCTGCCTCACCCTTTCCTGACTCAATCCGAGCTGGGAGCCGATCTCCATCAGGGTGACCGGAGGGTCCGAATAAAAACGCTTGAGGATGATGAACAGCTCTCTGCGTGTCAGCATAGTGAACCCCTGCTGAAAGAGAAAGGATACATGCCGTGATATTTCCCGGTCGGAGTAGAGAGACTCCAGGTCGAAATCGTCCGTGAGGTAGTCCACCCACCGGTCTGTCTCGCTGGGATCGCCCGCTATGGTCTCATCCAGGGAGAGCAGATCCTTGGTGTGCCGCAGGGTTCCGGTCCGGATTTTACTGCTTTTCCGGATGAAATCCTTGATGGACGCCTCGATCCACCATACTGCGTAATAGATGAAGTGCACGCCCCTGTCGGGATCGAACCGCGTAAGGGCCTTCATGAGCCCCAGGTTGCCTTCCTGAACGATCTCCAGGTAATTGTGTCCGCTATTGAAATATTTCTGGCTGACCTTGACTACGAATCGCAAGTTTGCATGAATAATCTTCTGCCCTGCATTCACATCTCCCTGCTGGTACTGTTTTGCCAGTTTGTATTCTTCTTCGGGAAGCAGAAGGGGATAGCGTCTGATTTTTCGTAGATAAAGCTGAAGCTCCGAATAGTCGTGTCTATTTGCCATAGTCATTACCTTTCCATCAATGGGATATGGTGGGTTCTGTCTCGATTTTCCTGTTCATCCTTGTGCCGGTTCCGCTCGGTTTGCATTGTGCGCTTGCGCATGATTCCCGTTTCCGGGAACGTTGAAAGCGCCGGGTACACGTCCCTGACCGCCAGGAAAATGTGCTCGGCGGTGATATGTCCGGATCCCGCGTAGGTCCGGGCTTTCCGTACCGCACTGAGCAGGCCCGACAGGTGCTCTTCACGCCGGTCATCCGTGATTTCCGGCGCGGTGCAGAGCTGAAGGACCACCGTACGGGCGGACGGATGGAAGGATCCGGAAGGTATTGTCATGGAGGTTTCGCCGGGCGATTCGCCTCCCGGCTTCACGCCGGAGAGCCCCTCATGATTCCAGGGGCCTGCCACGAGACTGCGAAACTTCCGGTCCACTATCGAGAGGAGGGCGTACTCGCCGAGGCTGCCGGTGATCAGGACCGTGACCTGCAGCGGGGCCTCCTCTGATATCATGTTTCCCGTAAAGAATATGCCCGTTCTGGTCACAGAGGCGGTGATGGCGAGTTCCTGCTCCAAAACGGTTTTTTTGAGCAGCTCCCAGAGATGCATGTTCCTGATGATCCACGAAGCGCTCACCACCAGGCACCCGCCGTCGGCCTCGTGGATGAGCCCCCCCTTCACGAAAGAGGCGTCGAACACCCGCGAACCGCCGCGCTCATCCACCGAGAAGCACCCCATCAGCTCTTCGAGATCGGGGTCTCGGGCAAAAACCACGGGTGGAGCCTTTTTCGCTGAACCGTCGGCCAGCACGGCCACCGAATAGGGTGAAAATATCCGCTCACAGCAGATATGGGCGGAAGCTTTCGCAGTGTCGGGCGCTTCATCCGCAGCGGCTGGCAGAGTGAAGGAGGTCAGGTTTTTCAGAATATCCTCCTGCACGTCCTCCAGATAGACAAGGATCCTCGGGAAGCCCCTGTATTTTTTCCTGAGCCGGGCCACAAGAGGAGCGATCGCCCTCTGTGCCGCCTTCTGCACACGGGATTCGAGCTCCTCTGAGCACCGTATCTTTAACTCCCGCACTCGTGCACATGCATCGGGAAAATCGATGGGGCGCACCCTGTCCGCATAGGCAGGGTCTCTTTCCACTGTCTTGCTGATACCCGGGGACGCAGCCGGATGAAAAGCGAGCTTGCCGGCATGCCCCTGCCGAACCGAGTCTTCTCTGTCAAGGCCGATCGCCGGGGAAGAAAGACCGCGCCCATTGAAAGGCCGAACAGCCGTCTGTTCCCTCTCTTTATAGCGCCGGTGCAACGTTTCGGTCTTTTCCCGGAAGCGCCTGTCCGACAGGCATTGTCTGAGTCTGCGGTTCGCATCTTTGACAAAGCGTTTCATGTCGGAGCGGAACTCCTGACCTTTCCCGGCGGGAATCGTGATGATTCTCGGACGGAGCTCGTCCTGGAAATTCCTGACACAGCACCTGTCCACAGGGGTACAGAACGGTATGCCGGCCTGCCTGAGGCAGATCTCCACATCCCGGGCCAGGAGCCCGGCTCCCTGTCCGACAGTAAGGAACAGGAATCGCGGTCGCTCTCGCCGGGTTTTCTCGCCCGTCTTCGTCGAGGGAAGCGTCCGAGTGCAAGCCCGGTCGCTTGATATTGAGTCCGATCCTGTATTCTTCATGATTCTTCTTCCACAGAGGTTCACAGGATCATCGGATTGTGTTCTTTGTGCGTATCCCAAGGAAACCGCCTTGACGAGCACACTACTGAACCTGGATCTGTTTCGTGTTTTCCCGGAGGCCCAAGGGGTTGCCAACACCGGTTTCCCTTTCCATTGACTGGAACAGTTCTTCGAACCGCTTCTTCATTCATCTCCTCCTTCTCGCACCGTAAACGGGTATATGCCTAGGCGAGGCCTGGAAAACATACCCATGCAGCACGGCCACCCAACTGATTCAGTCAAACCATTCAGGGAAGGTTTTTTTGATATCCCGCGGATGCTTGAACCTGATCTTCCCGGATAAAAACATATTTGCTATGGTCATGGCGATGAGTCTGTCCTGATCCGGATCGGCCTGCTTTTGCCCGGCCTCGGGAAGGTGAGATCTGGAAGTGCCGGCTGCGCTGGCATCCATTACTTCCATCAGCTCGAAGAGTGTAGTGGTGATCTCGACTGTATTGCTCCTTGAATTCAGTGTATTAGAACCACTGTGTATGCTCATTAGTAAATCCTCCTAAATAGTGTCTCTGGTGATCCGGTCATCCATCGGTTATGAAACGGTGATGACTCTCAACAGTCATCCTCTCTATTCAATTCGTGTGCCGATGTCGTCGGACGACTGTTGTGTCCGTAAAAACGAACTGTTAGATAATGAGCCGGAAAACATGCATCATATTGTGGTCCGGCATCCTGTCCTGTGATGCAGGATGATTCTTTTGAGATGGGATTTCATCCAGCAGGATTCGGGAATATGTAATTGTATTGGTTTGTTATGGGAGAATTCACGACAGCATCGATCTTATGCGTCTGGAATGACAGGCGTTTCCTGCACGCTTCCTGAAAAGGCTTGGATGCGGACATACCAGGCCCCTGCCGGGAGATGCCACGGGGAAGGGAAAACCTTCGGATAATACAAGGTTTACAGGCGCACAGACCATGGCTTTTTCCCCGGGAAACTTCTTTCGGCCGGCTGCACGATTCCTGTGGGGCAGAACAGGGGTTCCGCTACATGTGACGGGAGACTTCATGCTTATGGAGAAGGGCATACAGACGGGACCGGGAAAGGCCCGAGATCCTGCAGGCATTCGGAACATTTCCGGAGGTGCACTTCATGAGCTCCGTCAGATAGAAGCGTTCCACCTCGGCCAGATACCGGGTGCGGACCGAGCGCAGCTCGGGAAGGCCGGGAGAGGACGACCTGTTCACCTTCGAGATGATGTGGGTGAATGTGGGCTTCTGAATGTTCATGGTATCATTGCATAACAAACTACATGCCAACCCGCAGAGTGTTTCGCGGTATCAGGATCAGCCCCTGGTTTCCCGCCTGTACCGGCCGGCCGGTCGTATCGGGATGGTCATGCCGTCCTTCAGCCGGTGCCGCGGGAGAAGCGTCCGCGCCTTCGGCGCGTGCGGAAGAGATCGGGGTGGCGGCGCCGAACGGTCAGGAAATCTCGTACTGCTTCAGCAGTGCGTAGAGACGCGAGCGGGAAAGGCCTGACACCCGGCAGGCCGTTTTGATATCGGCCTTGGTCTGACGCATGAGCTCCTTGAGGTACTGCTCCTCGATCTCGCTGACCGCCTCCTCCCGAACATCCTTGAGGCTGGGCAGCGTGTGGTTTCCGAACGCCGGCAGGCTGCCGGGCTGAGCCTGTTTCCGGGCAGCGGCGATGCGTTTCACCTGCACGTGAATGTGATAGGGCAGATGTTTGGGCACCAGAATGGGGCTGTCGTGGGCCACCGCGAGCGCGCTCTCCAGGGCGTGGATCAGCTCGCGCACATTGCCGGGCCAGGAGTACTGCACCAGGATGTCCCGGAACGCGGCGCTGACGCGTTTGGGCTTTATGCCGTACTTCTTGCTGTGCCGCTTGAGGTAATGATTCGTCAGGTCCTGTATGTCCTCGGGCCGCTCTCGTAAGGGGGGCAGATCGATGGTGATGGACCTGAGTCTGAACAGGAGATCCTTCCGGAACACTTTCTTTGCGACCAGATCGTCGAGATCGCGGTTCGTGGCGCAGATGACACGGAAATCGCTCTCCACCTCGCTCGACTTCCCGATGGGCCTGAAGCGCCCCTCCTGCAGGACTCGCAGGAATTTCTTCTGGATGGAAAGCGGGAGCTCACCCACCTCGTCGAGAAAGAGCGTGCCTTTGTTTGCCTGGTAAATCAAGCCCGGCTGTGCCCTGTCGGCTCCGGTATACGACCCTTTCTCGTGGCCGAACAGGATGCTCTCGACGAGATTGGGGGGTAAAGCGGCGCAGTCCACGACCACGAAATCGTTTCCCGCACGGAGCGAGTGGTTGTGTATGGCCCGAGCGAAGAGTTCCTTGCCGGTCCCGGTTTCGCCGGTGATCAGCACGCTGGCGTCATTGGACAGCGTCTTGCTCAGGAGCGTCAGGCACCTCTTCATGCCGGGGCTGTGCCCGAGTATCCCCTCTTTCTCGAAATCCAGCGCCGCCTGAGGGAGCGTGCTGCTTTCATGGTAGAGGATGGCGTCCTTCAGGAGCTGGGAGAGATCCGCCTTGGAAAACGGCTTCTCGATATAGTCCCACGCCCCCTTGGAAAGCGCGGACTCAACGGACTCCGGATCGCCGTACGCGGTGATTACGATCACCTCCGGTGAGCCGCTGTTCCGGCAGACCTGAGGCAGGATATCGATTCCGTTGCCGTCCGGCATGCGCACGTCGAGGAATACGACATCGAACGGGGCCGAACGGATTGCGTCCAGCCCTTCCTCGAGGGTGAACGCCAGTGAGCTGTCAAAACCCAGGCTGCGCGCGACGTTCGCAACAGAGTTGCAGACAAGCCTATCATCATCAATGATAAGAACTTTCTTGCGATCGTCCATGTGAGTCTCATAAGACGGTTTCACGAAAATGTAAAGCCCCCACGGCCGAGGATAAGATCTATCGCGTCGCGGAGCGCCTGCGTCGAGAAAGGCTTGGCGAGAAGGCTCAGGAAGGGATCGGCCATGCCCCGGAGCTCCTTGAGGGCATCATCGGATCCCGAACAGATGATGACCGGAAGGGTTTTGCGGGTTTTCCGCAGCTCGAGCACGAGATCGCTTCCTTTCATTACCGGCATGAGCTGGTCGGAGACGACGAGATCGAAGGCGTCCGGCGACTGCATGAAGATGTCGAGGGCCTTGATGGAATCGTTGGTCGAGGAGACCCGGAAGCCCATGCGCACGAGCATCTGATGAACGCTTCTGAGCTCCATCGTGTTGTCGTCCACCAGCAGGATGCGGGGCTTCCGCCTCCCGGCCGGGGGGGACGCATCCCTGACCGGCTGCACGCCGCCCTCGCGATGCTCCGGAAAATAGACCTCGAATGCAGATCCCTGCCCCGGAGTGCTGCGGACAATGATCGACCCGCCCGCGTTCTTGACCACCGAATGCGCGACTCCGAGCCCGAGGCCGGTCCCCGATCTCGACTTCCGGGTAGTGAAGAGCGGATCGAAAATCTGATCCACGACTTCCGGGGCCATCCCGCATCCGGTATCCTTGACCGTGAGCTTCAGATACTGTCCGGGAACAAGGTCTGAAATGACTGCAGGAACGGCGGTGCGGATCACCACCGGGGTGAGGGAAACGCTCAAGGTTCCCTGACCGTCTTCCATGGCCTGCACTGCGTTTGTGCACAGGTTGGTGAGGAGCTGGTATATCTGGGCGGCGTCGGTCCTCACCAGTCTTCCCCTGCAGGATATCCGCTGGTGAAACGTCACGGCTGGGGGCAGAGAACGCCTGATGATGTGCAGCGCATCGCGCACCACATCATCGAGAGGCACTGGTTTGAACGCGGTTTTTTTCCTGGAGCCGAACATCTTGATCTGATTCGTCACTTCCCGGCCGATGCGCGACGCCTCGATGATCTGATCGATGAACTCCCGCTCGGGGGCATCAGGGGGGAGCATGTCGGAAACCAGCTCGGCATTGATGAGAATAGGCTGGAGGATGTTGATGAAGTCGTGGGCTATTCCGCCTGCAAGCAAGCCCAGGGCCTCCATCCGCCGTTTCCGCTCAAGGGCCTTCTGCATCGCCCGTTCTTCGGTGACGTCGAGCTCGATGACGGCATAATTGGTGACCGTTCCGGCCTCGTCCTGGAGGGGGGAGACGACGACATCGAGCTCTCTGATCGCGCCGTCGCTCCGCACTCTCTGTATGGTGCCTCTCCAGGGCTTGCTGTGGATATCTTTCAAAGAAAGCGGCGGGCAAGACCCGGTGTCCGGCGTAAGGAACATCTCGTACGGCTTTCCTGTCAGATCGCTGCGGGGAGTCTCAAGCGAGTGCTCTCCCGCCTGGTTGAGATAGAGAATCCGCCCTTTGGAATCGAGGATGAAGACGCTCTCCGCGGTATTCTCGACAGCGGAGACCAGGAGCCGGTTCTCCTGCTCGGTGCGCCGGTAGTCGGTGATGTCGATGGAAACACCGCCCAGCATGGTGAGCGAGGTGTCCTGTAAGATCGGGAACTTCTGGGTGAAAAAGGAAACCCGGATATCGCCAAACGCGATGTCCTCCACCTTCTGCAGCTCCTTTCCGGAGGCAAGAACCTTCCGGTCGTCTTCCATGATGGCCCCCGAGATCTCTTCAGGCCAGAGATCCCGGTCGGTTTTTCCGATGCATGTATCGACCCGTATCCCGTATGCATCTTCCAGGTAGCGGCTCAGATAGAGATATCTGCCCTGCCCGTCCTTGAGATATACCATGCCGGGAAAGTGCTCCATGAAGAGCATGAACTGCTCCTCGTTCTGCTTCAGGTCTTCTTCCAGGCGCTTTCTCTCTTCGATTTCCTGCTTCAGGCGCCTGTTTGCCCGCATGAGCTGTGCCGTGCGCTTGCGCACCTCTTTTTCCATGGTCCGATGGGCATCTCTGAGCGTCTCCTCGGCCTCGTGGCGAAATCGGCGGTCGGTGCGGCGTTCCACGGCCCCCCGTATGACCATGGGCAGCAGGGCCGTCCAGGAATCCTGCGGATCCTTTATAATATAGCCGGAAGATCCTTCTTTGAGCGCCTCCGCCACTGCATCGATGGATTCGGGGCCTGAGATAATGACAAAAGCCGGAAGATCCACCAGAGCTTTGACCTCTCGGAAGAAATCGAGGCCCGAGGCGTCTGGCAGCTTCACATCCGCGGCCACGAGATCAAATGCATCTCCCCGGTCTTTCAGCAGGGAAACGGCTGAGGCCGCGCAGTCGCTCTCGACGAGAATGCAGTCCATGCCTCCTCTCTCAACCGCCGATCTGAAGGCCAGCCGGTCACGGGGATTTGCTTCCACCAGAAGGATGCGAATCTCAGCTGTCTGCATGATCAATCTCCCGACTATTCATGGGGCTCGATAGTCATCTCCGGGCGCAGGGAGGCGGAGTTTCAGGCAGGCCCGCGAAAAGCCGCGGG
>DCDF01000179.1 GCA_002316295.1 Syntrophaceae bacterium UBA1062 | reverse complement strand
CGCCCGCCAGGGTGGAGTTCGTGTCGCCGTAGACAAGCACGAGCCTCGGCTCCTCAGCCAGAAGCACCTCCTCAATCGCTTCGAGCATCCGGGCGGTCTGCCTCGCATGGCTCATGGAACCGATCCCCAGATGGTAGTCAGGTGCGTCCAGCTTCAGCGCGTCGAAGTGCATATCCGACATGGTATAGTCGTAGTGCTGCCCTGTATGGATCACCTTGTAGGGAATATGAAAACGCTTGAATGCTTCCGTAACCGGTGAAAGCTTGATGAACTGCGGACGCGCACCCACGATATGGATTACCGGAGGATTATCCACGCTTTCCTCCGCTACATCTTCACGACGATGCACTCTCTCTGGAGCCTGTCACTGAGCTTGGAGCAGTACCGCTCGGCGGTTTCCCGCGTATGGAAGCTTCCCCACCGTACCACGGACCATTTCCCCGTATCCTCTACGGTGCACCGGATTCTGGTCTTTTTCTCAAGCTCGGCCGCGAAGCTTTTTGCCGCCTCTCGGGATTTGAACGCGGCGATCTGGATGCTGAAGCTGTCGTCCGCGCTCGATGTATTGTTGTCCTGAAGGAGAAGGATATCCCAGTACGAGTACTCGAAACCGCTTGCGGAGCCCTTGTGTATTTCGGTTTTCGGCGTCTTCTCCGTGTCCTGCTTCGAATCGCTCGCCATCAGACTCCTCCACCGCTGACCGAAGGGGTCGTAGGAGAACTCGGGCCTGGCGCTGATTGTGGAAAAAAGGACGCTCGCTCCTGCCAGGACGCCCAGAGAAAGGAATAGCATTGCCACGTTTTTCGTCAGGGACTGTTTTTTTCGTGTCCGCCTTCGCGCCATAGCAACCTTACATGCTCTCAGGTGCACTGATCCCCATAAGACCCAGAGCGTTCGCAAGCACCTGTTTCACTGCCACCACCAAAATCAACCGTGCCATTGTCAGCCGGCTGTCATCAGATATCACCCGGTTCCTATTATAGAACCTATGAAAGGCAGTTGCAAGCTCCAGTAGATAAAAGGATATCCGGTGAGGTTCGAGATCGGCAGCACAGGAGACCACCAGGTCGGGATACCCGGCGATCATCTTGATGAGGTCCAGGTCGTCGCCTGTTGTGAGCGCATCTTCCTCCAGCCGGGACACATCCGGCACATGACCCAGCTCGGAAGCGTTTCTGAGGATGGAGCAGATCCTGGCGTGGGCATACTGGATGTAGTAGACCGGGTTCTCATCGCTCCTTTTCTTGGCGAGGTCCAGATCGAACACGAGCTGCGCGTCGCTCCTGCGCATCATGAAAAAATACCTGCACACGTCCTTTCCGACTTCTTCAATGATCTCCCGCAGGGTGACGAACTCGCCCGATCTCGTGGACATGGACACCGGCTGCCCCTCACGGACCAGCGAGACGAGCTGGATCAGCAGGGCGTGGAAGCAGTCTCTGTCCGCCCCCATCGCCTCGATGGCCGCCTTCATCCTTGGGACATAGCCGTGATGGTCGGCCCCCCAGATATCTATGATCTTCCGGAATCCCCGTTCCAGCTTGTCCTTGTGATAGGCGATATCCGGCGCGAAGTAGGTGAGCGATCCGTCCTGCTTTCTGAGCACCCGGTCTTTTTCGTCTCCGAACCTGGTGGTCCTGAACCACAGGGCCCCGTCCGCCTCGTAGCTCAGATCGCGATCCTTCAGAAAATCCATGGTGTGCTCAACTTTGTGATCCCTGTACAGCGTGGACTCGCTGAACCAATGATCGAAGTGGACATTGAACAGCTCCAGATCCTCCCTGATCCCGTCCAGGATGATCTCGGCGGCGAATTTTCTGCAGAGAGCGATTGCCTCGTCCTTCGGGAGGGCGAGAAGCTCTTCCCCCCGCAGATCGATGAGTTTCCTGGCGATATCCCGGATATATTCGCCCTTGTAGCCGTTCTCCGGAAACGGCGTCTCTTGTCCGAAGAGCTCACGATACCGACAGAAAACCGAGAGGCCGAGGATGTTCATCTGGTTGCCCACATCGTTGATGTAGTATTCCGATTCCACCTCAAAGCCGGCCGCCCTGAGAACGCGGGCAAGCGTGTCGCCTACCGCGGCCCCCCTCCCATGGCCTACGTGCAGCGGTCCTGTTGGGTTTGCGCTGACAAACTCCACCTGAACTTTTTTGCCTTTCCCAAAGCCGCTCGTTCCGAAGCGCTCTTTCTCCTCAAGGATGGTATGGAGAACCCGGACCCACATCTTCGGAGTCACCGAGAAGTTGATGAATCCCGGCCCGGCGATCTCGACCCGGTCGAAGACATCGTGAAGACCGGCCATGCTCTCCTGAATGATCTCGGCGATCTCCCGTGGCCGTCTCTTGGTCTGGGAGGCCAGGACCATTGCGATGTTCGTGGAAAAATCGCCGAACTCCTTGCGGGAGGGAACACTCACCGAGAGCGACTCGAGGTCGCACCCGGGAATCGCTCCCTTTGCCATCAGCTCTTGAAGTGCCTTTCTCAGAAGCGCGCTTACCTGTTCTTTCATGTGTATCCTTGCACGTTATTCAGTCTCGTCACGGCGGTGAGATCGCGCGTGTCCGGATGCCTCCTGTTAATATCAGATCTCCATGCTTTGTCCAGTCATTTCGAAGGGAATTAAATCATAAAATCTCATACTTCCCTGAATTGAGGACGGTTTGCATATTGACATCCAAGAGAAGAGATTCTATAAGCGTATTGTTAGCAGTTAAACCAGGCGAGTGCTAAAAAGATGACGTACCAGTTGAACGATCGAGACAAGAGCATATTGGGTGCGATCATTCAGGAGTATGTAGCCACCGGAGAGCCTGTCGGGTCAAGGGTGGTTGCGAAGAAGTACCTGCTCACCCTGTCTCCCGCAACGGTCCGCAACGTCATGGCGGACTTGGAAGAGATAGGGTTCCTGTACCAGCCGCACATCTCGGCCGGCCGGATACCCACGCCCGAAGGATTCCGCTGCTATCTCAACGACATCATGGAGGTCAAGACGCTCCAGAAGGGGGAGAAATCCCTGATAGCCCGCCACATGTCAAGAACCGTAGGCGATGTGAGAGAGACACTCAAAGAGGCGTCATCGCTGCTCTCCCAGATATCCCGGAACGCGTCGATCATCATCCTTCCCAAGCTGGACACCTTTCTGTTCAAACGGATCGATTTCGTGAGACTGGATGAAAGCCGGATCCTGGTCATCCTGGTGAGCAGGTCGGGTATGGTGTTCAATCACATCGTTCAGGGAGAGGATGTCGCTCAAGATCTCCTGACAAGGTATGCGAACTATCTCAATGAAACGTTTACGGGCCGCAGCATTCAGGAGATGAGGGATTCGCTCATCCATGAGATGTCGAGCGAGAAGGCGCGGTTCGACTCGCTCGTGAAGAAGGCGATCGGCCTCGGCATGACGGCACTCGACGGCGTCGAGGGAGTGCCCGACATCTATATCCAGGGCAAGGAGAGCGTGTTCAACAGCCCCGAGCTGGCAAGTTTGGGCAAGCTCAGGGACATAGTCAATGCCTTCGAGGACAAGGGGCGGATCGTACGCATCCTGAACAGGGTTTTGGAAGATGCCGGGGTCAAGGTTCTGCTCGGAGAAGACATGCAGGGCCTTGGCATGGACGACTTCAGCATGGTTGCCAGCAGATACTACCGCAGGGATGTGCCGGTCGGCTCGCTGGGAGTGATCGGGCCGATCAGAATGGATTATTCGCGGGTCATACCGCTTGTTGGATACATGGCCAAGATATTGAGCGATCTACTGGAGGATGTATAGATGGACGATGAAAGGAAAAACTCACAAGAGAGCGGCAGCGAGATGACAGACCAGTATCCGGCGTCCCAGGAAAGCCCTCAGGAAGAATCGCGCGAGACGGTGGATGATTTGGCGGAGCTGAAAGCCCAGGTGGAAGAGTACAGAGACAAGCATCTTCGTGCGCTGGCAGAGATGGACAACATGAGGAAACGTCTCGCCCGGGAGCGTCAGGAGATCGTCAAGTTCGGGACGGAAAAACTGCTCAAGGATTTTCTCCTGGTCTACGACGCGATCCACAAATCGATCGACACGGCCTCTGAGCTCCACCCGGAGGACGAACAATTCATCGAAGGCCTGAGGATGACAGAAAAACTGTTCCTCGAAACCTTGAAAAAATACCAGGTGGAACCTATACAAGCTCAGAACATGCCTTTTGACCCAAACTATCATGATGCCCTCATGCAGGTAAACAAGGAAGGCGTGGAGAAAGGCATGATTGTGGACGAGGTCGAAAGAGGCTTCATGATCCACGACCGGGTGCTGAGACCAGCGAAAGTGACAGTTTCAGGCTGACGGTAGGAGAAAATTACAAGGAGGAGAGCAGATGGGAAAGATTCTGGGAATTGATCTGGGGACCACCTTTTCATGCATGGCAGTCATGGAAGGGGGGGAACCGAAAGTCATTCCAAACGCCGAGGGAGCACGCACGACTCCTTCTGTTGTCGCCTTTACCAGCAGCGGTGAGAGGCTGGTGGGCCAGGTCGCCAGAAGGCAGGCGATCACGAATTCCGAAAAGACACTCTTTGCCATAAAAAGGCTCATCGGAAGAAAGTATGAGGATGCCGAGGTTCAGAAGGACAAGCAGGTCATGCCCTTCAAGATCGCCAGAGCCGACAACGGCGACACCGCCATCAGCGTGGATGACCGGAAGTACGCCGCACCCGAGATCTCGGCCATGGTCCTCCAGAAACTGAAGATGGACGCCGAGGCGTATCTCGGCGAGAAGATCGATGAAGCGGTGATCACGGTCCCCGCGTACTTCAACGACTCGCAGAGGCAGGCCACCAAAGATGCGGGCAAGATAGCCGGATTCGAGGTGAAGCGCATCATCAACGAGCCTACTGCGGCGGCGCTGGCCTATGG
>DCDF01000033.1 GCA_002316295.1 Syntrophaceae bacterium UBA1062 | reverse complement strand
AGGTCACCTCACCCTCGACTTCGGAAACAGACACTTCATCCGGATTGTCGACCAAGGCTTTGGCAATGTACTCTATTAACTCTCTCATCATAACCCCTCACCACATGTTTATTTTGAGTCTGAACTCTCGATGATCTGCCCCTTTTCTTTTAAAAGCTTTTTTACTGCAGGAGAAAGCTGACCTCCCTTTTGAGCCCATTCCTTGATTCTGTCCATATCCAGAGTGATGCTCTCGGGCCGGTTTTTCGGATTGAAATGACCGACTATCTCGATAAACCTTCCGTCTCTTTTGCTTCTGGAATCAGCAACAACCACGCGATAGAACGCCTTCTTCTTCGAGCCGCCGCGCGTCAGCCTGATACTAACAGCCATCCGTGTTTTTCCCCCTTGATTCTGTATTGGATGTCCACACTTATATTACAAGCCTAAGTGTTGTCAAGCTATTTGTCCCCGGGAAAAGCCTGTGTTAAGGTGATTTTACCGGTGTTTCGCCGACAGGAGACCCTGCAGCAGGCCACAACGGAATGACGCATCCGATAACGGCCCGCTGATCGGACGAACCTGTGCGAGCCCTCGAAGGTACTGGAGTGGTGGTTCTCGTACGCCGCTTCAGGGACGGAACGTCCCTTCCCGGCACGAAGGCCGGGAGAACAAAGCGATGTCGAGGAAAATCCCGCATGGGCCGGACATAGGCGATCTCAGCGGGTTCATGACCTGAAAAATGAAAACAGCTGCCCGGGGTATTGACAATACCCGCATGTCATGATTAATTAGTCGGATGACCAATTAATAAATGATCCGTGCAGGATCGTCAAAGGAGGGGGTTATGGCGGCAATCACTTTGGAAAAGGTGACGGGCCTGCTCGCGCAGGAGGTGGAGCGTTTTGTCGGGGAGCGTCCCAAATCCGCAAGGCTCTACGAGCAAGCCAAAAAGAACCTGGTCGGCGGGGTGCCCATGTCGTGGATGCGGATCTGGACCGGCGGCTTCCCGGTGTTCGTGGACAAGGCGGAAGGGGTGTTCATCACCGATGTGGACGGCCACCGGTATCTCGACCTCTGTCTCGGCGACACCGGCGGTCTCTGCGGGCATGCCCATCCGAAGATCGTAGAGGCCATCACCAGGCAGATGAAGAACCGCGGAACCACGACCATGCTGCCTACAGAGGACTGCGTCTGGGTCGGCGGTGAGCTTCAGCGGCGATTCGGCCTGCCTTACTGGCAGGTGCTCATGACGGCCACCGACGCCAACCGGATGGCGTTGAAAGTAGCTCGCTCCTTTACCGGGCGGCAGCTCATTCTGTGCTTCAACGGAACGTATCACGGATCGGTGGACGAGACGCTGGTCGTGAATTTCTTCGGTGAGATCATCAACATTCCGGGCATGCTGGGACCCATCGTGCCGGACGCCACGCAGATGACCAGGGTCATCGACTTCAACGACGTGGATGCGCTGGAAAAGGCCCTTGCACCCGGCGATATCGCATGCGTGATCACCGAGCCGGTTATGACGAATCTGGGCATCATTCCTCCGGAGCCCGGGTACCACGACGCGCTTCGGGCAATCACAAAGAAGTACGGCACGCTGCTGCTCATCGACGAGACGCATTCCATGTGCGCCGGCCCCCGGGGCATCACGGGCGAGATGGGGCTGAAACCCGATATCTTCGTTGCAGGCAAGTTCGTAGCCGGAGGCTATCCGGCCGCGGTCCTCGGTTTCACCAGGGAGATCTCGGACTGGATGGCGGCGCGCGAGCCGTGGCACAATTTCTTCGGCTTCGGCGGCACCCTCTCGGGCAATGCCACGGCGGTCGCAGGCATACGGGCGGCCTTTGAGCACGTTATCAACGACGAGAACTTCTCCCGCATGATCGCCCTGGCCGAGCGAATGGAAAAAGGCCTCGCGGACATCATCAGGAGAAACGGCCTTGCGTGGTACGTGGCGCGCATCGGGTGCAGAGTGGAGTTCCGCTTCCTTCCGAAACCGCCGAAAAACGGCTCGGAGGCCATGTTCGCCGAGGTGGACTACAATGCCGTGGACATTGTGACCGAGGGGTTGACAGGCCCGCTCGACGCCCTGATTCATGTCTGGTGCGCCAACCGCGGTGTTCTCCTGACGCCGGTACATGAGATGGCCCTGGTAGGCCCCACCGCCACCGAGCAGGATGTGGATCATTATGTGAGCGTCATTGCCGGGCTCGTTGATGCGCTGGTGAAATAGCCCAGGCATCGAGGTCCCTGCATCAGCGAATACGCCGAGAAAGTGTGCGCCGGTCCGGCTGAAAAGAGCCCGTACTGTCATGAGGGCTCTTTTGGGCCGGCCGGGAAAGAGACAAAAAGAGCCGTGGGAAGAAAATCCATACGCGAGCAGCGGCGCAAGGAGATACTGGAGGCCCTTTACCGGTGTCTCCTGCGCAAGCCGTACAGCGAGACATCCATCAAGGATATCGGCATGGAGGCGGGCATCAATCACGCCATGCTCCACTATTATTTCAGGAGCAAGGAAGATATCCTGCTCTGCTTCATCGACAGCATCTCCGAACGCTACAGCGCCCTGTTCCGGCATGATCTGAAAAAGATCGAGCGAAAAGATCTCACGCGCCGTGAAATCCTCAAGCACGTGTTTCACTTCATGAACACGCATATCACCACGGACAAGAAGCTCCAGACTATCTTCGTGGAGATATGGGGGATCGCCATCTACAAACCCGCGGTGCATGCCCGGGTGAAAAAGATGTACTCCGAATGGATCCGGGAGCTGGCCGGGTTCATGAAACCTTCGAACGGCGCTGCGGCCGATATCGACTCGCTCGCCATGGCCGTGGTGGCTTTCCAGGAGGGTGTCGGCCTGTTTTCCGTCTCGTTCGACCTGAAAAAGAAAGACACCATGGCGCTGATGGAGGCCTTTCAGGAGAAAATACTGGAGATGCTCGAGTGAGGCGCCGGGTCTGGCCCGGGACTCCGGAGCCCGCAGCTCATGCACACAGGCGGTATGGATCCCGAGAAAAAACCTGTGGCGGTATCCTGCCGGGGAAGATCGAGCGCTGAGGTCGATTCAGAGGGTATCGCGCGGTATTTCGGACAGCACCCCCAGAACAGGCATCAGGCGGTCATTCTTCTTCCTCTTCGAACTCGGGCCTGCCTGATTCTCTGAGGCCGGGACAACCCCCTGCTCCGAGGGCGGAAGGGAAGCGCAGGTTCACTCCGGGGGCGAACACTGCCGCCCGTTCAATTTTGTACGCACAGATACGATAATTTACCCTTTTACCTCCTCTACCAATCACTCAATCATACGATATCATTGGGTTATTACATCTGGCGTGATCATTGTATGGAATTTTGAGCGAACGTGTATGAATTTGTGGAGGGGAATTATGAGAACCGAAAAAATGCGGGCCGATCAAGGGAACATCGAGCACGTACGGATGAAAATCTCCCGCCTGTTTGCCCAGTGCCTCTGTGAAATGGAAAA
>DCDF01000152.1 GCA_002316295.1 Syntrophaceae bacterium UBA1062 | reverse complement strand
TTGGGCAGGCCTTCGCTGATCGAAGATGATGAAGCGATGTCCAGTGCGTTGAGGACCCTGGGGATATCATCCCTATGTCCCATGAGATGGATATTCCGGATTTTTTCCACGACGGCCAAGTGGGGTGACAGTTCCGAGCTGCCCTCGGTCATCCCTCTTCCTGCGAGAATGAAGTGAACCGCTGAATTTTTCTGCGAAAGCAGCGATGCTGCGCGGAAAAAGGTCGCATGATCCTTCATGGGATCGTACCTGCTCACGAGCCCGATGACAGGGGCCCCTTCGGGGATCCCGAGCCGGGCCCGGATATACTGCCCAGAGGATGCATCCGGCCGGTATATGGCGGTATCGAACCCGTTTGCGATGACATCCCACTTCCTGGGAGAGTATCCCAGAGAGGCATGAAAATCCCTCCCTGCCAGCGAGTTGATGACAACAGCGTCAGGTATGGAGGAAAACAGGGCGCCAGCCCTCACAGTCCAGCGGTATACCACGCCATATCCGGCGAGGTCCATGTCGGTGCAGCGGATATTCCAGACAAGGCGTCTTTTGCGTGATACCGCAAGCCCCAGAAGATTGGCGTGATACATCCAGCACTGGATGATATCCGGCTGAAAGCGCCTGATAACTCCTGCGAGCTTCACCACGCCTCTGGGGTCGGGCATGCCTTTTCCCATGGAGAGAGCCTGGACATGCACTCCAAGATCCCTGATTTTATCACCAAGAGGGCCAATGGTTGTCAGAGATACCACATGGTTGTCGAATTCCCTGGAAATGGACCGCACGAGCCTCAGGAGATTCATCTCCGCCCCGCCCACATCCAGGGTTGATATGAGGTGGAGTATCCTGAGCTTTGTTATTGCTGTTTCCATTGGCAGTTACACGCCGTAACGCTGTCTCCACATCATGAACACGAGCAGCAGCCAGATCCTGTCTACGGCGATTGACCCTCTCCCCCGTTCAAATTCCGAGACAGTATTCGCAATCAGGTCCGGATCCAGATATGTCTGTGCACACAGGGCATCGCGGTTCAGATACCCATGAACCATATCCATCAGATCATCATGCAGCCAGGTGTAGATGGGCACGGCAAAGCCTTGTTTCGGCCTCATGAACAGGTCCTTGGGGAGATATCTCCTCAGAAGCTGCTTGAGAATATATTTGGTTTCGCCGTCACGGTATTTCATGTGGAGAGGAAGGGCCCGTGCATATTGCACGATCCTATGGTCCAGGAAGGGGTCTCTGCCCTCCAGGCTGTTGTACATGGTCGCCCGATCCACCTTGGTGAGTATGTCTTCCGGAAGGTAGTGCTCCAGATCCCAGGTCATCATTGCGTCGAGGAGGTTTGTGCAGGAGAGGTCAAGCGGTGGGCGAGGGTCCTCATATCCCCCTGTCAGTCCGGCGATCTCGTGGGGTAGCCAGTATCCCACGGCGTAAGGGTATGCGCCCCGGGCACTGCCGTTCCAGTGGAAAAGAACCGCCTCGAATTTCCTCATCCGGTCTTTGATGGCAGGCAGCCGCAGCCTTGGGCACGCCTGGGAAAGGGAGGCCGCCCTGTCGCTTCCCAAAAGGCCTAGCACCCTGCCAGCGGCACGGGGAAGGAACGGGGGGAGATATCTGGTGTACTTTTCCAAGGTGCTCATGACCCAGTAGCGGTGATAACCGCAGAACAGTTCGTCTCCCCCGTCTGCAGACAGGCTCACCTTGACGTGCTGCCGGGTGATCCTGGACACGATGGTGGTGGGTATTCCCGAGATATCTCCGAAAGGTTCGTCATAGATATCCTGCCACAAGGGAAGAATCTCTCTTGCGTGCTCAGGGGTGACGATCTCTTCAGTATGCTCAGTGTCGAGGTACTCGGCGATACGCCTCGCCCACACCGATTCGTCATAATTCTTTTCATGAAACCCGATGGTGAAGGTTCTGACAGGGTGAGCTGTGTGCCTGGCCAGGATGGCGGTAACCAGGGAGGAATCAATGCCGCCGGAGAGAAAAACCCCCACGGGCACATCCGCAATGAGCCGCCTGGAGAAGGCGTCGGTCATGATCTCCTCGAGCCGGTCGATGAGCAGGGTTTCATCATTGGAGGGTTCGACTGGCGGATCGCAATCGGTACAGGACCAATAACAATGATCATGTATCGTACCGTCGGCAAGAACGGTTAGCCGGTGACCCGGTTCGAGCTTACGGACATGGTGGAAGATCGAGCGCGGTGCGCTGATGTAACCATAATGAAGAAATTCACCCAGTGCGGCCTGATCGATCTCCAGCCGGCCGTCGAGTCCGGCGTGCAGGGCCTTGAGTTCGGATGCGAAAGCGAAGGCTCCGTTGTGACTGTAGTAGTAAAGGGGTTTGATGCCTATGCGGTCGCGATACAGGTGCAGAATTTGCTCTGATGCATCCCAGATCGCGAAGGCGAACATACCGTTCAACCGGTGGATGCACTCAGTCCCCCACTGGCAGAAGGCCTTGAGCACCACTTCGGTATCGGAGGAACTTTCAAAGGTGTGCCCAAAACCCTCCAGTTCGCTTCGGAGTTCGCGAAAATTATAGGTCTCCCCGTTGTAGCAGATAGTGTAGCGGCCTGCGGTCATGGGCTGATGGCCTGCTTTGCTGAGATCGATGATGCTCAGGCGCCGGTGTCCCATGGCCAGCCCGGCTTTCTCATCAACGAAGAGGCCGGCATCGTCCGGCCCACCCCGGGCAAGCGTGTCACGCATGGTCATGCACCTGCGGGGCAGCTCGTCAGGGTTTCCACCCGTCCAGATTCCGGCTATACGGCACATGGGATTTTAGCAAGGCTCTTTGTTCTAAGAGTTGTCATTATCTGGCTTCATTGGTCGGCGTTCCATGCCTGGAACATGAGCACGTCCCAGAGCGGATACTGCCAGTTGTTCTGACCGGAAAGGTGCTCGTGCCACTTTGCTCGAATGGGGCCTGGACGAAAGAAGCCCTCCTGCCTCAGGCGGGCTTCGTCCAACAGATCCTCCGCCCATTCGCGAAGCGGTCCTCTCAGCCACAGGTCAATGGGGATGCCGAAGCCCATCTTCGGCCTCTCCAGCATCTTTTTCGGAACATATCGGTAGAGAATTCGGCGCAAGGCCCATTTGCTTTGGCTTGAGCGTATTTTCATGGACAGAGGCAGGCGCCAGGCGAATTCCACGACCCGATGATCGAGAAGAGGGATGCGTGTCTCCAGGGAAACGGCCATGGCGGCGCGGTCAACCTTGACCAGGATATCGTCCGGCAGGTAGGTCGTCTGGTCGAGATACATCATACGATGCTCGTGCGTGTCGCAATCAAGCCACTGCTCAGGATCGTTCATCGCGGTATTCGGCTCTCTGCCGTGCAGGACTACCGAATCGGGATCATGCCAGTGAGACATCAAGCTTAGGTAGAGTGTTTCGAATGTGCAGGTACCCAGAGACCTGGCCAAGTTGTGTAACGTTGATCCGGGATTTTTGCCTTGCCGAAATCGTTTGGGCATTGCGGGCCGCACAAACGCGTATAAACGATCCCAATGAGAAGCCGGCATCATGGTAACCGCCCTGGCCATACCCCTGCGAAGAGTATCCGGGAAAAGGCTGATACGGCGAAACAGTTTCATTGCCCTGAAATACCGGTTGTAGCCTCCGAAGAGCTCATCGCCGCCATCACCCGACAGGCTTACGGTCACGTGCCGTCGTGCAAGCTCTGAAACGAGAAACGTCGGGATCTGGGAAGAATCGGAAAAGGGCTCGTCGTAAATTGCCGGCAGCATTGGTATGACATCTCGGCATTCTTTCGGGGTGACGTAGAGCTCGGTGTGTTCGGTGCCCAGATGGCGGGCGACTGCCTGGGCGTGATCCGCCTCATTATAGATTTCTTCATGGAAGCCGATGGTGAATGTCTTTACCGGTTGGGAGGATTGTGCCTGCATGAGCGCTACGATCAAGGATGAGTCGAGCCCTCCCGAGAGAAACGCGCCCAGGGGGACATCCGCCAGCATTTGTGCCTTGACTGCTTTTTTCAGAATGCCCTCGAGCTCATCGACCACCTCGCGCTCGTCACCTCGGAAAGGATCTGCAAGTCCTGCCAGAGCCGTGCATTTTGCCGACCAGTAGGATACCGGGCGGATGTTATCACCGGGAGATGTCAGTGAAAAAAATGTGCCCGGGGGTACTTTGAATATGCCCTCGTAAATACTCCAAGGAGCGGGAATGTAGCTGTGGCGCATGAACAGGGCCAGTGCATCCCTGTTTACCACGGCATTGAAGCCGCGGAACACCCGTAGTGATTTCAGTTCGGACGCGAAGACGAAAGACGGGCCTATCGTGCCATAATAAAGCGGTTTTTCTCCCATTCTGTCGCGTGCCAGGGTGAGTGTGCGATTTTTCCGATCCCATAGTGCGAAAGCGAACATGCCAACGATTTCATCCAGTGTACGTTCGATGCCCCATGCATCGATAGCGGCCAGGAGCGTTTCCGTATCGGAATGGCCGCGCCAGGCGATGGATTGTAGCTTCTCCCGCATCTCGAGATGGTTGTAGATTTCGCCGTTGAACACGATCACATATCTACCCGAAGCTGATATCATGGGCTGATGCCCGGCAGCACTCAGATCAATGATTGAAAGCCGCCGGTGGGCGAGCGCAATGCCAGCTGATTCATCTGCCCAGACTCCGCCGTCATCCGGTCCGCGATGGACAAGGGTGTCGCCCATCATCCGGGCCCTGGAGAATATCTCAGGGCATCCCGGAGGTTCTATGAAACCGGCAATACCGCACATATGCTTCCCGATAGTTTATTCATGGCCGAGAGTGTCGGTCAAAAGCTGTTTTCCAGATAGATCAGTCAATAGTTACCTGGTCTCCGTGCTTTTTTTGGAACACGAATTCGTTGTTTCCCGTGCCTTGGCGGGTGATGAGTCTCTGCAGGGTAAAGCCGTGCTTCCTGCAGAAATCGAAGACAGCGTCAGGTGTAGCCGGTTCGTAGGGAAACCCTCCCATCCAGTCTACCAGGTCATGCCAGGGTGACATGCCTCGTGAGGTTATATAGGTTCTCCAGGAAGCCATGGGCTTCAAGCTCAACAACTCTATCAGGCAGGTCCTGCCCCAGACGTGCACGAAGCCATAGGCGAGCAGAAAAGGCCGTACCCACGGTTTCCGGTTGTACAATTTTTTCAGCCGTGCCCAGCGGGATGATTTGCGGCCCTCGTCATTGTAGATCGCCAGAAAGAGCAATCCTCCGGGCCTGACTAATTGGATTGCATTCTCCACTGCCTGCCACAGATTCCCTGTGTGGTGCAGCACTCCCCAGGAATAGACGATATCCCATGTTCCCAGCCTGGAGAGATATACCGTATCCAGGACAGAGCCCTGCTCTATAGTCCAGCTTTGGTCATCAGGGAAGAAGCGCTGTTTCAATTCGAGCGTGCAGGCAACGGACCGGGGGTCATAGTCAAACGAGTGGACCTTTGCGCCCATTCGGTGCGCAGCCAGGGAGAAGAGTCCACTGCCGCTGCCAATATCAAGAAATGTTTTGTCGGTCAGATCATCAAGCTCCAGCATTTCTTTCAGCGAAGCCTCGGCCTCTTTGATTCGATCTTCATTCAGGTGCCTCAGGAACCTCGACCAGTTTTCTCCGAAAGCAAAACGTTCACCCTGAATGACTACCTCATGTGCGCCGTTCATCCGATGGATCTCCTTTGCCTAGAATGTTCTCGATAAGGGCATTCCATTTTGCCATGACAGATTCCTGCGAAAAGGCCTTTTTCACACGCAGTGCCTGAATGCCCATGCGCTCACGAAGCCCACTGTCATGCATCAGTTTCAGCAGGGCATGGCTCAGCAAGGCGATATCTTCCTTGGGCACGAGCAGGCCGTTCACCCCATTGTGGATTATTTCGGCGGGCCCGCTGGGGCAGTCGGCAGCGATGACCGCGCAGCCGCATGCCATGGCCTCCAGCAGGGCGTTGGGGAACCCCTCGTAGCGCGAGGGAAGCACAAAAATACCGGCCCTGGACAGCAATTCCGCCGGTTCGTCCACAATCCCGGGCAGGCTGACTGCATCGCGTATATCCAGGTTCAGAGCAAGCTTTTCAAGCATCGGTCTCTGAGGGCCTTCGCCAAGGATCACGAGACGCCATCCCGCCTCAGCGGCATGCGCCCTGGCAAAAGCCTGGATGAGCAAATCATGTCCTTTCTGCTCAACCAGACGGCCGATTGCAAGGATGGTCTGCTCCCGATGGTTCATCGTTTGACCAGTGCATCCAGGAAGGTTTCTGACAAAGTTTCCGATAACCCAGAGCTTCCTTTCCGGCACGACCCGGCGAGCCCACGCGGTTACTGAACCGGTTTGCACCACGAGCGCGCGAGATAAAGGATAGAGCAGGCGTCTGGAAAGGGACCAGAAAGGATGAAGGTGGTGATATCTCGGGTCGATGCGTTCCGATACTACAACCGGGATACCGGTGCCCATAAGGGCCGCTACCGTACGCATGTTGGTGATATCGATAAAACTGATCACCACATCGGGGCGAGCCCTGATAATCGATCTGCGAAGCTTTATAAACCGATCGGCACGCTTGTCGATCGCCTGCCACGGAGTGCGTGCTCTCCCCCAGAAATTCAGCGCGATTCTCTCCACGCCCGGGGCTAACTGGTAATGATCTTCATCGGTTCCTGAGAGCGTGAGCACCGTGACCCTCTGGTTGTGTAAAACCCACCATCGGGCCATCTCCGTGATGACTCTTTCGGCGCCGCCGGCCGAAAGAGAAGAAACGACCAGGAGTATGTGGCAGGCGGAACCGCTCATTTGCTTCTATCAAGTATCTTCTGGATGAGCGCATTCCACCGGTTCATGATCTCTCCCTGCGAGAAGGTCTCTTTTACCTTTAGGGCCTGATCGCTCAATCGTTGACGGGTATTGCTGTCTTGCATCAGTCTGTCCATG
>DCDF01000052.1 GCA_002316295.1 Syntrophaceae bacterium UBA1062 | reverse complement strand
GACGTCGCGGGCGCTTCGGTGGAGCTGATCCGGTACTTCGCCGGCCGGCTCATCGATAACGGGGTGCCGGTGGTCACGCCCCCCGGAGGCCTGGCCTGCCACGTTGACGCGATGAGGTTCGTGCCGCACATCCCGCAGACGCAGTACCCTGCCGGGGCGCTGGCCGCGGCCATCTACCTGTGCTCGGGCATCAGGAGCATGGAGCGGGGCACGATATCCATGGACCGCGACAGAGACGGCAACGAAGTGCCGTCCGACCTGGAGCTGGCGCGTCTCGCCGTGCCCAGAAGGGTCTACAGCGTCTCTCACGCTGAGTACGCGGCAGACCGCCTGGCGTGGCTTCTCAGGCACCGTGACCTGATTCAGGGGCTCGAGTTTGTGGAAGAGCCTCCGATGCTGCGGTTCTTTATCGGTAGGCTCAAGCCGCTCGGCAACTGGGGAGAGCGTCTCGCGCAGGCGTTCAGAGACGACTTCGGCTCCCGGTTCTGAAGAGCGGAGCGCATTGATCGCGGCGGGCGGGCATCACGGGGCGCCTGCCCGCTGATTCAGCAGATATGCCGGAAGCTCCTCACGCCGGCCACCCGGTCGTCGATCCGGCCGTATCCGCCCCGGACGGCCCGGCCTGTCCCAAGGTTTTCCATCACGACGGCGCCAGTCGCGGAGGAGTCTCCGCCTTACCCGTTCGCCTGCTTTGCGGAGAGATCGGCGCCTGCTCCCGTCCGCCCCTCATCTCCAGCCGCGGGGGTCTGCCGCAGGTAAAAGGCCTGGTGTGTCTCCTGCGATAAGGGGGCTCTCCTCTTCCTGAACACGGTTATGACGACCGCGCCGACGAAGACCGACACAATGGTCGGTATGGCGATGTGGATGCCGTACGGGCTCCCCAGGACTGACCAGACGATCATGACGATGAACCCCAGGACGAGGCTGAAGAACGCGCCGTCTTCCGATACCCGGCGGGCGCCGAGATACGCAGCGCTCAGCAGCAGGACGGCTATGCCGCAGCGCAGGGTGAATGCCCAGAAGATTGCCTTGAGCAGATCATACAGAAGGATGCCGATGATGAGCCCGGCCGCGATGAGAGCGGCTGACAGGAGCCTGCTCAAGAGAAGCATCCGGCTGTCCGACTCGTGCCTGTTTATATAGACCGAGTAGATGTCGCGCATGATGATCTGGGTCGGAGCCAGAAAGCACAGCGGCCCGGTCGATATGACCGCGGCCAGGATGCCGCACAGGGCGATTCCCGCCACCACGGGGTTGAGCTCAAGAATCATGGCAGGCCCGGCGGTCAGCCCGTAGGGGAGCTCGCTCCCGAAGTGCACCCGTGCGCACATGCCCACCAGCACGTACACCACCCCGATGGGGATGATGAGCGCCGACGCGATCCAGGTGCCCCCGACCGCGGCCTTGGTGTCTTTTGCGGCGAATATCCCGGTGACGGCCGCCTGCGCGGCAAAGCAGGCGAACACGGTCGAGAGGACCTCTCCGGACCACGTGACCGGGCTGATCGACCCGAAGCTCCAGAACGACGGGGGCAGCCCGTGCACCAGCATGCGCAAGCCCTCGATGGCAGACCCGCCGATGAGACGCAGCGAGAAGAACAGGGCGCAGGCCATGCCTGCGAATATGACGATGCACTGGATGAAGTTGACCAGTGCGATCGAATGGAGACCCCCGGCGACCACGATGAGCAGGAAAACCAGCGCCGAGAGGAGATCGGCGAGCCACTTGTCCACCCCCAGGAGAGACGTGAGCAGAGCCCCTCCTGCAATGATCTGGGTGATGCCCAGGGTGAAATAGGCCAGCGCGATGAAGATCGAAGACGCCAGCCGCGTTTTTTCGTCGAAGAGTCTGCCCATGACCTCGGGAACCGTCACGGCGCCCATCCTCCTGAACCGCGCGGCCATGGTGAAGGCAAGGGCGAAGAGCGAGATCCCGATCGATATGGGGTAGAGCCAGGCGACGATGCCCTCGGTGTAGCCGCGCTGGCTCACGCCGATGGTGGCGCCTCCCCCGAGCCAGTCGCCGAGGATGATGACCAGCACCATGAACATGGGAAGCTGCCGCCCGGCGGCAAGAAAGTGATCGGCCCCGAGCCGCCTGCGCAGAACGACGTTCGCGACAACGAGCGTCAGCACGACATAGGCGATGAGAATGGCGATGGGAACTGCATGAAGCTGCATCATGGGTGCCCCCTTCTCCAGCGAAATCGAATTCAAGCAGTCGAAGATAATAGCTGTTATTTATACAGATCTTGCATCTTCCTGTCAAAGCAGTCCTGGTGTTCGGAGGGAATAAGGTGCGCCCGATCCCTGATCGAATACGTGATGACGGATCCTTACTTTCGATTGGGGCCGACTCTGAACCGCCTTACCTCTCACACAGAGCTGTGTATGGAACGGCTGGGCCGCTCATGAACCGATCTCGGAAGGGAAAGGGCGGATTTTTTCTGAAATAAATCCGCCCCTTTTTTCGGATCACAGTTTCTGCTGAATCCTCGCCCATACGTCCCGCACATCCATGGGGACGAACCCCGGCTTGCCGAAGAGCTCTTTTCCGAGCTCGTAGATGGTTTCATTATACGGAGCCTTTATCCGGTTCTGCCGGGCAAGCTTGAGGATGTATCCGGTCAGCGAGTCGAGCTCGGAGTCTGTCCCCCCGCGCTGGATGATGTCCTGGCTCATGCTGGACATGACCATCTTCGCCACATTCTTTTTGAACAGTGGCCGGGTGAGAGCCGTCGGAAGAAGGGCGGAGGCCTTCAGAAGGATCCACGGGGGCATGCCGCCCAGCTTGCACTCTCTGAACCCGGTGGCCTTTACGATCCGAACCCCCTCGTAGAGGGTGTTGCTGAGAATTTTCTGGAAGGCGTCGAAATCCGATATCTCCCTGAACCCGTGGCCCACCAGGGTCGTCACGGGGTTGGTGAGGTTGACCACGATCTTCGAATGCGCCGCATCCTGGAGATGATCGGTGACCACGGTTTCCACGCCCCGGCCGAAGATCTCGGCAACGGCGTTCATCTCGGTCTGAAGGGAGTTGTCGGGCGTTCCCAGAACCAGCGGCCCCCGCTTCTGGTATCCTACGACTACCGGTTTGTCCATCCACGCATTGTAGCTGACGATGCAGTAGATCACACGGGAGAAGTACTTGGGCAGGATCGACTGATTGTCTATCCCGTTTGCCATGGATACGATGATGACGTCGTCTTTCGTGTTGTCCTTGATCAGCCTGGCAACCGACTCGAGGCTGTAGTTCTTCACGCCGATGACGACCACATCCATCTGTTTCAAATCCGAGAGGTCTTCGATCACCTTGACCCGGACGTTCGCCGTCGTCTCTTCCTTGCTGTCTCCCTGATAGAGCGTGATGCCATCCGATTTCAGCGCCTCGAGTATTTTCCCCTGGTCGATGAAGTATGTCTCCTCATGGAAGGGGGCGACCCAGCCGCCTACGGAAGCGCCGATGGCGCCGGTCCCGAAGAACGCGATCTTCAGATCTTTGGCCTCGATCTTCACACTGGCCTCGTCATCCAGGGTGTAGCCGCTCACGTGAATCGTCCGCGCCCAGTTCTGCGCCTGCTCGTTGGGCAGATCGAAGCAGGACGACATGTGCTCGGCATAGCGCGTCTGGAAGGGGACTTCTTCGATCTCGAGCCTTTTGAGCATCGGGGCGAACGAGGTGTCGCCCAGCTCGATATAGGGGGCATCCGCCTTCGCGTTCTTTTTCAGGAGAAGCTGCATGTTTTTCTTAACGTTGAAGGTCGCCTTGAAGTCTGTCCGGCTCTGGAGCAAACGTCCGTCGAGCTGAGAGTACAGGTAGGAGCTTACATCGAACTCGGTGGGGTCGCCCTCTGTGGGGATGCGAAGGGACAGGTACACCTCGCCGCTTGAATCCATGGCCTTCACGATGCAGTCTCCCGCCTCGCGATATATGTCGATGTCCTGCGTCACCTTGGGCAGGCCCCAGATCTTTCTGCCCCGGATGGTGTTTTCCTTCGAGGTGACCGGCATCCCCGCGATATAGTACCCGAACCGGCTGAAGAAATTGGTGATCATGGGCAGAACAGGGACATTGAAGGCCGGATCGACCATGACCGGGATGGCGATGGCGATCTCGTTGTACGGCCGCACTCCCATGACCTTTTTATACTCGTAGCAGGAGAAGGCCACCAGTGCACGCCCCTTCGGCATTCGTACGGGTACGATCTCAGGGCTCAGCTGCTCTCTCAGCAGGGCCGCGGCTTTCTCGTAGGAGCACATGAACACGGCCATGGCGCAGGACACGTCGCCGTAGAATGTGGGGAACAGATAATCCTTGGTCACCCCGCCGATCATCTCCAGAGGCTGCCGCGCCTTGCGCAGGGTGAAGCGCTGATAAAAATCGCCCTGGAACTCGCTTCGATTATCCAGCATCTCTTCAGGTACATCCCACGTTGCCTTCATAGAGCGCCTCCTTTGCTTTATGACCGAAGGTCATAATAATTGTGGCAATCACCTTCCTCCATGTGTACGCCGGGAAGTGTGCCGGTTGGCCCAGTCAATAATATGACCATCGGTCATAAATGGCAAGCAAAATCAGTCGCAGCTGAAGAAACGCTTCAGGAAATCGCTCAGCATATTTTTCGCCTCCTGGGGAGAAGAGAAGTGTTCTTCGATCAGGGCCTTGTAGCAGACATCCAGGATAATCCCCAGGACGACCTTGGTATAGAGCTCGAAGTCCTTGATCTTATAGTCTTCGTACTGATTCAGATAATTGAGGATGATCTCGGAAAAGCCCTGGATGGTCCGACGCGTCGATGGGTATGTCCTGCCGCTGTGGAGGTTCTTCCGCAGCTCGACGAGCAGCATCCTGTTCCGGGAAAAATAGTCGATGATTGCCTCCGAGAGGATGATGATCTTGGGTACATTCTGGAAGGGGATGATGACCTGGTCGAGGAATTCTCTCGTGTACCGGCTGATGATGGTGTCCACGAGATCGTCCTTGTCCTTGAAATACAGGTAGAACGTTCCCTTGGCGATCCCCGCCTTTTTCACGATCTCGCTGATCGATGTTTTTTCCACGCCGTTGGTTTGGAACAGGCCGGCCGCACACTCTTCGATCGTGTCGCGCGAGGTGGTCTTGTCCCTTCCGCGGGCGCCCTTGGGTTTGCCGCCCTTGTGTTCTCCCATGTCTGATTCAATGCCTTCCCTGTTGATATCTCTATATTGCTTAGCACACTTTGCTCTCCGAATGAAGACAACACGGCCGGCATGAGTGCAGCCCGTGCATATCGAACCGGTGAGGATCCCGGTATCCGCACATCCGTTCCCTGCAGAAAAATGCAGCGGGAAAGCCCATTTCTGTCGGTTCTCGCCGCAGGGGGCAGGTCGGCGTCCGGCATAACCAGGAAAAGCACAAATCCGCCCCCCGAATTCCTGCGGGCAGCCGGGAAACGTACGAGAACTCCCGGCCGCCCGGATTCATACGGTCTACCTCCCGATCAGGATCTCGCACCCGCCTCTGGGATCGTCGGTGTGGGAATTGGCCGTTCCCACCACCAGCCCCCTGATTTTGCCCTCCTGCACGGACACGAGCCTGCGGAACCCCATGTTGTTGGGGTTGTTGAAGCCGTTTATCGTCACCGGCACCCAGACAATGCCGTCACGGGTCTTCCACAGATCCGCACCGCCGAAGGCCTTCAGCATGAACTCTATCAGCGGCGACAGCACCGATGTATTCCCTGAGTCGATCGAGTCCTTCAGCCGCTTGATGACATTGCGCTGCTGGGAGTTCAGCGCGCCCTGGTTCAGATCATCCAGCCGCGCCCTGAGCTGCGCGAGGGGCGAGTCTTCTCCCAGGGCCGAGATGTCGGCATCGGGCTGGCTCAGCAGCGTCTTGGCGGCCATCAGGAGGATCGAGGTTTCGTCAAAGGTGGCCAGATAGAGCCATTTGTTGTGCACGCACATGTGCCAGACATAGACGTTGAGCGGATTCCCGAATCCCGCGGGCCAGCGGCTCAGGGGGACTCGGGACTTCGGCCAGCCGGGAAGCGGGTCGGTCGGTTTGTATGCGCCGACAATGAGTTGGGCCCTGTCGTTCTTGTCCAGCCTGATGACGTCAAAGGCCCTGATCCCCACCGGCTGATTGTTTTTGAGGACCATGCCGCCTCCCACGGCGGTGCCGATGTAGAGATGCTTTCCAAAGGCCTGCATGGTCATTCCCCACTGGTTGTAGGTGTCGCCGAACCCCTCTTTGATGACGCATGTCCACAGGAGCATACCGTTTTCCAGGCACGTTCCGTCGGTCTTCCACACCTCGAATCCGGTGTTGAAATTGACGGTGGATGCATACAGACATCCGTTGAACTCGGCCAGATAGGGTATCTCCACATTGTCGGGATTGCCGAATCCCGGCTCGCTCACATGCTCCCAGTATCCGTCTGCACAGGGATTGAAGCGGTAGACGACCCCTATGCCCGCCCCCGCCGGGGCGTCGCCGGGAAGCGATGCGCTGAGAAAGAGCTCGCCGTTCCACTCCAGCAGCCCCCGGGGATTGGTCGCACCCTCGAGGCTCCCGGTTATATTCTCCCAGGTTTTGCCGTCGTACGACCGGAGAACGCTTATCCACGGCATGTTCGGCACCCAGGTGCCGATGCCGAGCGCGAATACGGCCCCGTCATAGACCGCCAAGGTGCGATATCCGTATGCCTCCGGGTAGTATCCCTCGACCTCAGGCGGAGGAGGCAGCAGCGGGTTCGGTTCAATGGGGAGCCGTCCGTAGAAAACATCCGACGTATGGACACACGACCACTTCCCGCTGCTGTACCGCCAGATCTCCCCGCGGAACTCGTCCGCCCACACATCGTCGCCCCATGTCTGAGACGCCGGAGGCGCGAACAGGTCGCCGAGGCCCGGAACGAGATCCCCCATCTGCTGCATAAGGCTCCACATGTGATGCCGGTTTGTGCCTACGATGAGATCCCCGTCGAAGCAGACGATCGACCACGCATAGCTGTTGGCCGTATCACCGAACCCGTTGACGGCGAGCCTTTCGAAGTCGCTCTGCCTCAGGCCTATGAGGCTTTCCCATGTGTAGGAGTACGCTGCAGGAGCGGAAAGGACCATCATGGCGAGACCGGCCAGAACAATACACACCGATTTTCCTGTCACATTCATACTCAACCTCCTCAGTTTCACTGGATTACGAACTCGAAGACGCGCGGATCACGGCTCGTCAGGTCTGCAGGCAAAGGAAAGTGTCGGGCAGGGCTGTATATCGTGAGGCATTGCCCATACGGAGTCGCTGTGTGCAGCACAATGGCATCGGAGGCGCTTCATGGGGCAGAAGACCCGCCCGATCTATGAAGGACCTGTCGTGATCTCTTATGAATGGTAATATTACGTTCTCACCGATACACAAGGGTGAAGGAATAAATGAAGACGAGAATACCTGCTTTCCCTTAAAAAATGAACCAGGAGGATATTTTCGATCTCGGCCGCTCTGCCGACCAGGCACGGTATATCCGGAATATCCTGCACTTAAGCCTTTGTAAACACGAAGACCGCCGTTTCCAGGTCTTCGTCTTCGGAAACATCGACTGTCAGCGTGTTCCCGCTCAATTCATAGGGGAACTCATCTATATCCCCGGGCTCATCGGCGCATTCCGTGCCGTCCCGGCTGGTGAGTGTGGCCGTGACCTTGGATGCAGTGGCGCTGTACGTGTAGACCTCCACACAGTCCATCTCCGATGTAACGGTCATTCTTGTATTCGTGAACACCCATGTCAGCCAGACTCCTTCTGCGGGGGCATCTCCATTGATTGTTGACAAACGCCATGTTCCCACCAGAGACCCGGTGTCTGATTTTCCACCCTCGCTGGCGGCTGCGTCGCCGTCTCCCCCCTCCTCCCCACAGCCGATGACGAGAGCAAGTATGATAAGAACGAGGAGCAATCTGAAGATACGGGCAGCCTGATCGATATGCATAGAAACCTCCTTGCACTTGCACAATGAACTCTCGACAAAGCAAAGACTCAACCGAACGATGCTGTGATTATAACCGCAATAATTCAATTACAGATAAAATATATTCATGCATTACTCAAAATCAAATCCTCCACTCCACTGGAGATGGGGACGCCCCTGACTGCCCATTGATTTATCGACAGTTTCCCGGTATGTGGATCAGGAAGAGGCGCAGTCCGAAAGCCGGGCTGCGTGCGGGCTTTCCATTTCTCGGCCTGGGGGGCTGCTCCAAGATCCTCCGGGCGGTAAAAAATACATCAGGAAAGGATGGTCACATGGTAAGAGTAGGATTTATCGGCTGGCGGGGCATGGTCGGTTCGGTCCTCATGGACCGGATGACCGCGGAAAAGGATTTCAGAGGATTCGAGCCCGTGTTCTTCACTACCTCCCAGGTGGGGCAGAAAGGCCCTGCCATCGGTCTCGACACCCCCCCCTTGAAAGATGCGTACGACATCAAGGAGCTGAAGACTGCTCAAATCATCGTGACGTGCCAGGGAAGCGACCACACCAAGAAGGTGTATCCCGAGCTCAGGAAGGCCGGATGGAACGGCTACTGGATCGACGCCTCGTCCGCCATGCGCATGCAGGACGACAGCATCATCGTGCTCGACCCGGTCAACCGCCCCGTCATCGACAGGGCGCTCAAGAAGGGTATCAAGAACTATATCGGCGGCAACTGCACCGTGAGCCTCATGCTCATGGGGCTGGGCGGGCTGTTTCACCACGGGCTGGTTGAGTGGCTGACCTCCATGACCTACCAGGCGGCCTCCGGCGCGGGCGCCAAGAATATGCGCGAGCTCATCGAGCAGATGGCCTTCATCAGCGGGAAGTCGAAGGACCTCCTCGACGACCCGGCGTCCGCGGCCCTGGTCCTCGACAAGCGTGTGCTGGGCGCCATGCACGACAAATCGTTTCCAAAGGCGAACTTCGGCTTCCCCCTTGCGGGAAGCGTCCTTCCCTGGATCGATTCGGCCCTGGAAAACGGCCAGAGCAGGGAGGAGTGGAAAGGCTACGCCGAGACCAACAAGATCCTCGGCACGAGAAAGCCCATTGCGGTCGACGGCATCTGCGTGCGGGTGGGCGCCATGCGCTGCCACTCCCAGGCGCTGACCATCAAGCTCAAGAAGGATGTGCCCATAGACGAGATCACCGACATCATCCGCAACGACAACGACTGGGTGAAGGTGGTCCCCAACACCAAGGAGGAGACGCTGAAGCACCTGACGCCCGCCGCAGTGACCGGCAGGCTCGACGTGCCGGTGGGAAGGATCCGCAAGCTCAACACGGGCCCGAAATTTCTCACCTGCTTCACTGTCGGCGACCAGCTCCTCTGGGGTGCTGCCGAGCCCATCCGCCGGATGCTGAAAATCGCGCTGGAATATATTTCGTAAGATCCCCCGGGCGAAAAAGCAAAAAAAGAGGACGGCAGGCGCGAGCCGCCGTCCCCTTCTTCTCACCGCCGGGCTTGGATGCGCCCGCTCCTACACCTTCTCTTTCCTCTTCTTGAGATCGAGCGCGGTCCTGATGCCTTTTTCCCTGATCACCTTGATCTTCAGACCTGTCTCCGTGAGCTTGAAAAAGCGCTTGCCGTATTTCCTGAGCCTGCGCTCGTCGATCTCGAAGCCCAGGCCGGGCCGGGTGAACGGGGCCAGCCTCCCCTCTTTGTCCGGGATGATGGGGTCGATGATGCCCTCCCGGAATTCGGGGATCCACGACGGCTCCTCGAGGGGATACTCCAGGGGCAGGGTGTTGCCCCGGTCGGCCAGCACCATGTTCCAGTTGATATAGAAGCCGATGCCGTTGGTCCAGGTGTGCGGACTGTAGAGGCGCTGTTTCTCCCTGCAGGTGTCAATCACCTTCTTCACCTGGGCGATGCCGCCCGCAAAGGTCGCGTCCGGCTGGTAGACATGGAAGCAGTCCTTCTCGAACATGATCTTGATCTCGTCCCAGCCGTAGTTGAGCTCGGCGCCCGAGATCTTGACCTTTGAAAACTTCTTGAGCTCTGCGTTGCCGTCGTAGTCCCGGGAATCGAGCGGCTCCTCGAGCCAATCGATCCGGTTGTCCCAGCAGGCTGCAGCGAAGTCCCTGGCGCGGGCCAGGTCCCAGGCGGGAATCTTGTCCACGATGGTGACGAGCCATCCCTGGTTCGCGTCCACTCCCAGGGCCATGGCGTCACCGATGCCCTTGCGCACCACCTCGATGTGCCGGATGTCTTCGGAGAGGGTGGTGTTCTTCACGCGCAGCTTGGCGGTCTTGTACCCCCGCTCCTTCATGGCCAGGAGCTCGTCCACACGGCGGTGGGGGTCGTGCATCTCGCCTGTGGAGAGATAGACGTCTATGGGCCGAGCGCTTCCCCCCAGGAGCTCGTAGACGGGCTTGCCCTCTTTCTTGCCGATGATGTCCCAGCAGGCCGGCTCGATCCAGAAGTTCCTCCATCCGAGATAGCCTGCCTGCTTGAGCAGGCCCTGCACCTGATCGATGTCGGTCGGGTCGGCGCCGATGAGGTATCCGCCGATGAGATCTCCGAGCCCCTGTCGCTCGACGCCCATGGCCGCGCCCGCCGAGTAGCCCGTGATCCCTTCGTCGGTGACGATCTTGATGAGTGTGAAGCGGTTGTGCGTCTGGGGGTAGCCCGGAATCCAAGTGGGCCAGAAAGTCACGCGCAACGGTACGGACACATGGTAGAGCTCGATTGCCTTGATCTTCATACATCCTCCTCTTGTTATATGATATCTCCCGGCATCCTTCTTCCGGGCCTCCCCTCCCTCCTCCCTCCAGGGCCCCCGCAAAGCGGGCCGGACAGAAAGGCCTCAGAAGAGGGCGTAATCAAAAAACTGCTCCATCCCTGCAGCAGAGCTATCGGGAGGCTCATTCGCCGTTCGACCGCCGTACGCTCCGCCGAAGGCTACTGCTGGACAGGGCCGAAGCCCTTGCGCCGCAGCAGGCTCAGGATGCCGTCATCCCCCACGAGATGGCCTGCACCCACGATCACCAGGGTATCGCCCCTGGCCTTCATGAGCTCCTCCAGGTGGGACACCCACTGCTCGTTCCTCTCGGTGAAGAGGTCTTTTCTGACCTTCGGATGCTCGTTCAGGCTGATGCTCACGATCTCTTCCAATGCCCGGACATCTCCGCTCTTCCACGCGGCCGCCAGGACGGCGGACTTCTCCCGGATTACCTCGAGCTCTCTGAGAGCCTGCCTCAGAAACTCTTCCTGTAGGTCTTCGGGCATGCCCGCGAGAAGATCCACCTGAAGCCGGGCCGACTCCAGAAAAACCCTCTCCTTGCCGTCTTTCTTCGCCCTGGCGGCATAATGCGCATCAATGCCGTTCTCGGGGCTGAAACCCATGCGGGCCATCTCCATGGCGCTCAGGCTCACGGCACACAGCCAGGGCCTGAGCCTCTGGAGCTTTGCGATGTCCAGGCCGGCCGCATGCGCCTTTTCCTCGAGGAGCCTGCAGGTGTCTTTCGAAATATGGTCTTTCAGGGTCGTGTCGCCTGTGTATGTGCCGCGCTCGACGAGCTCCTTTTGCATCTCCGTGCCTGCGGTCTCCTCCTGGTCCGCCTCGAACACCACCCGGACGCTTTTTGCGTAGGCCTGCTCGATGCGGTCGTCCAGAGGGTATGCGTCATCTTTGAGCGCGTGTATGGAGCCCAGCAGGTGCAGAGTGCCCTTTTCCCCGGCCACCGACCAGAGAAAAATCCGGCCCTTCTCCCAGGCCTCTGCCCGGCCCGGGTCAGCCCAGGCCATCGTGAAGACCGCCGCCAGGGAGATCACCGCCGCTCCGACGGAGAAGACTATCCTGCCACCGGCTCCCCGGGCCATCACTCCCGCTCGCTCCCCGAGATCATGACCACCGACTGGGCATGCTTGTCCTGCGTGACCCGGGTATAAGGCGGCACGTCGCTGGTGAGCCAGACGTTTCCGCCGATGACCGAGCCCTTTCCGATGCGGACCCTGCCCAGGATGGTGGTGCCGGAGTAGATGATCACGTCGTCCTCGACGATGGGGTGGCGGGGAATTCCCTTGACCAGCCTGCCGGACTCGTCCTTGGGGAAGCTCACCGCGCCCAGGGTCACGCCCTGGTAGAGCCTGACGTTGTTCCCGATCTCGCAGGTCTCTCCGATGACCGTGCCCGACCCGTGGTCGATGAAGAACCGCTCGCCGATAACCGCCCCGGGGTGGATGTCGATACCGGTCTGGGAGTGGGCCATCTCGGTGATGATGCGGGGAATGATCTCCACACCCAGGCGGTGAAGCTCGTGGGCGATGCGATAGTTGGTCATGGCCTTGATGCTGGGATACGAGAAGATGGTCTCGCCGATGCTCCTGGCCGCCGGATCACCCTCGTATGCGGCCATGACGTCGGTCGCAAGGAGCTTTCTGATTCCGGGGATCGCGGCGATGAACTCCCGGGAAAGGTTCCGCGACTTTTCCTCGCACTCCATGCACGCCTGCCAGTAGGTGATCTCACATGAGAACCCGTAGCCCCTCTTGATCTGCTCGGAAAGGAGTCTCTCAGCCTTCTCCAGGTGGTTGCCGAGGATATAGGGCATGCTTTCGAGCGACATCTCCGAGTCGCTGAAATATGCGGGAAAGAGCACTGTGCGGAGATGCTCCACAAACTCGGTCAGGGCGTCGAGAGAGGGCATGACCTTGTCCTGCGCGGGTTTCTGATAGACCAGCTCGTAGGACTCGGGCCTGCACAGCTCGTTCACCACCTTGTGGATCGTCTTCTCGGTCCTGATGAGATCCATCTGCCTGTCGCGTTCCATGAACGACCTCTTCTCTGAGCGTCTTTCTGATTCGCCCCTGCCCCGCTCATTCGGGGAAAAGATCGGGGTTGCTCAGGTAGCGCTCGGCGGTATCGCACACGACGAACACAATGAGCTTGCCTGCGTTCTCCGGCCTCTTGCCGATCTCGGCGGCGGCATGGGCGATTGCGCCCGTGGATATGCCGCAGAGAACGCCATCCTCGCTAATAAGCCTGCGTGCCATGGAGAAGGCCTCCTCGTTGCCGACCGTGAACACCTCGTCGATGACCCCTCTGTCGAGGACATCCGGCACGAATCCCGCGCCGATACCCTGAATCTTATGGCTGCCGGGACTGCCGCCGGACAGCACGGGAGAATCCTTGGGCTCCACCGCCACGATGCGCACGTCCGGCTTGCGCTCCTTGAGGACCCTGCCGACCCCTGTGATGGTTCCCCCGGTTCCCACTCCGGACACGAAGATGTTGATTTTTCCGTCCGTGTCGTCCCAGATCTCCCGGGCCGTAGTCTCGCTATGGACCGCGGGGTTCGCGGGGTTGGAGAACTGCATGGGAATGAACGCGCTGTCGAACCGGGAGGCCAGCTCATTCGCCTTCGCGATCGCTCCGCCCATCCCCTCGGAGGCAGGGGTGAGCACCAGCTCGGCCCCGAGCCCTTTCAGAAGCTTCCGGCGCTCCAGGCTCATGCTCTCGGGCATGGTGATGATCAGGCGATAGCCCCTGATGGCGCACACAAAGGCGAGCGCGATGCCCGTGTTGCCGCTCGTGGGCTCGATGACAACGGTGCCCTCTCTGACGAGGCCCTGCCTTTCCGCCTCCAGGATCATGCTCATCCCGATGCGGTCCTTGACAGAGGAACAGGGGTTGTAGAATTCGAGCTTGCCCACCACCTCCGCCACACACCCGCGTGCGGCCCTGTTTATCCGTACGAGCGGGGTGTTTCCCACCAGATCGATCATGTCGCGGGCGATCTTCATATCCGTCCGTCCTCTCATCCGGGAATTTTCCCTTCACTATATAATACTTTTCAAGGCGCGCTTGAAAAGAGTGTTATCCACCGCATCACCGGTGCGGTACGGCCGGAGGGCTCCCGCTCTCGATGAAAAGGCGGTCCTGGCAGGCGCTCCAGAGGGCCTATTCGATGTCCTGCCCCTGGGGAGGAAGCGGATTCACGGGCTGTGCGTAGTCCTTGCGCTTGTCCCTGTCGCGCTTGCGCTCCTGGCACAGAAAGAGAAGCGCCGCGGCATTGGTCTTCACATGGGCGAAAATGCTCTCCAGACCGTCGAATTTATCATAGTGCTCGAGGTTATACTGCAGCTCCTCGATAATCTTCCTGAGCATCTCTTCATGAAGTTCATGCTTTCTCTGTATGAGAACCTTCTTGGCTTCGAGTTCCATTTCGGAGTCCATCGTATCCTCCTTTCTCAAGGCGTCTTTCGATTGTCTTCTCACAAAAAAACTACCCCATATCCCACCTTTGGTCAATTGGATATCGTCCCTGACCCTTGGAGGAAAGGGGCTGTATAAGGCCGAATTTCAGGAGATATTTTCTCAGGATGGGCCGGAAGCAGCCGGTGCATCACAGCCCTGGAAATATGAAGCTCCACAGGCTGAATCTGCGCAGGCCGGCCGGGGAATACGGCTTTCCCGTGATAATGGCGTCCGCCGCGAGGATCCCGCTCCTGATCGCCGGGCCGAGGCCCTCGCCCATATCAACGGTGGCGAGCCCGGCGGCATCGCCTGCGATATAGGCGTTCCCCAGCTGCATGGGCCCGGTATCCCGTCTGATGAAATAGGCGTGCCTCCGGGGTGAAAACTCGCGGTCTCCCGTGATCGAAAGGTTCTCGAGCTTTTTCAGAAACTTGCTCCAGTGCTCCCGGAGCTCTCCGCCCCTGCCGCCCAGGCGGTGATATTTCGCCCCCAGCCCGACATTGATATATCCGCCTTCTTTGGGAACAAGCCAGGCATATCCCGGAAGACCGTCTTCGAAAAACCACAACCTGGTCGCGGCATCCGCTCCGGGGCATGCGAACTCCTCTTCGAGCGTGACGATGAGACATTCCCTGGACCGGGGTCTTTGTTTGCGGAAGAAGATGGAGTAGACCGGGCAGGCCGTCCCCCCTGCGCCCACGATAAAACGACATCTGAACCTGTCGTCGATCACGTAGACCTGGCCTTCCTGCCGAATCCTTCGGGCCCTGTGGGTGAACACGGGAACCCCGGCGCGCTCCAGAAGCCATGCGTCGAATTCGCTTCGCCTGATGGAATACTGTCTCACGGGCAGGCTGAACCTCTTTCCGAACGCGTGCACGTCGATGTGCCTGACGGCGATCATGCCGAACGGATAGGCGCCGGGCCCGACATCAAGACTCTTCAGCACCGCGGGGGTGATCCAGCCCGCGCAGGGTTTTGTCCGGGGGAACGTGTCCTTTTCGAGAACCACGGCTTCGCGACCGTAGCGTCTGAGCATCCAGGCGCAACTCGCACCGGCGGGGCCTCCGCCGACGATGATCACGTCCGCATTGATCATCCGCACTCTCCTACACGCACCTGCAATCGGGCTGGGACATTCCGGGCTTGGTCATCACCACCTGCCAGAGCTGTATTGACCGTGACCTGAACGCCCCTGCAGAGCTCAGGAGATAAAACCGCCACATCCGATGAAACCGCTCACTGTACCGGTCCTGAAGCTCGGGCCAGTGCTTTTCGAAGTTCTCGTACCAGGCCATCAGCGTCTTGTCGTAATCAGGGCCGAAGTTGTGCCAGTCTTCTATGACCATGAGCCCCTCCATGGCCTTGCCCAGCTGCGCAATGGACGGAATCTGTCCGTTGGGAAAAATATAGCGGGTGGTCCACGGGTTGCCGATGACTATGCTCACATTGCCACCGATGGTATGGAAAAAGGCTATGCCGTCGTCTTTGAGGGTGCGGTCCACGGTCTTCATATATACCCGGTAGTTCTTGTATCCCACGTGCTCCAGGATCCCGATGGAGATCACCCGGTCGTATACCCCGGAAACCTCCCGGTAGTCCTGGTATCTGATTTCCACAGGCAGGCCCTTGCAGATCTCACAGCCGAGCTCCACCTGTTCTTTGGAGATGGTGACTCCGGTCACTTCGGCACCGTATGTCTCGGCCGCATACCGGGCGAACGATCCCCAGCCGCAGCCCAGCTCAAGCACCTTCATCCCGGGGCGAAGGCCCACCTTGCGGCATACCAGGTCCATCTTGGCTATCTGGGCGTCATCGAGACAGTCCGCGTTTCTCCAGTATCCGCAGGTGTACACCATTCTCGAATCGAGCATCGCCCGGTAGAGGTCGTTGCCGATGTCGTAGTGCTTTCTGCCGACCTCATCGGCGCGCGATTTCTTCTGCAGATTGAACAGCCTTGCAGTGAGCGTATGCCAGGCGGTCTGGAGATTCCCCTTCACCATCCTGTCGAGCCGGGCGCGCAGGGCTCTGTCGAACATCTGATCGAGGGCCTCGCAGTCCCACCATCCGTCCATGTAGGACTCCCCGAGGGCAAGCACGCCTCCGCGCAGGACTCTTCCGAAAAAATCCTCACGGTGTACGGTTATGTCCCAGGGGTTGTCTCCATTGATCGTGATGCCCGCGGTGAGGAGCAGGTCCCGTACTACCCGCGGAGCATCCTGTTTCGCCATAACGACCCCCGCAAGTACATAGTCATGCACTATTTCATGATACGAAGGAGCAGCCAGTTCTCAAGATCAACCGTTCGATACTATTGATGCTTTGGTTTTCCCCATTGAGCTCCCCGGCCGTACAGGCGGCCGGCCTCTCGTACGAAACCCCGGACCGGTTTCCGTGAAAAAGGCATAAGCGTCCGACAACCTTCATGATATTTTGTGAATTTGCCGAGAGTACGGATACTCCAGTAGTTCCATTTTTTACCAGGCGGACTCCGTGAGCCGCCTGGATTTCTTTTTCAACTACTGGTGTGTCGCACGGAAGCGTATCGCCAGGCAGTGGCCGTTGCCCTGGGGCGTCGTCTGATAGAGAACCTGCTCGAAAACATTGATGTGCCAGGTAATGCTCACCATGTTCTCATCGAGTGCCTCGATCCGGCAGAAGATGCCCTCGGTGTCTGTTCCGCCGCCTGCATCCCCCGCATCTGAAAGCGAGAGCGAATCGTCCTCTCTCACCTCATAGTCGTTGAGAAAGGTGTGCTCGCCGACAAACTCGCACTCCCAGATCCACTGGGTAGCATCTCCCGACGCCAGCACCTTGGAAAAGGCGCTCACGGCATCGAAGATCGCCGAAGTGCCGTCCGAACTGATGGTCGCGATGTTGCCGCTCTCCACATAGGTCAGGTTCCTGTCCACGACGGCGGTCCACCCCGTCTCTCTCCTGAGGACAGTGAGGTGGGAATAATGGCAGACCTGGTCGTTCCCCAGATAACATTCGCCCGGCTCGAAAGCAGGCTCTGCGCCCGCGCCAGGGAGGCCGGAATCCAGGGTCCGGGCGTCCGCGGGGTCCACGCGGACAAGATAGGTGCTGAAATGATTGGTCTCTACCATCGCCAGGTTGTTTTCCGCATCGACTCCGTGCAGCGGCATCTCCTCCCAGCGGCCCGCAGTGCTGTTGTAGTAGAGAACGCCGATATCGTCCTCCCGAACCGCACGGCCGTCGATGATCCCGTCGCCGTTGGAATCATAATACGGGATGGAGAGCAGGACGGCCCTATGGAAGCTGATGCCGTCCGGCTGGAAATCGACGCACCTCCCGCCCGCCAGATACCCGTTGGGAAGGCCTGCGGGAAGAGAGGTTGCGGACAGCGAGATGCTCTGCCCGTTCTCGAGCGCACCGGGCGGGACAGAGATCCTGGCGCCGTAAATACCGCTGGCCGGGTCCGTCACCTCTACAACCCCGCCTTGAGGACCGATGACAGCCGCATGCGTTCCCGGGCCCTCACCGTCCGTGCTTCCGGCGCTGCAGGCTGCGCCGGCGCACAAAAGAACGAGCAGAGCGGCAAGCCGGACGGCGAACCCGGGTTGCATGATCTCCTTCATTCGTCTCCCTTTCATACCTGTTCCTTATAAACCCCGGTGGTTCGTTCACACTCCTTATCGTCACCGCGGCTCCGCAGGATGAACATGCATGCCGGCCGGGATGATGCGGCCCGGGCCCCGGCCTGTCCGGCAAACGTGTTCATTGACTCTCTCGGATACAGATTGTATATACTGTCCGAGAAAAGGGTACACATCATCGAGAGTTATTTCGCAACGACCGCCCCCGGAGGAGAAATCCGAGCCCGGTGAGGCCCTGAAACGACTCCGAAAGGAGGATATACATCCCGGAGGAGTGCGCCGCGTCGAAACGAAGAAACATGTCGGCCGCCGCCCATGAAACCGGTCTGGGAAAACAACCATGCTATGACGTCTCTTCTTAAGATTACACCTCCCAGCCCATCGGGCGTCGTGCCGAGAGAAAGGGTGTTCCGCATTCTCGACGGCCTGAGAGGCAGGGCGGTCATCTGGGTCACCGGCCCTGCGGGTGCGGGGAAGACAAGCCTCGTCAGCAGCTATCTCCATGCCAGGAAGGCTCCGCACCTCTGGTACAGCCTCGATGCGGGTGATGCGGATATTTCCGCCTTTTTCTACTATCTGGGACTGGGGATCAGACAGGCGGTCCCCCGCTTCCGCAAACCCATGCCGCTGCTTTCGCCCGAGTATATCCTGGGCATCCCTGTATTTACCCGAAGATATTTCGAGGAACTCTTCAGAAGGCTCAAGCCCCCGTCTGTCATCGTGCTGGACAACTACCACGAGGTATCGGATCAGTCGACGTTTCACGATGTGATGGCAGTCGGCCTTTCCTGCGTCCCTGAAGGGTTCACGGTGATCGTGATCAGCAGGAACGCCCCGCCTCAGAATCTCGCACGCCTGCGTGCAAACGATGTAATCGGTCTTATCACCTGGGATGAGATCAGACTGACGCGGGAGGAGTCGTCCGCTATCGTCCGGAAGAAAGCCGCGCGGGAAGTCCCTCAGGATGCCCTTTCCCTCTTGCATGAAAAGACAGACGGATGGGTCGCGGGCCTCATACTCTTCATCGAGAGCATGAAGCTCCACGGCGCCGGCAGCCAAGCGGCCGAGGCTCTCACTCCAGCCCAGATATTCGACTACTTCGCCTACGAGATCTTTCAGAAAGCAGACCCCGATGTTCAGGCGCTTCTCCTTAAAACATCCTTTCTGCCGAGCGTGACGGCGTCCGCCGCAGAAGCGCTTACCGGCATCCGCTCGGCGGGCCGGATACTTCAGCGGCTGACCGACAACAACTATTTCACCGGAATGCATCTCCACGGGCATCCCGCCTACTCCTATCACCCCCTGTTCCGTGAATTTCTCCTCGCCACGGCCAGGGAGACATTCACTCCCGACGAGATATCGCAGGTACAACGCGAGGCCGCAGCCCTGCTGATCGAGTCGGGAGATTCGTCAGCCGCGGCGGCGCTGCTGATCCAGGCGCGGGACTGGCAGGGGCTTATCCCCCTGATCCTCGACCGGGCCCCTTCTTTTGTTTCCCAGGGGATGAGCAAAACCCTCATGGAGTGGATCGACAGTATTCCAGGCGACGTCGTGAACGATTCGCCTTGGCTCCTTTACTGGAAAGGCGTCTGCATGCTGCCCTTTGCTCCGACACAGAGCCGCGGGCTTTTCGAGCGCGCGTTCAAGTGGTTCGCTGAGCGGGATGATGAGGCGGGCGCTCTTCTGTCGTGGTCGGGAGCCGTGCAGACCTTCCTTTTCGAGTTCCATGACTTCGGGCCCCTCGACGCCTGGATGAACTGGCTCGATGCACGTATGGACGGGGAAGCGTCCTTCCCTTCCGCCGAAATAGGGGCAAAGGCAGCCGCAGGCATGATCGGGGCCCTGGCGTGGAGAAGACCGAACCATCCCGAAGCGGGGAAATGGGTAAAAACCGCCCTGAGGCTCGCTCAAGAGACATCAGAGACAGATACCTCACTGAGAATCTATACAAACTGCGCCTTCTACTTTCTCTGGATGGGGGAATTCGCCGAGTGCGGGGACCTGATCGAACAGATGCACAAGACGGCCAAAGCCCGCCGGGGCTCGCCCGCTAGGCTGATCACCTTGAATGCCGCCGAGGCGATGTTCCATAACTCTGTGGCGGATCACCGGAATCAGGCGATCCGATCGGTCCAGGAAGGACTGGAGATCGCCCATGAGACCGGGGTCCACGTCTTCGACTCCGTTCTGTCCATTCAGGGCCTCTATCATTCGCTCAATGAAGGCAACCTCGAAAAGGTCGAGGCTTTCCTTATGAAGATGGGGGCCTTCCCGGGCAACGGCCATACGAACAGCAGTTATTTCTGGTATTTCTCAGCATGGCATCATTTCCTTCAGGGGGATATCCCGCGGGCGACCGCTGCTGCGAAAAAGAGCGCGGACCTCATCGAACAGGCAGGGATCCCCATCTCCGAGGCCCTGGTCAGGTTGACGCTGGCCCAGATTCTCGCGGAGTCGACGGACATCGACGGAGCCTGCCGGCAGCTCGAGCGGGCTGGCGCAATAGCCGCCGAAACCGGAAGCCCTTACTTGATGTATCTCCGGGACATGCTCGAGGCCTTTCTCTCCTTCAGCCTCGGCAAGGACAAAGCCGGCTGCGAGGCCCTCCGAAGGGCTATGAGCCTGGGACGGCAGAAGGGCTTTGCCACCATGATCCATTTCTGGCGTCCCGCCGTGATGAGCAAACTGTGCATCAGGGCCCTCGAGGAGGGTATCGAAACAGAGTATGTCAGGAGCATCATACAGAAGCTCCGGCTGACCCCTGATCCGCCTCCCGTGGAAGTCGAAAGCTGGCCGTGGCCGCTGAAGATATACACGCTCGGCCGGTTTTCTCTGGTCGTGGGCGGGCAGTCCGAAAAAGATTTCTCGAAGGCAAAGAAAAAACCGCTGCTCATGCTCAAGGCCCTCGTCGCTCTCGGCTCCCGGGATATCAGGGAGGAAACCCTGATCGATCTGCTCTGGCCCGATGCAGAGGGTGACGCCGGTCACAATGCATTCACGACGACCCTGGCCCGGCTGCGCCGCATGCTCGGCGGGGACAGGACCATCCGCCTTCACGACGGCAGGGTGTCGCTCGACAATCGCATGTGCTGGGTGGACAGATGGCTGTTCGAAAGGCTCTGCGACCGCGTGGACAACCTGCTCAAAAAGCTCCCTGACTGCGAGTCCGACCCAGCTCTGGTCATGGATACCGCATCGAGGGCTGCCGACCTGTACCGGGGGCACTTCCTCCGCTCAGATGCTGACGAGGTATGGACGACCATGCCCCGTGAGCTGCTGCGAAACAAATATTTCCGGCTCATCAGCTCGATGGCCCGCTATTCCGAGCGGGCTGGGGATTTCGAGGAAGCGGCGCGGCAGTATCGGAAGGGACTCGAATCCGAGCCGCTTGCAGAAGAATTCTATCAGGGTCTGATGGCTTCCTGCATCCGTCTCGGCCGCCATGCCGAGGCCATGAGGGTTTATCTGCAGTGCAGGCAGATCCTCGGCGCGGAACTGGGCATCGCCCCCTCTCCCGGAACCGAGGCCCTTCGGAAACAGATCCCCGCACTTTCATGAAAAAACCTTGAGAGCTGAGGGAACCGCACTTCCTCCCGCTCTGCCTTGTGCTGTACGGCCCGCCTCGATTTTCTTGAAATCTGTTACCTATCTGTTAGCCCCGGTCTGCTACGCTGGCGCAAAACAGGAGGCACTCGGTGAAGTGCTACGTGGTACGCATTTACCGTGAAGACCGGGAATCCGGATTTGCAGGGATCGTCGAGAATGTGGGCGGAGCGAAGCAGGCATTCGCAAACTTCGACGAGCTCTGCGCGATTCTGAACCCCGGGAAGAAAAAGCGGCGGAAAAAAGAAAGAAGAGAGACTCCCTGCAGAGAGGGCGGAACGGAAAAAAACGACGCGGGAGGCACAGACTGAAGGCTCCTGCAGTCCTGTGCGGGTGCGGCGGTCTTTATTGAGGGCGTGAAAAAGAACATGCACGCAGCGAGGCCGCGTTCCTTCTTTCCCTGCAGAAAACACCCTCTCCCACTAGAGGGGTTTTTGCGGCAAGCAACAGATATGAAAGAGTATGGAATTATCCGGAGATGAAAGATCCATGAAATGTGCAATGAAAGGGATGAAAGGCTGTATTGTGGTTTTCCTGGTCCTCGCTCTGCCCTGCAGCGCCGGGGCCGGAAACTATCCATACGCGGAGCTGTCGTTCAATGCCTTCACAGATGCCGCAGCAGAGATGATGCTCGACGGGGACCTGCTCCCCGTGATCTTGCCGCCTGACGGGGTCTTCTCCGTCATGGCTCCGGACGGTGCCGGCGGCGATGACACCTTCGCATGCCGGTTCGTACCCGTAGTATCGGGGGTGGACCAGGAATACAGACCGAAGCCCGGCGCTCCTCTTACCGCCCCTGTTCCCGAGCCCGGAACCATGCTCCTGCTCGGGGTCGGCCTGATCGGGCTGGCAGGCCTGAACCGGAAGCGGGCGCCAAACGGACGGGGCTGACAGCCGGGCCTGGCTTCCCGGCGGCATACCGTGCACACCCTCACCGGGGTTCGAACGAGTCGTTCTGCTCCGGACCCCGCTTGCCGTGAAACTCCTTGGCCATGTTCACGAGCTTCAGGTGACGCTCGCGTCCGAGGATCTTGCGCACCTCCAGGAGATACCGGAAGCGCTCCATGGAAAGCTTCTCCCTCTGCCGCTCGATCTTCCTGAACTGCTCGATGGCCGCCTGCTCGTTCAGGTTCTGCTGCTCCAGGATGTTCTCCAGCTCGAAGCGCTCCTTATCGAGCTCGTTTTTGACATCGATCAGGTTCCTGCGGTTCTGAACATAGAGCGTGTCGAGCGCTTCTTTCTCCGCCTGGCTCAGCTCCAGGGCCGCCGCCACATCCGGCATGTGCCACCATCTGCCCGGAGGGCTGTTGCGCATGGCATCGGCAACTGCGGGACAGGCCAACACGGCGAGACAGACCAGAAATATCATGGTCTTCTTTCCCATCATCTCATGCCTCCTTTCCTCTCGACCACCGGTCTAAGCTGCTTACCGGGACAATGAAGTCGAAGATATCCTCGTCGGTTTCGGATATGATCTCCGGAGATATGTCGCGATATGCCTCCGGCAGGGGGTTCTCCTCCAGCATGCTGATCTCTGCCATGAGCGCCTCGTCTCTGGCCATTTCCCCGGCCACGTCCAGATGGCTCACAGGGGTGACGAACCCCGCTCGGAACATGATCCACGCTGCGGCAAGCACCACGGCGGCGAAGCCGGCCGCTGTGCCGAAGGCGAGCCGCCACCCCGAGCCGGGCCTCAGCAGCAGCGGATGATCTTCTTGGGGAAGGACGATCCTTCTCGCAGGCAGAGGCGAGTATTCCGCCGCCCTGCGTCCGAGCAGCCCGAGCCGGCCGGCAAGGATCCGCCTCTCTTCACTGCACACCGGGCACTCTTCGATGTGGCGAAGGTGTTCGGGACTCAGATCGTTTTCATCCACTATCGAGCGGATCACCTGCCCGATATCACACTGGGGCCGCTTGTCATGACTCATGGCATCTCCTCCTGCAGAAGCATGGAGAGCTCTGTTTCCCTGCGGAATTTCTCAACGGCGCGGTAGAGGTGCGTCTTGATCGTGCTCTCGTTTTTCCCCATAACCTGCGATATTTCCCTGATGCTCAGGCCGTCCAGAAACCTCTGCCGGAACACCTCCCGCTCGGATGCGGAAATCCGGGAGAGAAACTTTGAAAGACTGTCCCAGAACTCCTTCCTTTCCAGATAGTCGGGCCCGGTCCTCCGCTCAGCGAACCCGGCGTCCTCCTGCTCGCGGGTGAACACCGTAAAGATGGAGCGCAGACGTTTTTTCCTGAGAAAGTCGTTGACCGCATTGAGCGCGATGCGGTAGAGCCACGGCCTGAACAGCTCGGGATTCTTGAGCGAGCCGATGCCCCCGAAGGCTTTTACGAAGACATCCTGCGTGATGTCCTCGGCATCCATGCGCGACATGATCCGGTAATACACCATCGAAAATATTCTCCCGTGATAACTGTCGACAAGCCGTTCAAAGGCAAGCCTGTCTCCGGCCGCGGCCTTTTCCACAAGGGCCGCGAGATCGGACGGATCACGAAATTCCGCGGCATGGTCAACCGGCTCTACAGACACGCTCATCCTCTCGACATCCGCCGGCATACAAGCCGCATCCGCCCTTTCTCTCCACTGACTCCGCCCAACCCGGAACAACCGTTCTCTTCTCCCTGCAGCGTCTCACGCCATTCGATACAGCACTGCCCCTACTGACGTACCGCACGCGGGTTTTGTCTACAGAGGCCCCCTTCCTGCGGGCAAAAAGAAAATTCATCGAAAGGGAGAACCCTGTCACCGCCGCACCGGTATGCGTATGATCGTTGGCTCGTGGCCGGTCAGTGCCAGAAAACGCCTGACGCCGTCAGTGGTCATGATCAGGGTGCTCGTGTTCACCAGTGGGTGGCACTGCAGGGAATCGCACTGCCAGAGGTCTTCATCCACGATCACCTCCACATCGCCGCCGGCGTCGTTGACGACGCCAAGGAGCGTTACCGATCCCGGCGCAAGGCCCAGATATCGCTCCAGCCGGTCCGCGGATGCGAAGCTCAGGCCCTTGGCGCCGAGCAAATCTTCGAGCGCCTTGATGTCGACGGACTTCTCCGACCCGACCGTGACCAGGAAATGCCTCTTGCCTTTGCGATCGCGGAGAAAGAGATTCTTGGTCTTGGCGGCCGAGCCGGGGATATCGAGGCAGTCCGCCTGCTCGCAGGTGTACACGGCCTCGTGATCGTATCGCTCAAACGTGATCCCGTGTGTGTTGAGAAATTCGTAGATATCGATCATAACGGAAGAATAATATCTCCGAGCCCTCGTTTGGGCACGTGGTGGGTTCCCCGGTCGTCCCTCCAGTATTCGACGCTTCCGCCCGGCTCGAGATCCTCGATCACCACCTCTTCCATGGGCCTTCCGATAGCGACGACGAGGAGTATCTCGAACCGTGCCGGTATGTTCAGCGCATCTCTCATCCGGCTGCGCTGGATCGATGCGATCATGCAGCCGCCCAGGCCCCGCTCGACGGCACCCAGGAGGATGCTCTGGGCTGCGATTCCGTGGTCGCAGCCGAAGGTCTTGGAGACAGATGTGTCGCCCAGGATAACGATGTACGCCGAAGGGCGCTGTCCTTCGGCGGGCCCCGGCCAGTCCTTCAGATACGCCGCCCACCCCAGGTGCGAGAAGATGAGCCTGTTCTTCTTCGGCTCACACGAGAGAATGTATTTCAGGGGCTGGAGGTTCGCCGCAGAAGCCGACAGCCTCGCCAGGTCCACCAGCTCTTCAAGCACCTCCGGACCGACCGGTGAATTCTCGTCGAATCTCCGGTACGATCTATTTTTTTTCACAAGGTCGTACACTATCATCTTCACCTCTCACTGTATCATTCAGCCGTCCGCAGCCGCACCCGGCCCGATAGTCGGCGGAGCCGGAGCACCTGCTCCTCCGGCGTATCCCTCCCGCAGGGCGGTCGGCCCCGGCTACACTCCCTGCATGGACAGACCCGCCCGCGCCTTTTTCAGGTTGCGCAGAAACGGCTTGAAGAGAAAGCTCTTTTCATCGAGCGCGCAAAGCCGCTCGAACATGGGCCTGGTAACCGTAAAGGCGAGTATGTCCCTGGGCAGATACTGCCGCATGGCGATATCCGTAGCCCCGATGATCGCCTGGGGGGCTTCCAGATCCTCGAACAGGGGAAGGAGTTCCATACACCCCGAACCGAACGGAGCGGCCACGGGAGGAGGATCGCCCGGGCCGGCATCGTAATTGGCCCCGATGATGAGAATGCTCAACTGGTCGGGGTTGACGAAGAAGGTGACGGTCTTGAGATACTCGTACTTATCCGCCCTCACCGGCCCCATGAGAAGATAGGGGTGCTGCTGCAGGTACGGTCTTCTCTTCCTGTCGATCCACTCCCCCATGAGCTCAGGCGATGCCTTCAGGCCCTCTTCTTCCACCAGGAAACGGATATACTCCTGCCGGGATCGCGTCTGAACATTGCACAGGCAGCTGCCTGCGCCGCCGCATCCGAAGTTTTCGCGCGTGATCACAAGGGTCTCGCCCTTGTGGAAATTCTCGAAGAAGCAGTAGATGCACATGTGCTTTCCCCGCTCAGGGAACACGAGGGGCTCGAAACCTTCCGTGCCGGGGGCGTCATAGAACCCGAGCAGGGGAAGCGTGAGGTCCATCTGCATAATGAGACTGGATGAATCGGGCGCCATGGATATCTCCTTTGCATTGGGTTTCATATCTGATTACCAATCATGATCCTCAGGGTCTCGTCCATTGAAAAATGTCGGAGGTTGCGAAAAAATACAGCTTCACGTCCGCCGGGGCTCCGCCATGAACGCCGGGGGGTATTCCTTCGGGCCGCATGCCAGCGTTGTCGTTCGAGGTGTTTCTTCGGAATGGGCGAGGCCGGGGAGAAGGGTCTTGCTGAAAAGGGCTGGGGCCCTATTTGTCGGGCATTATGATGGAGACGTTCTTCTTCCTCGACTCGATGAAACGCCTGACGGCCGCCCTCTGATCAGCGTCGTGCACGTCCGCCTTGATCCATTCGCGGCAGGACAATCCTTCGTCGATACTCGCGAGGTCCTCGAAGTAGGAGATGGAAAACTTCGTGTCTCGACCCGCGCCGGCGCGTATTCCGAAAGACTCGTACAAAAAGCACTTGGGTATCTTGCAGCCCATGGAGCTCAGGCGCTCGCCATCCGTCACGGGCCCTGATCCTTTTCCGCTCTCGGTGAGGATGAAGGCCATTTCGTCCACAGTGAAGATATCCGAGCGGACCGCGATGAAATGCTCGAAGCGCTCGTGCCCGATCTGTTCGTAATCCGTTACGAGCTTGTTCTTGATATCAGCAAAAAGATCGGGCTGCCAGCTGCTTTTCTTCACCTTGTCCACCCGGATGATAACGCCGCTTCTGATGAAATTATCCTGATCGATCCGGACGAACAGATATGAGCTGCTGTTCACCATGAGGTTTCGGGCGCCGTGCACGTTCTGGTGATGGCGCGCGATTGCGGTCTCGCCAATGTACGTGAGCTGAGGGTTCACGTGCACCTGCAGCTTCGGATCTGCCAGCGAGAAGAAGATGCTGTTTTCGACCTTGCGCTCAAAGGTTATGGTGGAGCAGCCGCACACTGCAAGCAGACACAGAGCAATCGCGAAAGCACATCCTCTCATGTCCCTCCCCCTTCAAAGACCGCACATTCATGTTCTGTAACGAAAAGGCACAGCCGTCATTGTACCCGATCGTGCGGAATATTGCCACAGAGAATCGATAGTTACATCCGGGCGACAGGACGCCGGCTCTCCTATCGCGCTTCGACGACCTCGATGCCGACCCTGCCGATCATGCTCACCAGAGGCACCAGCGACGAGAGTGACTCTCCCTCCAGGAGCTTGATGTGCGTTGCGTCGGCGGGCAGCTGGCCCGAGGTGGGATCGACGGCGATCCACCGGCCGTCGACGAAGCTTTCGGTCCAGGAGTGGTAGAGAAATCCCTGGAGGCTCTCCGCATAGACAATGCCGTTAGCCACGCGCGTGGGTATGCCTAGGCTCCGCGCAAACGCCGTGTAGAGCAGAGCGTGCCCCTGGCATTCCGCCTTCCGACGGGAGAGGACATCGAGCGCGGTGAACGCGTCGACCGGCTCCCGGGAGATGTTGTCGCGCATCCATGCAACAATGCGGCGGACCTGTTCGATCTGTGTGGATGTGCCCCGGGCGAACGTATCGGCGATGGCACGGATTTCATCGTTGATGACGACGGTGGGGCTCGGCCTCAGATATCTGCTGTGCTCCCCGGATACGGGCTCGAGAGATCCGCCGCTGCTTTCGGCTCTGATGCGGCACAGGAGCTTTCCGCCGCTCCATTCACACTCCTGCCTCGCATCTGTCGGGATCGTGATGTCTCGAGGAACGCCGTCGAAGAATATCTCCAGATAGACGATCCGGTCCGGATCCTCGAGCGGAGGGCTTATTCTGATCAGGCTGAACTCCAGCAGACTCTCATCCCTGTTCAATGTCGACTCCACAAGGTATTTCCTCGCCTCCTGCTCGGGCTCGAGACCGGAGACGAGCACTCCTCCCAGCGCCCGCTCCAGCACGGGAAGGCCCCTGCCGTCGAGCCAGGTCGAGACCTCCTGGCCGTGAAAACTCGTTCTCATCCGGTACGCCTCTCCGGCGAAGAAATCGCTGCTCTGGTATGCCTGAATCTCCTGCTGCACGGTCTCGATGCTCTGAGTCTCCCCGTCATAGATCCGGTACTCGTAGCGCCGGCCGACCTCCAGCCCCTTCAGGAGGGGATAGAGATAAATGCCGCTTGCCGGATAGAGGATGCCCTCTGCGTTGAGCTCTTCTACAGAGCTCACCCCATCCGAGGCCCTGACGACCTTCAGGATGTCGCCTTCGAGCGAACCGGTGAGCCTGAGCCTGTTTCCGTCCATGATATAATCGTATTCGAAGCGATGGAGCCGCAGATCTCCGTCAACCAGGTCCCGGGAGCGAAGCGTGACGTTTTTTTCCATCATGAGGAACTTCACATGAAGAACGGCCTCGCTCCGTATCTCGAAGCGGTCTTCTTCGCCGGCGACGGGGGTGACGACAAAGTGGGAGAACCCGATCTTACGGCCGTTGAAGACGATACCGGTCCAGTATTCGCTCACGGGCAACCCGGACAGCCCGTATCGGGGTGGCGGCCGGTCGGGGTCCCCGGCGTCGCGGAAATATCTGTCAGCGCAGCCCACGAGAGACACGGCGAGCAAGGCGCCGAGGAGGGCCGCCCGCAGACGTCCGGCTGTGCGGAGCCTGAGCACGTTTTGCACGGCACGCGGGGCCCTGTTCAGAAACCCCGCCGGAGCACGGTTCACCATCGGCCGTATGGACATACGGACGCCCCCCTTTCAGGGAATCATGCCGAATCTTTTCCGCATACTCCCCTGTACGATCTTTCCATGATCTCCCGGGACTTCGGCCCGCAGTTGAACAGGAGGTCGAACACGGAAAGATTTTGAACAAACCTCCCCCAGAGCTGCGGGTAAACGATCCCGGGAAAGTCCATGTAAAGTATCTTAATGCCCGCATCCCTGAACAGATCCTCATCCAGATGCTTGCGGGCAGACTTCGACGTGAGGAATTCCGCCGCCCCCAGGGCTCGGCAGAGCCTGACCAGAAGAACGGTTCCGCTGCCTTTGACGCCTGTCTCGGAAAGGCGCGCGAGACGGGTTGAGATGTTCAGCGAGCCCATGGCGTAGAGAATGATGTCGTGATTCATGTCCGCAATATTTTCGTAGGCATCCGCGAACGCCCGCTCGAACAGGGGGAGATGGTCCCGGAGGTACGGCGCGTTTGCATAAGCGCATCGAAGGCTCTCCAGGTGCTTTCTCTTCCAGCGGCTGTCGTGGGAAATCATCACCTCGTCGATCCTCTGCAGCCCCCTTCCTTTTCTGGAGACCGGAATGCTCATCCAGAACGGGCCCTGGTCGTTCTTGAAACGGTTGCGGGTGATCCAGGTCCCCCCTCTGGGGAACTGGACGCGGTCCAGAAGCACGAAGACGTCCGAGTGCATGGCCTTGAGGAAGTATCCCGGATAGGGGCAGAAATAGGGCTGATGTGCACTCACGATCATATGAACGGGATAATAGGCCGGAAAGGATGGAAAGGCAACTCCGCAAAGCGCGGCCTTCCTGCTCCCGGAGCCGGAGCCGGGGGTATCACCCTATTCAGAGATCGTAGAGGGTCTCGTCTATTACAGGGCGCGTCTTTTTTCCGACAGAGCGGGACTTCTGATCGAAGATGAAAGGATCTTCCCCTTCCAGCAGATCGCCCATTTCCTGCTCGATGGCATCCGGGTCTTCTCCGCGCTCCATCCGGCTCAACGCCTCTTCCATGCCCTGCCCCATCCTCAGGCCCGTCGCCTCGGAGAGCTTGCGCATGAGCCGGGCGGCCTGCCGGGGATCGTCTTCGTTGATCTTGTCCGCCTCGCTTGCCAGCATGGCCATGGCCTTCTCCATCCGGGACTCGTCGATGGGTGGCATACCGTCGTCCGCGCCCTCATCGTCCCTGCGGCCCGTGAGGGCGGCGAACAGGGAAACCTTGCGCTTCAAAGGGCCGTTCTTGCACTTCGGACAGTCGGGCACCTTCTCGGTGTTCACCGATCTGGAAAAGAAGTTGTAGATGGTGTTGCACCTGCGGCAGTAAAACTCATAAATCGGCATGGGGATCCCTCTCGTCACATGTCATTTTCGTTTTCTATAATGTCAGAATTTCCACCAAGATCAAGAGGCTTTCGCAGGGTTTCCCGGACCGATCGGGCATCATGGGATCTCCACCGCTCTCTTTGCCCTTGAATTCCCGGCCAGGTTATGAAAAACATGGCCGTATCGGGAAACGTCCGGGCGGCCCTTCGACGGCACGACAAAGGAGAACGAGGAAAGCCATGAACAGAAACGACATGCTCATGTTCATCAACGCAAACCCCGCCTGCTGCCTTGCAACCGTGGAGAACGACAGGCCGCGGGTACGCGGCATGCTCTTGTACCGGGCCGATGAGAAAGGCCTCGTGTTCCACACGGGAGACTACAAGGATCTCTACCGCCAGGTGCTTGAGAACCCCTATGCGGAAGCCTGCTTCACCAGCCCGGACGGCGGCATCCAGATCCGAGTGAGCGGAAAGATGGAAATCGTCGAAGACCTGGATCTGAAGAAGGAGATCGTGGAGGCCAGGGATTTCCTGAGGGCCTGGGTCTACGAGAACGGGTTCGAGAAGCTCAAGGTCCTTCGGCTGGGCGAGTGCACGGCGACGCTGTGGACCTTTGAGAGGAACTTCGCGCCCAAGGAGTACGTCACGCTCACGGATGCGCCGTGACCCTCGCCGAGAGAGGCGCTCCCGACGGCTTTCACATCACCGACATGATCTTGGTGAGCTTCGTGAGGATGACGGGGTGCACGAGCATCCCCTGCACCTTGATCTCCCCTGAGAGGATCTGCTTCAGAACGGTCACGCCCGCCTCGTCGAAATACCAGGGCAGCCCGAATTTGATGCTGATGGAGTTGAGCCCGATGACCTTGTCCGAGTCCGTTCGGATCACGATATCGGGCTTGCCCACGATCCCCTGCTCTATCCTGGCCTTTCCGCCCGAAAAAACGAGCGTGACCGCCGCTTCGATGTCCTTCAGGTCGATCGCCACTACGCCGTAGAGGCTCTTGAAGGTCTTCATCTTATGGGGGTTCTGTTTCACGTTGGTCTCGAGCAGCTCACTCAAGACATAGGAAAAGGGGACCTCTTCCGCGCGGTTTTCAATGATCGAATTGTCTGTCATGAAACGCCTCCTGCGCTCGCAAAAAAAGGCAGGGGCGAGGGTATCGCCGCAGTCCCCTGCCTGTGAAATCTCCTAAAAGGTCTTCTGAAAGATGTCCAGCACCTCTGAGGAGTCCATCACGATTCTCGGGTTGTTCACAATTGAGCCGTCCGAGAGGCTCAAGTCGGCGGCTTTGACGATATCCTGCTCGCTGACGCCCATCTCGGAGAATCTCTGCGGATGTCCGATCCTGAGGGTGAACTCCCTCATGGCACTGATCGCGGCCCGGGCGGCATCGTGATCGTCCATGCCCTTTTCCCGGACGCCCATGGCCTCGGCGATCATGGCATACCCGTCGGCGGCCTCTTCCAGGTTGAACTCCATGCTCTCCGCAAGCAGAATACCGTTTGCAATGCCGTGGGGCACATGGGCTATCGCGCCGATGGAATGCGCCATGGCGTGCACGATGCCCACCATGGCATTGCCGAACGCCCAGCCCGCCATGGTGGCCGCGATCTGCACCTGGCCCCTTGCATGGAGGTCGGAGCCGTTCTCGACGCAGACGGGCAGATAGCGGTACAGGAGCCTGATCGCATGCAGCGCGAGCCCGTCGGTGATCGGCTCATGCGGGATGCTGTGGACAGCCTCGACCGCGTGGGTCATCGCGTCCATGCCCGTGCTGGCGGTCAGGAGCGGGGGGAGCTTCTCGGTCATCTTCGGGTCCAGGATCGCCATGCGGGGGACGTTGAAGTTCTCCACGAGAAGGCGCTTCTGGCCCATCTCCCTGTCCATGATCACCGCCGCGTTGGTGACCTCGCTTCCCGTGCCCGCTGTGGTGGGGATGACCATGTGAGGAACCTGAGGCCTGCTCAGGAGCTGCACCCCGTTGAAGTCGCGCAGCGTCCCGCCCTCGGTCAGGAGGATGCACATGCCCTTGGCCGTGTCGATGACACTGCCGCCGCCGACGCTGATCACCATGTCCGCGCCGTTCTTTCTCGCGAACTCGGCGGCGGCGTCGACCACCTCCACGCCCGTGTCCTGGGGAACTTCGCTGAACACGCCCGCGCACTTGCCTCCAAGGCATTCGGTTATGCCGTCAACGAGGCCTGCTTTGATGATGCCCTTGTCGGTCACCACTACGGCCTTCGAACCCCCGAGCGCTCCCATCTCGATATCCGCATCCCTCGAGGCGTTCACCCCGAAGACGATCTTGGTAGGCCCGAAGTAATTGAACGATAGATCGGAATCATACGCCATACTGCACTCCTTTTCCTGTTCGGCATATACATCCGCCCGGCCGGTGCCGGGCGGAACTTCTCGGCAAACCAGGGTCTTTACCCGCTCCTGTGCCGGGGTGGTCTGCAGGGAGGAGAAACGGGACGCTCCCTACTTGTGGTCATCGGGCCAGAGAGTATCCACCTTGCCCAGTATGTCGATAACCTTGTTGACGGTCTTGATATTCCTCACCACATACGGCAGATCGCCCTTCATCTTCAGCTTCCCCTGCAAAAGCGCCTTGGTGGCGTCGAGCTCCTTGAAGGCGACCTGCTTCCAGCGGGCATAGTCTCCGGTCATGACGAACCTCGCGCTCTCGGCCTTTGCCTTGTCGCACACGACGAACTCACCCACGTCGCCATGCCAGTAGTCCATGAAGAGATAGATGGGCTCGGGCACGTTCTTGGATGGATCGGGATTGACCACGAGGGCGACGCTTCCCTCCCAGTCCTTGGCGATGTTCCTGTAGTCCGGGTCCGCCTGGATAGCAGCCTTGTAGGCATCCATCCATTCCTGGGTCATGGCTTTTATCGGCATCTTCAAACCTCCTGTAATGAATTTTTTATTGGTACAGCCGTGCCTTCAGATCATCCAGCCCGAGCACGGCGAGAATCTCCGCCTTCGGGAAGCCCCGCTCGTCCAGGCCGCGGAGCTCGTAGTATTCCTTCAGGAGCAGGTCCACGTCCGGCACCGACCCGGCTGCTCCACCCGTATCCAGGGCTGTCATGATGCGCTTGGGCAGGATGTCGTCCTTTTTCGAGATGCCCAGCAGGTTGTTGAACCCCCTTTTCAGAGTCCAGTCGCGCATGCCGGTGGAGAGGAGATCGGTGAACGTGAATCCGAAGCCGGTGACCGCGTTGAACGCGTCGCGCAGGGTCTCAGGCTTGATGGAGTAGGCGACGTAGTGGCAGATGGCCAGCGAGTTGGCCAGTATGCCGTAGTTTTCGGAGTTGTACACGAGCGCGGCCTTGCCTTCGCTCGTGGTTCCCTGATAGTCGTCCTTCATGTCGAAGAGCTGCGGCCACGAGGCCATGCCCTGCTCGGTGGCCAGGACGAAGTGCTGGAGATGGCACGCGCCCCGGTTGGACATCATGTAGGCGAGCCCCATGCCGTGAAACCCTCTGGGGTCGTGCATCGGAGCCTCGAGCCCCTTGACGTGCACCACGGCATCGATTGCGTCGCCGCCGATCCTGCGGGCGGCGTGGACCGCGCCGTCCGCGAGGATGTCTCCGAACCCCTGGCGGTACGCCATCTTCTTCACCAACTCGAGCACGGAGTCCATCCTGCCCCATGAGAGATCGAGCCCGTCCAGCTGCTCCTTCGTGACCGTTCCCTTCTCGAAGAGCTCCATGGCGAGCGCCACCGCGGAGCCGCAGCTGATGGTGTCCATGCCGTAGCGGTTGCAGAGCTCGTTCGCCTTGATCACGGCGGTGAGGTCGGGGTTCATCAACATGGTGCCGAACACCGCACAGGTCTCATACTCGGGCCCTGGCCCCTCTTCTGCAGTATACGGGCCGTCCTCGACCTTCACCACCCGCTTGCACGCAATGGGGCAGTTGGTGCAGGCATGCGCCTTGGTGAGGTACTTTTCCCGCATCGTGGGACCGCTCAGGCTGTTCGCCAGATCGAACTCTCCGCCCGATGTCCAGTTCTTGACCGGGACGTCGCCCGTGACCATTCCCAGGTCCATATTCGCATCAGAGCCCATCATATGGAGGCCTTCGGCCAGGGCGGATTCCTTGATCTCCTGCATGGCGGCCTTCATGGCCGTCTTGAACGCATCGTCATCCGCCTTGGGCGCCTTGCCCGCATTACCTTTCACCAGTACGGCCTTGAGGTTTTTCGAGCCCATGACCGCCCCCAGCCCTGCCCGTCCGCTGAAATGGCCCTTGTCGTTGCCGATGGCCGCGATACGCGCCAGGTTTTCACCCGCAGGCCCGATGACCAGCGCCTTTATGGACCTGTCGGCGGCCTTCAGCTCGTCCGTGGCCTCGTAGATGTCTTTCCCCCACAGAGAGGAGGCATCGCTGAGTGCGATCTTGGAGTCGATGATGGACAGCACGACCGGTTTTTCCGACCGCCCTTCAATGACGATCCCGTCATAGCCTGCACGCTTGAGCTCGGGCCCGAAGGTGCCCCCGCAGGCAGACTCGGCCCAGATGCCGGTCTGGGGAGACTTGGCGCAGACCGAAAACCGGGAGGTGCCCGGGAAGCCGCTGCCCACCATGGGGCCGGTCATGATCATCAGAGGGTTTTCAGGCGAGAGAGGATCGGCCTCGATGGGATATCGCTCGAGAAAGAGCTTTGCCGCAAGGCAGCTCCCGCCGATGTATTGTCTGAGCACGTCATCGGCTATCGTGAAATCGTCCCACGACCCTTTGGACAGATCGACCCTGAGGAACTTCCCGGCATATCCTCCAGCCATCACAGGATCCTCCTTTGGACAGAAATATCCCCAGAACAATGTAAACACCTCTGCACTGTGGAGCAATCGAGGAGCAACTGATTCTTGCGTAGCAGCAGCTCGTAATGTCCTGTAATAGAATCTGCTACAGGAAAGCCATGCTCATGGAATCACAGACTGTTTTTTATGGGCCGCAGGATGCGGAGAAAAGACGGCCTGCCTACGCTCAGTGTTCCTCCACCCAGCGCACCGCGTAGCGGACCAGCTCTGCGGCGTTTTTCAGCCCCAGCTTTTCCTTGATCCTCTCCCGGTAGGTGCTGATGGTCCTCACGCTCAGGCACATGGACTCGGCGATTTCCCCGGTTGACATTCCCTCACCGATCATTCTCAGGACCGCGAACTCCCGATCCGAAAGGGTCCTCAAAGGGGACTCCTCATCCGGGCTGCGGCCGGTCCTCACCCTGTTGAGCAGGTTCTCCATAATGCTTCCGCTCACGTAGATGCCGCCCTGAAGGATGTGCCTGATCGCCTTGACGATGGACCGTGAGGTCTCCTGCTTCATGATATAGCCCTGCGCTCCCGCCTTGAGCGAGCGCTCGGCGTAGAGGAGCTCGTCGTGCATGGAGAGCACCAGGACCTTCACGTCCTTTCTCATGCCTGCGATTTCTCTGATCAGGTCGATCCCGTTGCTGTTCTTCAGGGTAATGTCGACGATCGCCATGTCCGGATCCATCTCTTCTATGAGCACCCGCGCAGAGCTGACGTCATCGGCCTCGCCGCATACCATCAGATCGGGCTCGTGATCGATGAGCTCCCGGATTCCGAGCCGGAAAATCTCGTGATCTTCCACGATCAGGATCCTGACCTTGCCTGAAGCGTTCATGACCTTCCCTCCGCCGTATCCCACTGCCCTTCTTCACTCCGGGCTTCATGCCTGAACGAAAGCGTCACCGTGGTCCCGCCCCCCGGCACGCTGTCGATCGCAAGGTCCGCGCCGATCATGTTCGCCCGGAAATTCATGATCTTGAGCCCCATGCCCTGAGTGTGCTCCCGATTTTCCATCCCGCCCCCGTTGTCGCTGATGGTGAGCGTCACCATGCCGCCGTCATAGGAGAGTTCGATGCCGATTCTGTCTGCACGGCCGTGACGTATGGCGTTGTGGATCGCCTCGTGCACGATGTAGTAGATATGCGTGGACACCGAGATGTCGTCCACCAGGATCGATCGGTCATATCTGAACGTACAGGTGATGCCGTGGACCTCCTGGACGTTCAGGGCCGTCTCCTGCAGGAGCGACTCAAGCCCGTGGTCCGCCAGAAACACCGGACAGAGCCCCCGCGAGAGCCTGCGAGTCTTCTGGATCGCCTTTTCGATCAGGAACCGGATTTTCTCCACCTCCGAGGCGCTGGGGACAAGGCCCTTCTCGATCTTCTTTTTCAGGAGCTCGCTCATCACCTCGATCCCGATGAGGTGCGGACCAAGGTCGTCGTGGAGATCCTGGCCGATCTTCTGCCTCTCTCGCTCCCCGATACTCAGGATCTCCCGCTCGAGGATCTTTTTCTCGGTGATGTCCTCTATAGTCGCGATCATGCACGGCTCGTCCCAGAGCATGATCACCTCGGCGGAAATAGTGACCATCCGGATTTCACCCGATCGAGTGCACAGCTCGGTGTCGAATCCCCTGATCTTGCCCTGTCCCACCAGCACATTGATCATCCGTTCGTAGTCGTCTCTCGCACGGAACAACCCTACCTCTCTGATCGTGCTGTTCACCACATCGCTGCGGGAATATCCGGATATCTTGGTAAAGCTCTCGTTCACGTTGAGAAAGTAGCCGCCGTCGATTTTCCAGATGACGATCCCTACCGGCGACGACCGGAAGGCCTTGGAGAACATCTCCTCGGAGTTGCGCAGAGAGTGGGCAAGGATGTTCACATACTGGCTGATGACCCCGATCTCGCCCTTGGTGAGCAGCGGTATGGGCTCGACATGGAGGTTGCCTTTTTCGAGCTCTGCCAGATTCCGCACCGTCATCATGAGCCCGGAGCGGATCCCTGCATTGGATTCGTAGACCGTGACAAAGATCGCGGCCAGCGAGAGGAAGAGGATGATGAAGACATGGAAGGACAGGTCGGTGAAACGCATGGACTGGATGTGGGAAATAAAGAGAAAGTGACCCAGGGTGATCAGTGGGATGATGAGGATGGAAACGACGATGAAAACGGTGCGCAGGGAAACGCTGAAGAGCTTGTACATGTACCGGGGCAGATAGATTCCCTTTATCCGCTCGTCCATGAGCACCGGAGCGAGGAGGTGCTCGGTGGTGCTGTAGGAGATGACGCTGTTGATGGGGATGCACAGGATGAGTATGAAAAAGGCGGGCAGCGTCTCCTGCCAGCTCAGCGGCATGACCGTCATCATGATCAGATAGCAGCACAGAAGCCCGAAGACCCACCTCAGAATGATGACGATGCTCTCGATCCGCGGATACGAGAGGAGCCTGAGCTTGACGGCCGCATAATCGCCCTCGGGGTTTTCCAGCTCGCTCAGGATGCGGGAGAGCTTCCAGACCCTGACCGAAGCGCCGAACAGGGTGGCGAGCGAGCCTGCGATGATTGCGGAGACAATGAGCAAGGAGAGCTTCTCTCCCTCGTACCGCCCGGCAATGGTGCCGTAATACACTGCCAGAGGAAGCACGATGAGGTTGATGTAGAGCTCGAGCCGTATGGTGAGCCGTGTAATCAGTCTCCTCTTCGATATCATTCACCCGCCCCTTCTGTAAGGCGACGATCATCCCTGCCTGAAAGATCCGCTGCCGGATAATCTTCATATTCTACACCCATATGCGGGAAAAAGCCACATGCATGCCCCACGGCAGTCCGCCACCCATGTACAGGGTGAGAACACGGGTACGGACCGCCCCATGGGCACGGCGGACGAAGCTCAAGGCCGCCGGGTCGATGCCGGCTCCCCTGCGGCCTTGGGTGCTCCTCAACCCCGCCAGCACGATATGACGGGCCTGTCGGAGAGAACCGCCTTTCCGACGCCCATCCCCCGGGACTTATTCAGCCCCTGCCGGCTCTGAAAACAGGATATTGTATCCGCCGCTTACGAGATAGGTCCTTTCCGGATTGATGGAAACCTGCTCCAGCGTCTCTCCCTCGATTTCGGTCTGAACGAGGTTGGAATACGTCACTCCCGTAGAAGTCTGCACCTCGGGGTCGAAACCGAACCGGGTGAGGAAGTCGACACTGTCTCTCTGCTCCACGTCTCCGACACGTCCCAGCAGGTCTATCCGCCCCCGCAGCAGATCATCGATAAGATCTTCTTCTTCATTGATCCAGCACGAGGTGAAATCCCACCGGAATGTGTCTCCCGGGCTGATTCCGCCGCTCTCGTCCGTATCGAGCCAGGCGAGGGTCGGCAAATCCTCGACATCGGCATTCGATGGGAAGGTCCCGCAATCGAAGGTGATGCTTCCGTTTTTCTCAAGACTGGCCGCATGGGCGACGATCACTTCACCGGTCCTTGCCGACAGGATGGCTTGCTCCGCCAGAAACTCTATCACATGGAACACAAGACTTGCTTTCTGCTGCCATACCAGTACATTCTCGTCAAGAAGATGAATGAAATCGTTGTATGGATAGAAGATGACAGGCTCGTCGTTAAACCTCATGTGTACACCCGGGGACCCGTCGTCGGAGACGAAGTCGACCACAATTATATTGTTCTTGTAGCGGATCGAGAACGCACCCTCTCCGGGAAACGTGTTCTGAATCCCCGGAACGTCTTCCTGAAACACGATGTCTTCCTCTACGAGTATGGAAAGGCCATCGAGGTCGCTGCCTCCAAAGTAGTTGATTGTGACGATGACAAAGGTGGACTCGCTGTCGAACGTCAGCATTTGTGCAACGGGATCATAAGTACCGATGAAACTCCCGCCGTCCCTGTTGCTCAATATCAGCCTTCTTTCCGTTCCGCTGACGGTTTGTGTGAGCGTGAGGTTCGGCTCACCTTCCTGGATGCTCAAGGTGAAATCATAGAGATCGAGCATCTCGAAAGAGGCTTCGGGTTCGTTTCCGTCAGCCGGGTTGTCATTACCATTATCAGCCTGTTCGCCCGAAGCCGGGGCCGCCGGCGAATCGTCATCGTCATCATCGCTGCAGGCTGCGGGCAACATCGTTACGGCAACGACGAGTGCACAGAGAATAATCCTTTTCCAAAACTGATTCTCCATAAGTTTCTCCTTTCCTTCAAGATTCCGGCATAGTCTTTACAAAAACACACCTGGACGCCACACCACCCCTCAATCACTAAGAACCCGGAGTCCATACAGGAAGCATGCGAGGGATATGAGCCTTGGGCATGCAGTGATAAAAACAGGATATACGGATGCCTCTCCAGGGAAGAGAGTGAACAGATCGAGCGCCCATGGAATCCAACCTCCTCAACTTCGCTTCGCCGCCTTCAAGGCGGCGAAGGGATTCCCGGGAAGCGGACCGATTCTTTCCAGAGTGGATTCAGGCCCCTTGGCCACGGACAGGCAGAGGACCGTCCAAATGCTGCAGGGGCGTTCTGTTCTTTTCTATCCGGCAAGACATGTGCTCAGCAGGGAACGGATATTCACAAGGAGCAGGAATCGGGCCTCTCGCCGGTGATTTTTCCAATATAGGGTAATAATAGAAAGCATCTCCGCCGGCTCAACCCTGCCCGCCGGCCCGGTGAAGGCGCCATGCACGTCGGAAAGGCCGCCGGGTTCGCCGGTTGAGGCGCTCCATCATGGTTCGTCAGGGCCTGCCTCTGAAAATACGAGATCGAATCCACCGTTTATAGTGAAGACCCTCCGGACATCGAGTGCAAAGGCCTCATTATCATCCAGCACCTGCGTATGTACAAAGTCCGTGTACTGAACACCTGTGCCGTTCCCCCGGCTGAAGCCGAACCGGGTAGTGACGTCGCGGCCATTCCTTCTCTCCACGGACTCCACCAGATCAGCAAAATCCACCCGGCCGTCCGCCATGCCTTCCACGAGGCTGATCCGCTCGCCTTCCCAGCAGGATACAAAATCCCATCGGAAGCCGTCGCCCGATCCCACCTCCGCATCACCGTCGGCATCGAAGAACGTCAGCGTGCGTGAGCCCTGCGCCGGGATCTGCCCGGGGCCGTTCAGGAGGGAAAAATCATCGCAGGAAAATACCATGACCCCTTCATCCGCAAGGGTTTGTTCATGCTCGCGGATGGTAGCCACGGTCTGCGCCGTGAAAAAAATCTGCTCCACGAGCAGATCCATGATGATGAATGCAAGGCTCGCCTTCTGCCGGCGGACGTCCTCGTCGACGCCGAATAAGCCGGCAAAGGCGGCTTCCCGGAAAAAGGTCGACTGCGATCCGTTGACTCTGAGGTCCACCCCCCGCTCTCCGGGGCTGTCAACAAAGATGGCGGTGACGGTGTCTACACCATCAACGACAATAAAGGCACCGAACGTGGGAAAGACATTGCGGATTGCGGGAAATCCCCGGGCGATCTCGATCCTGTCCCGGGCCCGGAAGGTGAATGCCCCCGGCGCATCGCCCCAGAAATCCGCTGCCGTGATATTGAGGGCTATACCCTCGTCAAGGACGATCCTTCCGGAGCCCGGCTCGAACGTTCCGGTGAACCGGTTTATGTCATCGCCCCGCACCTCGATGAAAACCTTCCTCCCGTCAATGACCTGGGAGAAGATGATGGGAGGTGCTTCCCTTCCTGTTTCGAGACTGAAGCGAAAGAGATCGGCCGATCCTTCCCCGGACGCTTCTTCATCGCGGTGCTCTTCGCCGCAGGACCATGCAGCGGCACACAGGACGATCCCGAGCAGAATGGCCGTTTTCCCGGGCCTTCTCTTCATCGAAGATATAATAAGAAGAGAGGTCCCCGGCTCAAGAAAGGCAGCGGCCATCGGATCCGACCGGCTGCGCATGGCGGAAAGAGGCCCGCCGGCGCCCGGGAAAACGCATGGCCCGGGGGTTACGTTCCCGCCTTCCGGCATTCCCCGGGCTTCAGTATGGGGGGACTGGCATATTCCGGATATTTGGCGGTGACGTCTGCATAAAAGTCTCGGATTTTTACCATGTCCGCCTCGATATCGCCGGTGGGAAACATTACCGGCCCGATGCCTCCCGTCTTGAGCCGGTAGTCGAGAAAGGCCAGGACGATGGGAACGCCCGCCCCCACGGCAATGTGGTAGAACCCGGTTTTCCAGTAGGGGGCCTTCCCCCGGGTTCCCTCGGGTGTGATCGCGATACCCAGGCTCTCATGCTCCTGGAAAGCCTCGATGGTGCGGGAGACCATGTTGTGCGAGCCCCTGCGGTTGACCGGTATGCCTCCCAGCCAGCGCATGAGAGGACCGAAAGGCTTCCTGAACAGTGAATCTTTCCCGATCCAGTAGATCTTTACGCCCAGGGCAAAGGCCATGAACAGTCCGATGGGGAAGTCCCAGTTCGAGGTGTGAAAGGCGGCGACAATCACGTACTTCGGATCTCGGGGCGGCTCTCCCATGACCTTCCAGCCGGCAGCCTTCAGACTCATGCGGGATATCCAGCGGAAAACGGGCCTGACGACCGGCGTATCGAACACGGTGTAGTGCATGAGAGCAGACTCCTTTTTCGTGATGTGCGCGCTGTCTCATTCATATCACAGGGGCGTGCAGGCCCAAGTAAAAAAACCGCAAACGGAAGCCCCGCCGCGTGAAACAGGGGCGATCTTCATTCTGCATATCAGGGGGTTAGCCAGCAGCTCCAGAGGATGTTCCCGTGCTCTGCTCGATATCGGCCACCGGGAGATACACCGAGAACAGAGAGCCCTTACCCTCCTCACTCTGGACCGTTATCGCCCCGCCGTGGTTCTTCAGGATGCCGAGAACGGCGGGAAGCCCCATTCCGCTTCCTTTTCCCACTTCCTTGGTGGTGAAAAACGGTTCGAAAATACGGCCCATCACCTCCCTGCTCATCCCGCACCCGTCGTCTTTCACCGAAAGCCGGAGGTATCTGCCTGCCTTGAGGTCGGGGTGGCCGTTCATGCCATCCAGATATACACCTTCGAGCCTCATCTCGATGAGACCCCGGTTCCTCGGGAGCGAATCGGCGGCGTTCTTGCCGAGGTTCATGATGATCTGCTGAATCTGAGCGGCATCTCCCTTGATCGTATCGGACGGCACGTCGATGTATTTTCGGATCTCGACAGTGGCCGGGATGGATGATCTCAGAAAATTCAGCGTCTCCTCGAGCAGGGGAGCGACCTGTATGGGGCTCTGTTTCGGGCCGCTGCGCCTGCTGAAGAAGAGAATCTGCCTGACCAGGTCCCGTTGCCTGCATGCGGCGCTCAGCGTCTGCTGGAGGATCTCCCGGGCGGCGCTGCCCGGGGCCGCCTCTTCCAGGAGCAGCTCCGTGTTGATGATCACCGGGTAGATAAAGTTGTTCAGGTCGTGGGCTATCCCTCCAGCGAATGACCCGAGCGCCTCTATTTTCTGTGTCTGGGCGAGCTGCTCCTCGAATTTCTTCCTGTCCTGTTCCGCCTGCACCCTCTCGTTGATGTCGGTCAGGAAGTTCAGTGCTGCCGGGCCGCCTTGCCAGGTAATCTTGACCGCGTTGATCTCCACCCACCTGGCATTCCCCCCCTTGTCCACGACCCTGAAGGGATAGATGGACGGGGGCGTCTCACCTTTCACGCGCCTCACATGCCTGTCCAGCACCATCTCCCGGTCGTCCGGATGGATGAACTGGGCAAAGGATTTTCCGATCAGCTCTTCTTCGGGACAGCCCAGTATCTCCGAGAGCTTGGGATTCACGAACAGCATGATTCCGTTCTGGGCGACGAGAATGGCCTCATTCGCGTTTTCCACCACGAGCCGGTATTTTTCTTCGGATTCGCGAATGGCCTCCTCGGCCTGCTTCCGGTAGGTGATATCCCGCGCCACGGAGATCACCCCGGCAACATGGCCGTCACGCATCAGCGGAATACCGCTGGTTTCGCCGTAGAGCCTTGTGCCGTCCCGGGCGATGAACCGATAGGTTGCGGCTTGTATGGTGCTCCCGGAGAGTATGGTGAGAGCGTCTTTGCTCGCCCTTTTCAGATCTTCCGGCTCGAGCAGGTCCAGGTCTGGAAAGCATTTACCGATCAGCTCCTCGGGCCTGTATCCCAGGATTCTCTCGACATTTGTCGAGACGCTTAAGATCCTGAACTGATTATCGTAGGAATAAATGACATCGTTGCTGTATGAGAAATGAAACCGGTATCGCTCTTCAATCTCCCACAGCTCTTCCTCCATCCGGCGACGATCGGTGACATCCTCCAGAACCAGAGTGCAGCCTCTGCTGGTAGGCAGGCATCGGCAGTGACATCTGAAACCCATCGGTGCAGGAAAGCGGGTTTCGATTGTAACAGGTTGCTTTTTTTCACGGGCGGCGCGAAACGTCTCGGAGAATATTCCGACAAGGGTTTCGGGAAGCAGCTCCCAGAATACCATCCCCTGAGTGTCTTCGCGAGGCTTCCGCAGCAGTGACGCCGCCGGGGAATTCATGTAGAGAACCCGGGCATCGATGTCGAGATGAATGATCCCAAGATCTATGGTTTCGAATACTTCCTTCGCCCCGGCCAGCGCAGAGACTTTCCCCACAGAGTTCGCACGGGCTGTTTTACGCCTCGAACGGGGAATCGTTCCAAGGTCTTCCGGCTTCACCGGCAACCCTCCTCAAAAACGCACTTCTCTGCTGCACGTATTCCAACCCCCTCAAGAACAAATATGCCGAAAGGAGGCGCGCCCCTAACGAGAATACCGGCTCATTGCATCAAAAACAACAGACCAAGACTATCTACATTTCTCATAATGAAATGCGCACGGATAAGTCAAGATAAAATGTCTCCGGCGCACTGCCTGAAAATCCACGATGCCGGGAATAGGGCCCGAAAACCGTCTGAACGGTATCGCCCGACCGGGCGTCGGACGCGCCCGGAATACGGCTGTCTATTCTTTCTTTACGAGATCCTCTCCGCAGCAGGAAAACGTGCACTCGCTCCCGCTCGAGCACTCGTGAGAAGAACATATCTCTCCGGTGCATTCACTGAGCACCTGAATTTCGAAGCCGCAGGTTTTGCATGTATAAATTTCCCCTTTTTTCATGGTACTGCAGTCCGCCATGGGCAACCTCCTTTTTCATTCTTGATCATTGATAGTATGTCTCACAGGGCCAAAAACAAGAAACAGGGGGCAAAAGTCAGGCAGGCGGCTTCATACGGGAAGAGAGCAGAAACAAGCCGAATCCCTGTCTCGAACCGGCCCCACCGGCTGAATATCCACACGTGGACGGCGAGAGATGTCCGATAACAAAATTCATCACTTATCTCGCAATCCCGGCCGGTATGCCGCGTCGGATCACAGATGAGGCTCATTTTCCATGCTGTATCATTCCTGAATGTCCGACAGTGAAAAAGTGAGGTCGAAGCCGCCGCTGATGGTAAAGCTCCTGTCCGTGTCGAAGGCAAAAGAGCCCGAAGAAACCCTCTCCGCCTTCATCCAGATGAAGTCATCATAGAGAACGCCGGCAGATTCTTCAGGCCCTGCAACAAACCCGAATCCGGTAATCACCCGGCGGCTGTCCTCCTGCTCCCGCTCGATGACGTATCCCGATAACATTACGATCCCGTCAACCAGGTCACTCACGAGATCGTCCGGGTCCTCTTCCCAACATTGGACAAATGTCCATTGAAACCTGTCTCCCGTGTCAATCAGGCCGCTGCCGTCGGTATCAGTCCACGACAGCTCTCGGGCAGATTCAGGATCCAGAGGGTCCTGCTCAGTGTCGGAGAGGAGGGAATCGCAGAGGAACACGATCCCCCCTCCACCGGCCAGACCGCCGCTGTGGGACTCGATGATATCAACCGTATCGGCAATGAAAAAGATCTGCTCGGCCAGATGATCGAGAACGAGAAAGGAAAGCGAGGCCTCTGTCTTCCATATTGGGAAGGATGACCCGGCAAAAGCCTCGAACGCGTCCATGGTATGGAAGACCGGGGCTGACCCATTGAGGCTGAGGCTCACACCGCTCACTCCTGCTACGGGAAGAAAAACGACGGCAATAACGTTTTCTCCGTCTGCGACGACGAATCCGCCTTCGGATGGAAAGCTCTCTCCGAAAGCGGGAAGCGATTTTTCAATGATTATGTGCTCTTCCACTGTAATGGAGAATTCTCTCGATTTGGGCGTCCAGAAGCCTGAGGCATCGACATCGATCCGGGACCCTGCATCGATGCGTATCCGGCTGTCGTCCGGAAAGAGCAGGCCCGTGATCCCGCCGTCATCTCCGCCGCTTACGGTCAGATTCCCGCCCTCCCCTTCCACGGCCCGGTCAAACGCAAGCCGCAGAGCTCTCATCGGGATATCGAGCTCGAACCCGAGGCTCTCGACAAAGTCCGCCTCGGTTGCAACCGCGTGAGGATCGTAGTCATCGATATCACATGATCCGATAGGGAGCAGCACACCGGCAACGACACCGAGTAATCCGGTCACCGTCATCAGCCTCCCCTTCATCTCCTCCCCCTTCCCCAGCCCCGTGGATCCGGGCGCCCCTCGCCGATCAGAGCCGTCCGGGAACGTCCGGTGGTCAAACGCACACTCGGCCCGGGGATATCAAACCCGGGGAAGGCCGCATATCCGGTGCAGATCTCGTGACCGATGAGGGATGGAATCGGAAGTACTATTTGCAGGTCTTCCTCCGTCACGTTCCGACACGAAGAAGCAACCCCTGAAGCTCACACGCGGGCAGGAGCGCTGAAATCCAGCACTGCGGCCGTTCATGGGAAACATAATAAGGAAGATCATGATCTCGCTCAACATGCACCGGGCTTCACCACATTTTCTTCATCTTTTCCCCAGAGGCATCCGATAAGAAAACCAATCCGTAACGAAAGATGAGGGCCGGTCTAAAGACCTTTCTCAGGGCTTGGTCAAAGCAATGCTTATCAGGTGAGGCATAGGGCATGAGAAAACCCGTCATCCTGCTGATCATCGGTCTTCTCGCAGGGGCATCCTCCTTCTTCTGCACAGTCCGGGACATCTCTGCCGCAGGTGATCCGCCGTATTATCCGGCTTCCGCGCATACCCGATCGGCCTCGGGCCCGAGCATGAATGCCGTCCTGCTCAACAAGGAGATCAACGAGGGCGGAAACAGGGCTTCTCTCGACCTCAAAGCCTGGCATCTGGAGAATCAGGGCAGACCGCTGTACGACAACAACTCCTTCCGGTTCAGCACGTTCAGGTTCCAGCATGAGCAGGAAAGCGTCCGGGCCGCGGTGGGAGATCTGAGTGTACAGTCATCCGAGCTGATCGCACCCAGCCTTTCCCGTAGAGGGGCCCTGCTCGGTTTCGAGAAGACAGGATACTCGGCGGAGGCCTTCACCATGAGAAACAGTCCTGTGAGCGGCCTCGGATATGGCTTCGGCCAGCCGGAAAGCAGTCAGATCCTTATCGGCGGCCGGATCACGCACACCATTCTCGAGGACCGGGACATGAGGTTCATATTCCACTACCTCGACGGCCGCGGCACAGACCCCACCGTCTACGGCATTGATCCGGAAACACCACGACGGGAAGGCACCGCTTACAGCACCGCCCTGGAGAGCCGCATCGCAGGCAACCTGCTCAGATTCTACGGAGAGCTCTGCTACAGCCGCTATGACGAGAAAACGGAGGACTCCTCCGAGACGGCGGCCGACAAGGCGTGGAAGGTGAAGCTCTTCGGCTCCGCGAAGAGATTCAGCTATGCCGTCGGATACAAGTATCTGGGCGGCGAGTTCCGGACTGTCGCAAACCCTGACACGCTGAACAACCGGGATGAGATATTCGCTGATACCCAATACCGCATGGACTCGTCCAGCGTGACGTTTTCCGTGTTTCAGGCGAGGGACAACGTGGAGGACACCGATCTCGCTCCACTGGCTGTCTACAGGACCGCAAAAATCGGCTACAAGCTGGGCCTCGCCGGCTGGCCAGTCCTTTTTGTCAACCAATCGCTGAGCACCAGACGGTCCATCGACGAGCCCGCCGGCTGTGCAGCCGTCGACGCCGTAACGCGAACCACTTATTTCGGCATCTCCTATGAGGAAGGAATATTCGACCTCATGCCCAGCTATTCCATCACCAGCTTCACCGACCGGACAATGCCCGCGGGCGGAGGCGACAGCCTCACGCATACCGCAAGGCTCTCCTGCGGCATCACTCCCCAGAAATGGATCTCACTCAAGCCGGTCTTCATCTACAAGAATTATCTGCTGAAGGAATCCGACGTTCGCATCACCACCTATCAGGGCTCTCTCGACAGCACGGTGCAGATCATTCCTCATACCCTCACCATCAACACATCCCTCTCCTACCTGGAGAAGAAGTCCGACGACGGCAGCACCGGCATCACCGAGAAAAGGGCGGGCTATCAGCTCAGCTGGAACATCAAGCAGTATCTCCGAAAGATGGGGGCCAAATCTCTGG
>DCDF01000196.1 GCA_002316295.1 Syntrophaceae bacterium UBA1062 | reverse complement strand
GTGCCCTCCTTGGGCAGGATCTGGTTGCCCGCTTCCGACGCCTTGTAGAAGGCAAGGCCGAACGATTTGCCCATGCCCAGCACCTCGCCGGTGGATCGCATTTCGGGGCCGAGGAGCGGATCCACCTCAGGAAACATATTGAACGGAAACACCGCCTCCTTCACGCCGAAGTGCGGTATGACCCGCGCGCTGAGATCGAAATCTCCGAGCCGGCTTCCAAGGGCGATCTTCGTGGCGATCCGGGCCATCTGAACGCTGCAGACCTTGGACACCAGAGGCACGGTCCGCGATGCCCGGGGGTTTGCCTCGAGCACATACACCATATCGTCCATGATGGCATACTGGATGTTCATCAGCCCCACCACGGAGAGTTCCATCGCGATTTTCTTGGTATACTCATAGATCGTATCCAGGTGCTTCTGCGGGATGCTGATGGGAGGAATCACGCAGGCGGAATCGCCGGAATGGATGCCGGCGCGCTCAATGTGCTCCATGACCGCGGGCACATATGCGCTGCTGCCGTCCGCAATGGCGTCTGCCTCGGCCTCGATGGCGTTGTCCAGGAATTTGTCGATCAGGATGGGACGCTCGGGCGTGACACCGACAGCTGCCTGGACATATACCCGGAGCATCTCCTCATCATGGACAACCTCCATGCCGCGGCCGCCCAGTACGTACGAAGGCCTGACCATGAGGGGATAGCCGATCTTTCCGGCCGCCGCGAGAGCCTGCTCCAGGGTGCTCGCCATCGCGGACTCGGCCATGGGGATGCCGAGCTTCTTCATCATGGTGTCGAATCGTTCCCTGTCTTCCGCCAGATCGATGGCCGCGGGTGATGTGCCCAGGATCTTCACTCCGGCCTTCTCGAGATCGCCGGCGATGTTCAGCGGCGTCTGCCCGCCGAACTGCACGATGACCCCCAGGGGCTTCTCCTTCTCGTATATGCTCAGGACCTCCTCGACGGTCAGGGGCTCGAAGTAGAGCTTGTCCGATGTATCATAATCAGTGGAGACCGTCTCGGGGTTGCAGTTCACCATGATGGACTCAAATCCCATTTCCCGGATGGCAAAGGCAGCGTGAACGCAGCAGTAGTCGAACTCGATGCCCTGGCCGATCCGGTTGGGGCCGCCTCCCAGGACCATGATCTTGGGGTTCCCGCTGACCTTCACCGTGTCCTTGCCGTTGAAGGTGGAATAGTAGTACTCCGCGTTCTCGACGCCGCTCACCGGCACACTGTCCCAGGCATGGGCGACGCCCAGGGATAAGCGCCTGGCCCTGATACTGTCCTCGGTCGTTGCCGTGAGCATCGCCAGGTATCGATCCGAAAACCCGTCTTTCTTGGCCTGGATAAGGATCTCATCGGGCAGATTTCCGCCTTTGTAAGCGAGTATCTTCTCTTCCAGGTCCACGAGCTCCTTCATCTGCTCGATGAACCAGGGTTTGATGCTGGACTTGTCTGCAAGCTCCCTGACGGTCGCGCCCTTTCTCAGGGCCTCGTACATGATGAACTGCCGCTCGCTCGTCGGCTCGGCCAGGAGATCCATCAGCGATTTCAGGTCGAGGTCGTGATAGTTTTTGGCGAAGCCGAGGCCGTATCTGCCGATCTCCAGTGAGCGGATTGCCTTCTGCAGGGCTTCCTTATATGTCTTGCCGATGCTCATGACCTCGCCCACCGCTCGCATCTGTGTGCCCAGGCGGTCCTGTACGCCTCGGAATTTCTCAAAGGCCCACCGGGCGAATTTCACCACCACGTAGTCTCCGGAGGGTTCGTATTTGTCGAGGGTGCCGCCCTTCCAGTAGGGGATCTCGTCCAGAGTCAGCCCGGCTGCGAGTTTGGAGGATATCAGGGCTATGGGGAAGCCGGTTGCCTTCGACGCCAGGGCCGATGAGCGCGATGTCCTGGGATTGATCTCGATGACCACCACCCTGTCCGTCTTCGGGTCGTGCGCGAACTGGACGTTGGTCCCTCCGATGACCTCGATGGCCTCGACGATTTTGTAGGCATACTCCTGGAGCCTTTTCTGCAGGTCGCCGGAGATGGTGAGCATAGGGGCCGTGCAGTACGAGTCGCCGGTATGGATCCCCATGGGGTCGACATTCTCGATGAAGCATACCGTGATCATGTTGTTCTTGGCGTCCCTGACCACCTCGAGCTCGAGCTCCTCCCATCCGAGCACGGATTCCTCCACGAGAATCTGGTTGATGATGCTCGCGGCAAGACCCCTGCCGGCAACTGTCCTGAGCTCTTCGACATTGTAGACGAGGCCTCCGCCGGTTCCTCCCAGGGTATAGGCCGGTCTGATCACCACCGGGTAGCCCAGCTGCGCCGCGATCGCCTCCGCTTCTTCTATGGTATACGCCGGTTCGCTCCGGGGGATCTCTATGCCGAGCCGGTTCATGGTTTCCTTGAAGGCGATCCGGTCCTCTCCGCGATCGATCGCATCCGCGTTGACGCCGATGATCTTCACCCCGAACTTTTCCAGGACGCCCTTTCGGTGAAGCTCGGAGGTGAGGTTCAGGCCGGTCTGCCCGCCGAGGTTGGGGAGCACCGCGTCAGGACGTTCCTTCTCGATGATGGCGGTCAGAGTGTCTGCATTGAGGGGTTCGATGTAGGTGATGTCGGCGATCTCGGGATCGGTCATGATCGTGGCGGGATTCGAGTTGACCAGCACGATTTCGTATCCCAGCCCTCTCAGCGCCTTGCACGCCTGGGTTCCGGAATAGTCAAACTCGCATGCCTGACCGATGACGATAGGACCCGACCCGATGATCATAACCTTGCGGATGTCGTTTCTCTTCGGCATAGATGCTCCCCTCTTGAAAAAATGCGAGAGCACTATAGAAAAGCCTCCCTGGGGAGTCAAGATAAAAGGCAGCGGCAGGGATTATCCATACCGCCGGTATCAGAAGGGAAATGGGGAAGAAATGCTCCCGGCCACGATCCGGCGCAGGCCGTGAACAGGGCGCGCATCGAACCTCCGTCCCCACTCACAGGGGGCGGGGCGGTATGATGGGCGCCCGTTCGACCGGCTCCGGAAGCTACAGCCCCTTGCCCGCGATATAGTCCGCCAGGTCGGCCGTCCGGCAGGAATAGCCCCACTCGTTGTCGTACCAGGTGACCAGTTTGGCCATGGTCCCTTTCATGACCTGGGTGAATTCGATATCGACGATCGAGGAGTAGGGGTTGCCCTTGAAGTCGGACGAAACCAGCGGCTTTTCCTCACAGGACATGATCCCTTTCAGCGAAGTCCTGGCGGCCCTGACAAGACTCTTTCTCAGCTCTTCCGTGGTCGTTTCTTTCGAGAGCTGCATCGTGAGGTCAACGACCGAGACCGTAGGTGTGGGCACCCTCAGCGCATACCCGTCCACCTTTCCCTTGAGTTCGGGAATGACCAGCGCCACAGCCTTGGCCGCTCCCGTGGTGGTGGGGATGATGTTCATGGCGGCGGCGCGGGCGCGCCTGAGGTC
>DCDF01000129.1 GCA_002316295.1 Syntrophaceae bacterium UBA1062 | reverse complement strand
TATGAGGTGGCGGGAATCCAGGGAATAAACCCGGCAGCGGCACCACTGAAGAAGAGCTGAAAAATTTCTGCAAGGCCAGAATGATGATTGCAAGGCGCCTTCACGGTGTGTCATTGAAAAAGCCCTTCCCATGGCAGGCCTGGGAAAGATCAATGAGATAGAGCTCAAGAATCTGGTTGCCGAGCAACATCGCTGAAAAAACGCCCGGCAGGGGCGGCAGGAAAAAACGGCCGCCCGGGCGAAGGTCTTTCTTCTCGAGCGCGGCAAATTTCCCGCATGAAAAAACAACATGTGTGAAGCATGCCAGGTGAGAGGTCCAGTCCTTGTTGCATCGAGGATCCGCCCGTGGTCGAACCCCGAAAGGAATAACTCTTTGCGAATATCCTGATAATGCCGCCGGCAGGGCGGCGGATCGTCCTGCCGGCGGCATCGTAAGCCTGAAAAATGAGCTCGCTGCTAGGAATGAATCACGGCGGAGACTGCCTTGACGCGGTCGACCGCCTCCTGGACCATCCGGTCCAGCAGCTCCTGAACCGTGGGTATGTCATGGATCAATCCCACGGACTGTCCGACCATCATGGGTGCCAGATCCACGTCGCCGGTTTCCCATGCCTTGGCGATCCGGTCTCCGGTGATGAGCGGAAGAATGCCTTCGAGGCCTCCTCCGTTCGCCTCCACCTGGAGGACCGCCTCGACATTCTTGTTTCTCAGGGCCCTGGCTTGGAGATGAATCGATTTGCAGATGAGCGCGGTCTCGTGTTCCTGTCGTTTGATAAGCTCGTTTTTGATGTTTTCGTGGATGTTGCACTCTTTGGTCGCCATGAAGCGGCTCGCCATCATGATGCCCTGTGCGCCGAGCATCAGCGCTGCGGCAAGCGACTTTCCGTTGACCATGCCGCCCACCGTAACCACAGGCAGGTTGACTTCCTCGATGATCCTCGGGGTCAGCACCATGGAGGTGACATCGTCGTCCAGGGGATGGCCGCCTTCCTCGATTCCAGCGGCATAGATGCCGTCGTAGCCCGCTTTCGCAGCGTGCACCGCGTGGCGGACCGCACCCACCTTGTGGAACAGCTTCACCCCCGCTTTTTTCAGCATCTCGATATATTCCATGCCGCAGGCCTTGTCTACCGGGGCTCCGGAGACTTCCACGCCGGCCACTTTCTCTTCGGCGCATACCCTCAAGTACATTTTATAATGCTCGGCCGTGATGCGCACCGAGGGCAGGATCGTCACTCCCACCATGAAAGGCTTGTCCGTCAGCTTCCGCGTCTTATGGATCGCGGCCCGGAAGTCCTCTTCGGTGTCGTAATTCGCCGCAGTGACGTTGCCCATGCCACCCGCGTTTGATATGGCCGCGCAGAATTCCGGTTTGCAGAGCCACATCATGGCGCCGCAGATAATGGGATACTTGATGCCGAACATCTCGGTGATGGCAGTTTTTATCATGTTATTCTCCTTTGCAAGGTAGTTTGATGGAACCACCTTCCCCGGGCAACATCCTTGTAATTTCTAGGCCATCGGCATTGCCAAGTCAATTTAAAAAATAATGTATTATGATAATACAATATCAAATTAAAACAAAATGACATCTACATACCGATTGAACAGGCTTCCCGAAACCTATAAAACCGCTCCACAAAAGGATATGGAGGCATAGCCAAGGATGATCCTCGGGATCCAAAGATTCTCAACAATTGTGTTGACACGGAGGGAATAAATGTTTATATAGGAATCCATCAATTGATGGAATCATACAATGTAACATAATGATGGAATCATGATTTGTAATGTTGCGTGAGAGATGCATGATGGGCATTTCCCTCCCCGGGGCGATGTCGGGCCGTTTTAGGCTTCATCTGATCAGAGCAAGAGTTGCACGACAAATAAAAGGAGGATCTGGCATGGCAGGAATCACTTCCTTCGGGGGGTACATCCCTCGTTACCGGCTCAGCAGGATGGTCATCGTCCAGAACATGGCCTGGTACTTTCCCGTGATCATGGCAGTCGCAGGCGGTGAAAAGGCGGTGGCCAACTGGGATGAAGACTCGGTCAGCATGGCCGTCGCCGCCGCATACGACTGTATGGCCGGACACGACAGGAAAGAGCTCGACGCCCTCTATTTCGCATCGACCACGATGCCCTTCGCAGACAGGCTCAATGCAGGCATTGTCGCGGCCGCGCTCAACATGCGTGAAAACGGAGTATCGAACGCAGACTTCGCATCCTGTATGAAGGCAGGCACAACCGCGATGATCTCCGCCCTCGATTCGGTGCAGGCCGGTTCGAGGAAAAACGTGCTGGTGACGGCATCCGACCAGCGGCGCACGAAAATGGCTACGATGTTCGAGATGTTCTACGGCGACGGCGCAGCCGCGGTGCTCATCGGAAACAAGGACGTTGTCGCCGATTATCTGGGCAGCTACTCCATCAACTGCGACTTCGTGGATCACTACCGGGGGCAGGCCAAAGAGTTCGACTACGGCTACGAAGAGCGCTGGGTGCGGGATATCGGCTACGGGAAGGTCATCCCGGAGGCGATATCCGGGTTCCTTGCACAGAGCGGCATGAAGATCGGGGACTTCGCCAAGGTGATCTATCCCTGCTATTTCGGGGGCACACACAAGGCCATCGCGGCAAAGCTCGGAATCGAAAAGGGAAGGGCGCAAAACAATCTCCACGCCGTCTGCGGCGATACGGGAACGGCGCATCCTCTGGTGATGCTGGTCGCCGCGCTCGAAGAGGCAAACCCCGGCGACAGGCTCCTGGTAGCGGGGTTCGGTCAGGGCTGCGATGTGCTGGCTTTCGAGGTGACAGAGAAAATCAGGGACATGAAGCCGCGCACCGGCATCAAGGGATCTCTTGCCAATCGGGTGGAGCTGACGAATTACCAGAAGTTCACCAAGTTCAGAAACCTCATCACCGCAGATCTGGGCATCCGTGGAGAGGCCAACCCGAACACGTCGCTCACCGTGCTCTGGCGGAAGCGGAAAATGCTGCTCGGACTGGTGGGCGTGAGGTGCAAAAAGTGCGGCACCCCGCAGTTCCCCGTCTACCCGACCTGTGTAAATCCCAAGTGCTGGAGCGTGAACGATTTCGAAGACTATGAGTTCTCCGACAAAGAGGCGAAGATCCTCATGTTCACCGGCGATATGCTCTCCCCGTCAGTCGATCCTCCGGCGGTATACGGGCTGATCGCATTCGAGGGTGGCGGCAGGACGATGTTCGACTTCACGGACTGCGATCTGAATCAGATCAAGGTGGGCATGAAGACCAAAATGTCATTCAGAAGGAGGCAGACCGACAACATGCGGGGGTTCACCGGATACTTCTGGAAGGCTGTCCCCCAGGTGGAAGGAGGCGATAAATAATGGCTACGGGAATCAGAGACAAGGTCGCGATTATCGGAATGGGGTGCTCGCAGTTCGGCGAGCGCTGGAACGACGGTCCGGAAGAGCTCATGGTCGAGGCCTTCACTGAATGCCTCCAGGACGCCGGCATCGAGAAGACCGACATCCAGGCCGCGTGGTTCGGATCGTGCTTTGACGAAGTGGGGGTCGGGAAGAGCGCTCTGCCGGTCTCCATGTCCCTGAGGCTCCCCAACATATCGGTCACCCGGGTGGAGAACTACTGCGCCAGCGGCACCGAGGCGTTTCGGGGAGCGGTCTATGCTGTGGCTTCCGGGGCATATGACATCGCTCTGGCCATCGGCGTGGAGAAACTCAAGGACATCGGCTATGGCGGCCTGCCCGAGTTCAGCACCGCCATGGGCACGCTGAACCAGCTCTGGATGGCGAACTTCACCGCACCTGGCGGCTTCGCCATGCTGGCGACCTCCTATGCGGCAAAGTACGGGCTCGACATGAGCGAGGTCAAGCGGGCAATGGCCCATGTGTCGGTCAAGAGCCATGCGAACGGGGCGCTCAATCCAAAGGCACACCTGAGGAAGCCGGTGACCGAAGAGCAGGTGCTCAACGCTCCTCAAATCGCCTATCCCTTGGGTCTCTTCGACTGCTGCGGCGTGAGCGACGGCTCTGCATGCGCCATCGTCACCACCCCGGAGATCGCAAAGAGCCTCGGCAAGAAGGATCTCGTCACGGTAAAGGCCCTGCAGCTCTCCCTGAGCAACGGCACCGAGTTCGCCTATGACTGGGACGGGGATCACTTCGTAACCACATCCAAGGCGAGCGCGGAGGCGTACAAGGAGGCAGGCATCAAGAATCCGCGTGAGGAGATCAGCATGATGGAGGTGCACGACTGTTTCTCCATCACCGAGCTGGTGACCATGGAGGATCTGCACATCTCCGAGCGGGGCAAGGCTCCCAAGGACATCATGGACGGGTTCTACGACCTGAACGGCGGCGGGGTTCCCTGCCAGGTAGACGGCGGGCTGAAGTGCTTCGGTCATCCCATCGGGGCCTCGGGCCTGAGAATGCTCTATGAAATGTACCTGCAGCTCCACGGCAGGGCCGGCCAGAGGCAGATCAAGGATCCGAAGTTCGGGCTCACCCACAATCTCGGCGGGTTCCCCTTCATGAATGTGTGCAGCATCGCCATCATCGGGAAACAGGACGCATAGGAACGGACCATTTCATAAAGGAGGTGAGATGTGGCTGACTTATCCAAGGTAGGCACCGAGTATCCCCCCATTGTCTGGGAGGTGGAGCGGGGCAAGATCAGGGAATTCGCGAAGGCTATCGGCGATTTCAACCCGATTTATCTCGACCGCGAGGCTGCGGTGAAGGCGGGGTACAAAGACACGCCGGCACCGCCGACATTCCTGACCGTCCCCATGATGTGGTGCGGGAAGATGCCGGACTTCATCAACGACCTCAAGATCAACTTCATGATGGTGCTTCACGGTGAGGAAGAATACGAATACTACCGGGAGATCTATCCGGGCGACGTGATCACGGGCACTCCGAAGGTGACCAAAATGGAGGAGAAGACGAGCAAGTCAGGATCCAAGATGGACATGATCACACTGGAAGTGCTCTACACCAACCAGAAGGGCGAAAAGGTCGCAAAGGCCAGATCGCTGCTCGTCGAAAGGAAATAGGGGGCAGTCATGATACAGGAAAAATATTTTGAAGACGTGAACGTGGGCGATGCGGTCATCGAGCTGAAGAAGGGGCCGCTGCAGAAGCTGCAGCTCGTCATGTACGCCGGCGCCTCGGGCGATTTCAATCCCCTCCACACCGACGACGACTTTGCAAAGGCGGTGGGCATGAAAGACGGCGTGATCGCTCACGGAATGTTCGTGATGGGCTGTGTGGGTCAGGCCGTTACGTCCTGGGTGCCGAAAAACAGGCTCAAACGGCTCGGTGTTCGTTTCGCCGGCATGTCAAAGCCGGGGAACACGATCACCATATCAGGCGTGGTGACGGACAAGCGCGTGGTCGACGGTGAGAATATCGTCACCTGCTCTGTTGTGGCCAAGGACGAGCAGGGTGACGTGAAGGTGAGCGGAAGCTTTGACGCGGCCTTGCCGAGCAAGGCATGACACATGAGAATTGATCGGGGGATTGTATGTCGAAAATAGATTTTACCGGAAGGGTAGCGATTGTGACGGGAGCGGGAGCAGGTTTGGGCAGGTGTTATGCGCTGGAGTTAGCGAAGCGTGGAGCGAAGGTAGTGATCAACGATCTGGGCGGGACCAGGGACGGTGTAGGCTCAGACAGTTCTGCTGCGAACAAGGTGGTGGAGGAGATCAAGGCTTTGGGCGGTCAGGCTGTGCCGAACTACGACAACGTAGCGACGGTGGCGGGTGGAGCGAACATTGTCAAGACAGCGGTGGATGCCTTTGGGAAGGTGGACATACTGATCAACAACGCGGGGATATTGAGGGACAAGTCTTTTACGAAGATGGAGGAAGAGAACTGGGACAGCGTGATGAACGTGCATCTGAAAGGAGCCTACTGTGTGAGCAGGCCTGCCTTTGAGGTGATGCGTGCGAACAATTACGGCAGGATCATCATGACGACATCTGGAGC
>DCDF01000048.1 GCA_002316295.1 Syntrophaceae bacterium UBA1062 | reverse complement strand
GAGCGTTTGATCTATATGGCCGACATGGTCGAGTCAAAGATCGAAACCATCACCTTCGATACCCATGAATACTTCAGCACGGACAGGAAGAGCGAGCCCTGGCCCCGGACCAGGGCTGAGCAGGAAGAGCTGTGGCGCAAAGGCGTCAAAAGCGATATCCTGACGCTGCTGCTGGAAGACAAGCCTCTGACGGAAATTCAGGAAACGCTCTCCAAACGGTACCGGAGCCAGCTCAACCGTATAGCTCAGACCAACAGCGAGGACGTGTTCCAACTATTCATGAACGCCTTTACTCAGACATTCGATCCGCACACCCAGTACTTTTCCCCCCGTCTGTCCGAGAATTTCTCCATCGACATGAGCCTCTCGCTCGAAGGTATCGGGGCGATGCTGGGCGTGGAGGATGACTACGTCAAGGTGGTGCGCCTGGTCCCCGCAGGACCTGCGGACAAATCGGGCGAGCTCAAGCCGGGCGATCGCATCACCGGCGTAGGTCAAGGCGCCGAAGGCGATATCATTGATGTGGTGGGCTGGCGCCTCGACGATGTCGTAGCGCTCATCCGCGGCCCGAAAGAGACGGTCGTGAGGCTTAAGGTCATCCCGGCGGATGCGGCCGGTGACGACCACACAAAGGTCATCTCCATTGTCCGCAACACAGTCAGGCTCGAAGAGCAGGCGGCCCGCAAGGAGATCATCGAGGTGGGGGACGGAGAAAGGCCGTATAGGATCGGAGTCATCACCATTCCCACCTTCTATCTGGATTTCAATGCCCTGAATTCGGGCCAGGACGACTTCAAGAGCACGACTCGAGATGTCCGGAAGCTCCTGGCCGAGCTCAAGGAAGCACACGTCCAGGGAATCGTCATCGATCTGAGGGATAACGGCGGCGGATCCCTCCAGGAGGCGAGCACGCTTACGGGCCTGTTCATCGAACAGGGCCCGGTGGTCCAGATCAGATACGCGAGCGACAAGGTGGAAAAGCTCTATGACAGCGATCCCCGCATCTTCTGGGACGGCCCGCTGGCCGTCGTGGTGAACCGCCTGAGCGCTTCGGCATCGGAGATTTTTGCAGGGGCGGTTCAGGACTACGGGAGAGGTCTGGTCATCGGAGAGGACACCTTCGGGAAAGGAACAGTCCAGAGCCTCATCTCACTCGATCACGGCCAGCTGAAGCTCACCTCGGCAAAGTTCTACCGGATTTCCGGGGCCAGCACGCAGCACCGCGGGATCTCCCCCGACATCGTCTATCCCAGTCTCTACGACAAGAAAAAGATAGGCGAAGACTCGCTGGAAGCAGCCCTTCCCTGGGATACGATCGTCGGAACGTCTCACCGTCGGTACAAGGACTTCAGGTCCCTGCTCCCCATCCTCAACGACCTGCACCTCAAACGCATGATGGATGATCCGGATTACCTCTATCTCAAAGACATGACCGATCACCTGGGACAAATACGATCAAAGACCCGGATATCCCTCAACCGGGAAGTACGCACACAAGAGCAGCAGCAGGTACGCCAGAAGCGCCTCGAATTGGAAAACCGGCTCAGGAGCGCCAAAGGCAAGCCCCTGCTGAAGGATCTGGAAGCCTTCCTCAAGGAGGATGAATTGAGAGAAAACGAGAACATCGATAAAAAGCGCGCACAGGAGGACCCGGTGCTGGTCGAGAGCGCCCGTATCCTGGCGGACCTCATACGGCTGCAGCCCCCGGCTGAGGGGCCCGAGGGTATGGCCGTGAACCAGGGAAGGATATCACGGCAATGAATATACTGGTGACCGGAGGAGCGGGGTACATCGGTAGCCATACCTGCGTGGAGCTTCTCGAGGCGGGGTATGAGGTGATCGTTGCGGACAATCTGTCCAACTCCAAGGAAGAATCGCTGCGGCGGGTGGAGAACATAACAGGGAAGCGCCTGACATTTCACAAGGTGGACCTTCTGGACAGAGAGGCCCTCTCATCGATTTTCGCCCGCTCCGAAATCCGGGCCGTCATCCATTTCGCAGGGCTCAAGGCGGTAGGAGAGTCTGTGAGTGTGCCGCTCAGGTACTATCACAACAACGTCACCGGCACACTGATCCTTTGCTCGGTGATGATGGAGCACGGGGTCAGAAACATGGTGTTCAGCTCTTCCGCGACCGTGTACGGAGACCCGGAAAGAGTACCCATAAGAGAAGACTTCCCGCTGGGCGCCACCAACCCCTACGGCCGCTCCAAGCTCATGATCGAAGTGATCCTGCGGGACCTGCACGCATCCGATGCCGGCTGGAACATCGCGCTGCTGAGATACTTCAATCCCGTAGGCGCACATGCAAGCGGCCTCATCGGAGAGGACCCGAACGGCACTCCCAACAATCTCATGCCGTTTATCTCCCAGGTCGCCGTCGGGAAGCTACCGATGCTCAGCGTATTCGGCAACGACTATCCCACCAGAGACGGCACCGGCGTCAGAGACTATATCCATGTGGTGGATCTCGCCCAAGGGCACATCCATGCGCTGAAAAAGCTCGAGCAGTGCCCGGGAATCGTCACGTACAACCTGGGAACGGGACAGGGCTACAGCGTCCTGGAGATGGTGCGCGCATTCGAGAAGGCTTCCGGCAGAAAAATCCCCTACCGGATCGCCGAGCGGAGGCCCGGAGATATCGCTTCCTGCTATGCCGATCCGTCCAAGGCGGAATCGGAGCTTGGATGGAAAGCACAGCGCGGCATCGACGACATGTGCAGGGACTCCTGGAAATGGCAGTCGCTCAACCCGGACGGCTATGCGTGAAGTATCTGAGGGTTCGTGTGCCGCACCCGATTGCAAGCGCCGGGTGAAGGAGAAATGGTGAGCGGACGGAAAACCTATCGCGATCACGTGATCAATCTCGCGAACAGAATCCTGAGCGGATACAGCTCCCAGCCGGTGAGCGGCCTGCCCGAGGCATTGAGCGTCATTCTCACCGCCATTGGAGAGAACGTGATGGCGGGCACGGACCAGGTCCCGGAACCCGAGCGCAGCACGGTCGAGCAGTGCTCGGTCTGTGTCTGCTTCATGGCGGCCTGCTCGGTTACCCTGATTTCGAAACTCAATGATCTCGGATATGAGGTGGCGGTCAGCGACCTCATGCACCAGGCGGGGAACCGCGTATTCGTGAATCATACCAGGGAGGACCAGCGGGTGATCGTAGACTCCGGCGTCCTGCTGTTCAAGGAAATGATTCAAGAGGCCGGGAGCAGCCGGAAGCTCACGGAATGGATGGGAAGCGTGCACAACATTACGGACAGGTACGTGCTGACCGAGGGACTGACGGATTGCACAGACCTGTTCGCGCCCCTTTACTTGGTTCTTCTCATGGCTACGAAACAGATCAGCGTCTAGCCGCTTAAGCGGCGGGAGGCAAGTGATGAGCCTGATTACCGATTTTGCCAGGCAGGGGAAAGACCGCGCTCTTTCCAGGACACTTATGGTCCTGGGACGGAAGTTTGTGAGCAAGTACGGCACGCTCTGCGACATCAAGCTCGATTCACACGAGAGAAAGATCGAGCTTCAGGTGCTGCTCAAGGGCGAGCCGGCTCCTATAGAGGTACTCATCAACCGATATGACATCGTTTCCGAAGGCGAGAGCAGCTATGTAATCTTTCATGACATCACCGTGTCACGTGAGTGGATGAGAATACTCGCTGAGGATCACCTCTGTGGGAAAAAATTCGAAATACCGCATAAGTATGCAAGATTGCTCGATGTGATCATCTGATCTCCGCGTTGCGCCCCTGCTCCGGCATGCATGTTCACCGATGAAGAGCGCACGATGTGCTTGCAATCAGAGAGAAATTCTATTACCTAACATTACTTCATGCATGTTCTGATGAGATAGAGTATAATTTGAGAGGATCATGTTGGTACGGAACATTCTCAAGGAACAAAAGACAACGTTCAGCTTCGAGTTTTTCCCTCCCAAGACTCCCGAGGGGTGGGACAGGCTTTTTCTGACGATCTCCGACCTCATTCCCCTGAAGCCTTCCTGGGTGAGCGTCACCTACGGTGCAGGTGGATCCACACGGGAGCATACTCACAACCTCGTGGTGAGGATCCGTAAAGAGACGGACCTGACAGTTGTCACCCACCTCACCTGCGTTGAGGCGAGCAGGGGCGACGTCGCTGCCATACTCGAGCGCTACGATTCCGAAGGCATCCACAATATCCTCGCCCTGAGGGGCGATCCCCCGCTCGGGCAGAGAGAATGGAAGGCCGGCCCTGAGGGGTTCTGTTATGCGACGGATCTCGTTTCCTTCATAAAAACCCGCTTCCCACATATGTGCGTGGGTGTCGCTGGCTTTCCCGAGGGACATCCGGAAACCCGCAACCGCCTCCAGGAGATCGATCACCTGAAGGCAAAGGTCGATGCAGGCGCGGACTACATCATCACCCAGCTCTTCTTCGACAATCGCGATTATTATGATTTCCGTGAGCGCTGCGAGCTGGCCGGAATCACCGTGCCGATCATTGCGGGCATTATGCCCATCATATCCCGCAGCGGCATGATCCGCATGGCCGAGCTTGCGGCACGGGCACGGATCCCGGCCCCTCTCCTGAGGTCGGTTCAGAGGGCGAGCAGCAACGAATCCGTTGAGCGCGTGGGGATCCACTGGGCCACCGAGCAGGTGCGCGATCTCATCCACAACCATGTTCGTGGCATCCATTTCTATACGCTGAACAACGCCAAAGCCACCCTGAAGATCTACGAGGCGCTCGGGGTTGCCGACTCTTTGCAACTCACCTGATATGTCTTTTGAGAGGCCTTCAGGAGCCGGCTTGGTATGCCTTACCAGACAAAAGACATGATGAAAAATCTAACCGGTAAAGGAGCATCGTATGAGTATATGTCCTTGTGGTTCGAAGCTCGATTACGAACAGTGCTGTGAGCCCGTCATCAACGGTTCGCGGCCGGCGGAAACGGCGGAAGAGCTGATGCGCTCGCGGTACACCGCATATGTAAAGGCAGAGCTCGATTATCTCCTGGAATCCACCCATCCGAGCCAGAGGAGCGATTACGATCTCAAAGGCACCAGGCGCTGGGCGGAAAAATCCGAGTGGGACGGGCTCCAGATCATCTCTACAGAGGCGGGAGGCGCAGACGACTCCCAAGGCAAGGTGGAGTTCATCGCCCATTACCGATACAAAGGCCGAAAGACCGCCCATCACGAGCTGGCAGAGTTTGTCAGGGAAGACGGAAGGTGGTTTTTCCGGCAGGGGAATATGGTACCCCAGAAGCAGGTCGTACGTGAGGGGGAAAAGGTCGGCAGGAACGACCCCTGCCCCTGCGGAAGCGGGAAGAAGTACAAAAAATGCTGCGGGGCATAGGGCGGCGCAGCGGCCCTCTTCCCGACCGCCCCGTCAGGGGCGGCTTTTCAGATCAAGGTGCTGCCTGCATCACGTTTTACGCTACCATTGCAGCCCGGACGATTTGCGGCCGATACGGCGGGGCACGCTCAAAAGGAGAACATCATCCATGTCGAAAAGATTCAGGACCATCCTGACTTCCAGCATTGCCGTCTCCCTGCTCTACCGGCTCATTCGCGGATATTCGCGGACATTCCGTCTCGAGGTGGAAAACGAGCGCGCCTGGATGGATCATGTCGAATCCGGCGGCGCCGCGATCATCTGCTGCTGGCACCAGCAGTTCTTCTCAGCCATCAGGCATTTCAGGACCTACCGTCATTACAGGCCGTCTCTCATGATCTCCAGGAGCTTCGACGGCGAGATCATCGCGGGAGTCGCATCAAGAACCGGCTGGGATGTGGTGAGAGGCTCATCGTCAAGGGGCGGCCGGGATGCGCTGACGGAAATGGTCGAAAAACTGAGGCAGAAGAAGGTGGCCGCCCATATCGTGGATGGGCCCAGAGGACCGGCCGGAAAGGTCAAAGCGGGGATCATTCGCCTCGCGCAGCTCGGCGGGGCGGTTATTGCGCCTTTCTACGCCCGAGCCGACAGGGCATGGTTTTTCAACAGCTGGGACCGCTTCATGATTCCCAAGCCGTTTGCCCGGGTGACCCTGCGCTTCGGCGATCTCTTCGAAGTCCCTCGGATTTCTTCGCCCGAGGAATTCGAGCGGCATCGCTTCTTCTTGGAAAAAGACATGCAGCAGGGCCTCATTTACCCATAGGCGATTCATATTCACTTTTACGATCGGAATATGATATTTTACCAGTATCCCTGAAAAGGGATATGATGGTATAGGAATACGAGCTCTAGTGCTGAGCGAAGATAATATTTTGTCAGGAGGAGGGTATCATGCTTAAGAAAGTACTCGGGATCTTTTTGGTAACCATGCTGTTCGTTTCCACAGGCTATGCCTTGGAAGTGGGAAAGGTGAATGTGCCTGAATCCATTACTGCAGGCGGCAGCGACCTGGTGCTGAACGGAGCGGGCATACGTAGCAAGTTCGGCCTCAAACTCTATGTGGGAAGCCTCTTTCTCCCCCAGAAGAGCAATGACGCCCAGGCCATCATGGCCGCAGACGAGCCCATGGCCATCAGGCTCAACATCATCTCCGGCATGATCACGAGCGAAAAGATGGAGGATGCCACCCGCGAAGGCTTCGAGAATGCGACGAAAGGCAACATTGCCCCCATCAAGAGCGAGATCGAGTCATTCATCGCCGTTTTCAAGGAACCGATCAAGGAAGGCGATACCTTTGACCTCGTATACGTCCCCGCCAAGGGGGTCGAGGTGTACAAGAACGGTGAAGCCAAGTCCGTTGTCGGAAACCTGGAATTCAAGAAGGCCCTGTTCGGAATATGGCTTTGCGACAAGCCGGCCCAGAAGAGCCTCAAAGAGGGAATGCTCGGGCTGTAAGATCATCATTGAGTCTGAAAATCGGGGGCTTGGAGTCAATTTCTCTTCAAGCCCCTTATTGTCCTCCATCGTGCTCATCAAGTTTCATCCCCTCTTTTCCGAAACCTTGACCATGATCGGAATCTTGATGCCATGGATGCGCTTTGAAAGCCCTCTCTTTGCAGTTGTCAGGAGAATAAATCCTGCTAAGATAAGATAACATGAAAAAATTCGTTCAGGACCTACTCAGGCGTTATTTCTCCGATCCCCAGGTGATTATTCTGATTTTTCTTCTTCTGGCCGGGCTCGTTCTCATTCTTCTGCTCGGCGACATGCTGCTGCCCGTGTTTGTGGCCATCATCATCGCGTACCTCCTTGACGGTGTGGTATCCTGGCTTCAGCGTTTCGGACTGCCCAGAAACGCCGCAGTGATCATTGTGTTCAGCCTGTTTCTCGCACTGTTTGCGGTACTCCTCGTGGGCCTGCTTCCGCTCATATCCCGGCAGATCGCCCAGCTTTTCCAGGAGTTCCCCATCATGCTCGCAAAAGGGCAGCGGGAGCTGCTCAAGCTTCCTGAGCGGTATCCAGAGTTCATTTCCCAGGAGCGCATAAGCCAGATTTTCGCCTACTTGAGCTCGGACATCGGCGACCTGGGACAATACGTGGTCTCCATATCACTCTCATCGGTCCGCAGCATCATCACCCTGCTGGTATATCTCGTCCTCGTGCCGTTTCTGGTGTTCTTCTTCCTCAAGGACAAGCACCTCATCTTTCAGTGGATCAAAGAGCTCCTGCCCGAGCAGCGCGGGCTCACCACCAGGGTGTGGGTGGAGGTGAACCAGCAGTTCGCAAACTATGTCAGGGGAAAGATCTGGGAGATCGTCATCATCTGGGCGATCTGTTATGTGGTGTTCTCCTTTATGGGACTAAGGTTCGCCATGTTCCTTTCGTTCCTCGTCGGCCTTTCGGATTTGGTCCCCTACATCGGGTCCACGGTCATGGCTTTTCCCGTCGCCTTGATCGCCTTTCTCCAGTGGGGAATGGAATGGCACTTCGTCTATATTCTCATCGCATACGGCATCATTCAGACCTTTGACGGAAACATCCTGGCGCCGCTCCTGTTTTCGGAGGCGGTGAACCTCCATCCGGTGGCGATCATCGTCGCCCTGCTCTTCTTCGGCGGCATCTGGGGCGTTTGGGGGCTCATCTTCGCAGTGCCGTTGGCTACTCTGGTTCATGCGGTGTACAAGGCGTGGACCAGCAGTCTGGCTCGACCCATTCCGGTAGGCGTAAGCCCCGAAGAGCTCGAGAAATGTCCGGGGTGATCATCGAGGCTCCCTGAGAGGCCGGCGGTTCGAATACCGGCCGGCTCTATGCTCTGCTCCCATCCTGGCGGACCGCTCAGGATCACAACCGTAAACCCGATATAGAGAAGATGATATTATTTATCTTTTTGCCGACATGAGACGATTACGTTTGGTGAACAGAAGTGCTCTCAAGGCAAGGACTGAATGGACGGACTGACGAAGACACTGCCCCTGCTCAAAGAATTGCGTATACTCATCGTGGACGACTCTGCGGTTGTCAGAAGCGTCCTTTCAAAGGAGCTTCTGAGATCAGGGGTCCAAGTGACTCAGGCTGAAAACGGGCAGCAGGCTCTTGACATCGCACTGCGCAAAGAGTTCGATCTGATCATCACCGATGTGGAAATGCCGTGCATGAACGGCATCGAGCTCTGCAGACGGTTGAAGTCCGACCCCAGAACCCAGCAGATACCTATCGTCATTCTCAGCTCGCTTGACAGCGAGGAGGATATCAGAAAAGGATTCCTGGCAGGTGCATCCACCTACATCACTAAGGCACAGGCCAAGGAGTCTCTCATCGAAACCATTGAAACCGTCCTCCAGAAAACCACGTTCCAGAGGGGACGGCTCATTCTCGTAGTGGACGACTCTTCAACAGTGAGGACCCTTGTAGAAAAAGGCCTCAAGGAGGTGGGATTTGAGGTCGTGAAGGCCGAGAACGGCAGAGCTGCGCTCGAGATCCTCAAAAACGAACGCCCGGATCTTATCCTGAGCGATATCGACATGCCTGAAATGAACGGCGAGGAATTCTGCAAGGCTGTCCATTCGGACCCTCTGCTCGCAACTATCCCCTTTGTGGTGCTGAGCGCGAACAACGACCGCCCCATCATGCGCCGCATGCTCCAGATCGGCGCCGACTCGTATCTGGTGAAACCCTTCAACATCGACCAGCTCGTGATAACCGTCGAAAAGCTCCTTTCCGACAAGCTCCTCCTGCTGTACAAGGAAAAGGAGCGGCTCGAGACCGAGCAGCGGCTGATTCTGGCCAGCATTACCTCTCTGTGCTGCGCCCTGGAGGCTCGCGACGCCTATACCCGCGGCCACTCGGAGGCGGTGGCGTCCATCGCCACCAGAATCGCCGCGGGAATGGGGATGAGCCGGGAAGAAACCGATCTCGTGATGCTCGGGGGCAAGCTGCACGACCTCGGCAAGATCGGGGTGGTGGACAGCGTTCTGCTCAAACCGGGCAAACTCAGCGACGAGGAATTCGCGATCATCAAACGCCATCCCGTGATCGGCGCCGATATCCTGAGGCCGGTGCCGAGCCTGGCAAAAATTCTGCCCATCGTGCTCTATCACCATGAGCGGATCGACGGCAAGGGTTATCCGGAAGGGCTGAAGGGAGACCGCATCCCGCTGTGGGCCAGGATCACTGCTGTGGGCGACACGTATCATGCGCTTACGAGCGACCGTCCCTATCGTGCCGGCATGGACAGAGAAAAGGCGCTCCAGATCATCGAAAGTGCGAGCGGAACCCAGCTCTGTCCCGACTGTGTTGAGATCTTCCTCAAAATGGAGCTCTGGGCGGGCGAAAGCGGCGACACGGTTTCGGACCGTACCGGCGGGCCCTCAGACGAGGAGCCCATCGCTCTTCCCGATGCCGCGGCTGCTCCCGCCCGGAAATGATCAACGGCGGTGATATCCGCCCTGAGATTTTCCGGGAGCCGGCTCGATATGTCCAAGAAAGAATTTGCATTTGGCCGGTATATTGACTATTAATCTTTTCCATTGTCGCAAACGATACGACAACTCAACGATATGATAATACAGAGAGGTCGGTATCATGAGGAGAGACATCGTCCATGAGGGCTCTGATCAGCTGACGTATGAGATCAGGGAGATCGTTGCCGTAGCGGACGTACTGAGAAAATATGGGGTTCAGATCACCTGGGAGAATATCGGCGATCCCATTCAGAAAGGCGAAAAGCTCCCACAGTGGATCAAGGATATCATCATCGATCTCGTGTCGAATGACAGAACCTACGGATACGTCGCCACGCAGGGAGTGCCGGAAACACGTGAGTTTCTCGCAAAAGAGGTGAACCGGCGCGGAGGATATCAGATCACCAAGGACGACATCGTGTTCTTTAACGGTCTCGGCGACGCGGTGGCCAAGGTGTTCAACCTGATGAAACGGGAAGCGCGGGTAATCGGGCCGTCCCCCGCTTATTCGACCCATTCTTCCGCCGAAGCCGCGCATTCGGGATACGATCACCTCACCTATGAGCTCGACCCCAAGAACAACTGGCTGCCGGACCTGGACGATCTCGAGAAAAAGATCCGATACAACGACTCGATAGCCGGGATCCTCATCATCAACCCGGACAACCCCACCGGCTCGGTGTTTCCGCTGGACATACTCCAGCAGATGGTCGATATCGCGAGACGATACCGGGTATTCATGATCTGCGACGAGATCTACAGCAATCTTGTTTACGACACCCACAAAACCGCCCCGTTGAGCGAGGTGATCGAAGAGATCCCTGGCATGGCGCTGCGCGGCATATCCAAGGAGGTTCCCTGGCCGGGCTCCCGGTGCGGATGGATCGAGGTCTTCAATCAGGACAAGCTCAATTTCAAGCGCTACGTAAAAAGCCTGATCAATGCAAAGATGCTCGAGGTGTGTTCCACGAGCCTCCCTCAGTACGCCATCCCACATATTCTGGGAGATCCCAGATATCAGGGCCATCTCGAACAAAGGCGAGCCATGTACGAGAAACGTGCCGAGGAGGCCTGGAAATATTTCTCCGACGTCAATGGCGTCATTGTCAACAAGCCTCAGGGAGCCTTCTACATGACCGTGCTCTTTGAAGAGAATATGCTCAACGATTACCAGACCCTTCCCATCCCCAACGCAAAGGTCCGCAGGTTCATCGAAGACAGGGTCAAGGGCGTGAAACCCGACAAGCGCTTCGTGTATTATCTACTGGGCGCAACCGGGATCTGTGTGGTGCCGCTTACGGGATTCTGCTGCGAAAAGCAGGGATTCCGCCTGACGCTGCTCGAAACAGACGATGAAAAGCGGAGATGGACCTGGCAGACCATCGTGGAAAGCATCCGGACATACCTCGACTCCACGAACAAGGCGTCTGAACCAACCAGTTCCGTGCTGTAGTCTCGAATACAGTTAGGGAGCGTTTTTCGGGTCATGCTGCTGCAGACGGCATCTGTGCAGTATCCCCGGAGAATACGAGAGGTGCTGCCCTTGACCGATACGATCACACAAGAGAGGATATCATATTCCTCGATGGGAGTAACGATCGCAGGGGCGTTATTCCTGCCACCGGCACGGGGCCCGTTTCCGGCGCTTGTGGTGTGCCACGGCTATATGGACTTCAAGGAGAATTACCGCGAGCTCTGCGAGTATCTCTCCCGCCGCGGCATAGCCGCACTGGCGATTGACATGCACGGCCACGGCGAAAGCGGCGGTGAGCGCTACCATCTCGACCTGGATGAATGGGTTGCCGACATCCGCGGAGCCCTGGATGCCCTCCAGGCTCATCCAATGGTGGACGGCGAAAACGTCGGAGCCTTCGGCCTCTCGTCCGGGGGCACCGCTGTCTTGGAATGCGCCCTTGTGGACGAGAGGATAAAGGCGCTTATCACTCTGGATGCCACTGTCAGACCGCTCCTGAGCGTTCCGGAGCGTGCGGGCATGGCAATCCTGACTGCCCTGGGCTGGATCAAGCGCACTCTCACGGGAAGAGACCTGCGCATCTCCATGGTAAGCACATTCCGGAAGGTCCCGGCCGCCCATGATCCAGAAGTCAATGCACGGTGGAGCAGCGATCCCCGGGTCGTCGAGATGTGGTCGTCATTTCCCTTCCCCGGTGCCGGGGCAACTGTCATCGTGGACACCATCACAAGGGTGAACCGGATCACAGCGCCGACCCTTGTGCTTCACGGGGCGCAGGACATGGTCGACAGTCCGCAGACCGCGCGCATGCTCCACGATGCCCTCACCTGCGAAAAAGAGCTGCACATCATCGAAGGCAACGGCCATCTCGGACATCTGGACACAAACAGACAGACCGTGTTCGCCCTGACGGAGGGCTGGGCGCTGCATCATCTCCGGGATTCAGCAGGCCGGACGACGATGATATAATAAACCGTGTTTGGGAAAGGACGGATGGGATGAAGCGGACAGGAAAAAGAATGGCAGCAGTCTTCATCGTGTCGCTTTCTCTCGCCGGCAGCGCTCTTCTTGCCGGCTGCGACGGGAGCGAGGCTGCCAGAGAGGCGGAGGAAACCGTGCGGGAGCTCAGCGGCGCCGAGCTCATCGATAAGGGCGAGAGGCTCAAACAGCAGATCAGGGATCTGAACGCGAAGGATATCGAGAGAATTCAGGAAGATATCTCGAAGGGCATATACGGGCAGGAATGATCCGGATCTGCTGATCTTTGAAGAAATGGCTCCTGCATCCGGAAGCCTGTACCGGGTAGTGCAATTTCAGGTTAAGGGGGGAATGTTATGGAGAATACGTGCAATATCGTCTGGATAACCGGCGCTTCCTCGGGCATCGGAGAAGCACTGGCATATGCATACAGCAGAAAAGGCGCCCGGCTGATCCTCTCTTCCCGTAATGAGGCCAAGCTCCGCGAGGTACGGGGCCGGTGCGAGAATCCCCACCATCACCTCGTTGTCCCGCTCGACCTTCAGGACGCGTCGATGATAAAGGAAAAATGCGGAGAAGTCCTGAAGCATACGGGGCGCGTGGATATCCTGGTGAACAACGGGGGGATTTCCCAGCGCAGTCTCGCGGCACAGACGCCTGTGGCGGTGGACCGCAGAATCATGGAGACGAACTTCTTCGGCACTGTATCCCTCACCAAGGAGATACTTCCTTCCATGATTGAACGGCGCTCCGGCCGCATCGTGGTCATCAGCAGTCTGGTGGGCAAGTTCGGGACCCCGCTGCGATCGGCGTACTCGGCGTCAAAGCACGCTTTGCACGGTTTTTTCGACAGCCTGAGGGCCGAAGTGTGGGACCAGGGGGTCCGGATCACCGTGGTCTGTCCGGGCTTCATCCGGACCAATATCTCGGTCAATGCCCTAACACAGGACGGCAGCCCTCAGGGGACCATGGACGATGCGCAGGCGCACGGCATGCCGTGCGATGTGTGCGCCGAGAAGATCATCAGGGGCGTCGAGAGGGGAAAGTCCGAGATATACATCGGAGGCAGAGAACTGATGGGGGTGTATTTCAAGAGATTCGCTCCCCGGCTCTTCGACAGGATCATCAGGAAAACCCGGGTCACGTAGGGCAGAGCTTTTCACAGGCTGCCTCCGGGCGGATGGGGGATATCGCGCACCCCAGCCCTGAATGAGGCACAGGCTCACCATACGGTATCCATACCGGCTGACAAGGAGATCCCCTATCAATGGAAAAAATCGTAGTCATCGGCGCAGGCAATGTAGGTGCGGCATCCGCGGCCGCCATGGCGCAGGTCAACCTGGGAAGCATCTTTCTCTATGACGTCATGGAGGATCTCGCTGCGGGCCGGGCCATGGACATCAATCAGGCATCGCCTTCTCTCCATACGGACTGCCGGGTGACAGGGAGCCATCATGCGGACGTGCTCGCCGATGCCGGCGTCGTCGTGGTCACGGCCGGCATTGCCCGGCGGGCGGGCATGACCCGCCTCGATCTCCTCAGGAAAAACCTCGCAGTGATGGAGGACCTGTCCAGAAGCTTGATGCAATTCTGTCCCCTGGCCCGGGTGCTTGTGGTGACCAATCCTGTGGATGTGCTCACCTGGTATCTGAAAAACGCGCATCCCGGCATGAATGTTTTCGGGCTTGGATGCTCCCTGGACACGCTTCGCTTCAGATTTTTCATCGCAGAGGCTGCCGGGGTTTCCGTTGACAGCGTCCAGGGCCTGGTCATCGGGGCCCATAACGATGACATGATCCCCCTGGTGAATCATGCCGTGGTAAACGGTATCCCCCTCGCCGAAATGGTGGACCGGAAGACCATGGATGCCGTCAGGCAGAGCACGAGGACGGCGGGAACCATGATCGTTCAGATGCTGAAATACCACAGCGGATTCTATGCAGCAGCCCGGGTTGTCTCCCGTGTGGTCGAATCGCTCGTGCTCGACAGGCGGGAGGTGTTTCCTTTGAGCGTCGTATGCTCCGGGCACTACGGGTATGAAGGAATCCCTCTTGCCCTCCCCTGTATAGCGGGCAGTCAGGGCATCGATCGGGTCCTCGAAATCGATCTCGATGACGATGAGCAGCAAGAGCTGAGCAAATGCGCCTCGTCCATGGCTGAGGTCATAGGAGGCCTTTCGTGAGGCTCTCCGAGAACGCCGCCATCGGAAGCCTCGTCCTGGCCAACCGGCTGGTGAAGTCCGCCACCCTGGAAAACATGGCGACCCCGGAAGGCCTGCCTACCCGGGACACCCTACGGTTCTACGAACGGCTCGCGCGCGGTGGATCCGGGCTCATCATAACCGGCTATGCCTATGTGCACCCTTCGGGCCGTTCATATCCGCTCCAGCACAGTGCTTCAAGCGATGCCATGGTAGGCATGTGGCGGCCCGTCACGGATAAAGTCCACGAGAACGGAAGCAGGATTGCACTCCAGATCGTGCACGGCGGGAGGCAATGCAGGCCCGTCCCGAAAACAGGCACGTCTCTTTTCGCCCCCTCCCGGATTCCCAACCTCGTCTATTTCACGCTGCCCCGGAAAATGACGGAAGAGCAGATCATCTGCACCATCCGCGACTTCGGCCGGGCGGCGGCGAGAGCCAGAGAGGCGGGATTCGACGCCGTTCAGATCCATGCAGCCCATGGATACCTCATCTCGAGCTTTCTTTCCCCGCTGACCAACCGCCGAAAGGACGACTGGGGAGGAACCCCTGAGCTGAGATTCCGCTTTCTCGCAGAAGTGTTCCGGGAGGTTCGCTCCGCTGTCGGCGACGATTATCCGGTCATGGCGAAAATGAACATCAGCGATTTCGTCCCGTTCGGCCTGAGCCCGAAAGACAGTTTCCCTGCCGCTCGCAGGCTCGCCTCCCTGGGACTGGATGCCCTGGAGATCAGTGGTGGATTGCTGGAAAACCCCATGGCCATGTGCCGGGGGAGCGCGCCCGTCGATGTTATAGGCCGGGGCAAGACGTTTGCCGTGCGGATGTACTTTTCCATGAGCCTCCAGTTCATGAGGCTGTTCCTGCCCTTCAGAGAGAATTATTTCCAGGATTATGCAGCCAGGCTCAAGCCCACCCTCTCCATACCGCTGATGCTAGTGGGGGGGATTCGAAGCCTGAGCGGGGCGGAGCAGATTCTCCAGTCGGGCTGCGCAGATTTCGTATCGCTTGCCCGCCCCCTCATCAGAGAGCCTGACCTGCCGAAAAAGTGGCGGAAGGGCATCGCCGATCGAGCGGGCTGTACCTCGTGCAATCGCTGCCTGGGAGAAATGGAACAAGGGAGCAGGCTCGCCTGCTACCTGAAGCCGGAAACCGGCTCTACGTGAGCAACCCGCCGGGCGAACGGACACGGTCATTCGCGGATGTCTCGAAGGCTGTTGATATCGGGTGTGCACCCGATACTCATCAATGATATAAGCCACGATGGGAGCAGGCGGCATGCTTCACCGGGACTTCACGTCGTGCCGGGAGGGCCCGGACGCACGCTTTCCTGCGCGGCGGAGTTGGAAACGATCAACGCT
>DCDF01000135.1 GCA_002316295.1 Syntrophaceae bacterium UBA1062 | reverse complement strand
GAGGATGAGGAGAGCAACCTGTTTTATGTTGCAATGACCAGGGCCGTGGATCTTCTGTATCTCGTGAGCGCAAACGGCAGTCCCTCTCCGTTCATTTCGAGGATTCCCCCCGAGTGCTGCGCCGTCCGCGAGGAGGCGAGAAAGACGAGAACGCAGCAGCTGCTGCTCTTCGAGGAATGAGAACGTGCAGAAGAAGAAAAGGACGGCAAGATAATGTCATTCGGTACCAGAGAGATCACCTATGTGGTTATCCTGGTGGTGATCATCATCCTCTCGGCGTTTTTCTCCGGCAGCGAAACCGCGTTCATGCGGGCCAACCGGTTCCGGATCAGGAGCCTCTCCGAGAAAGGAAATCGGGAGGCGAGGAGGGTGGAGACCATCCTGGAAAAACCGGACAACCTCATCAGCGTGATCCTGCTCGGCAACAACTTCGTCAACATCCTGGGGTCGGCCATCGCCACGGCGCTGTTCCTGTCCATCTTCGGCGACGAGGGAATCCTGTTTGCCTCTCTGGCCATGACCGTGATCCTGCTCATCTTCTCCGAGATCACGCCTAAGACCATCGCCGCCTACCGGGCGGATACGATCGCCATGATCGTGGCCTACCCCATAAGCCTTCTCATCAAGGTGCTCGCCCCTCTCGCGCGCCTCTTGAGCCTGGCCTCGCGGGCGCTGCTCTCCCTGTTCCACTTCAAGCAGGAAGGCGCCGACCGGCTCACGGAAGAAGACGTGGAGTCGGTCATCACCATGGGGCACAAGGAGGGCTTTATCCAGGAGCCCAAGGCCAAGATGCTGGTGGCGGTCATGGACATGGACACCGTGCCGGTCAAGAAGATCATGATTCCGCTGTCCGACATGGAGTTCATCCCGGTGGAGAGTTCGTTCGAGGACATCAGGAAGACCATCGCCTCCAAGAACTACAGCAGATACCCGGTGTACGAGGGTGAGCGCGACAACATCATCGGGTATCTCCATATCCGCGATCTGTGGCGCTACGTTGACAGCCCGGAAGACTTCCGTATCAGAGACTCGCTCCGCGAGGCCTATTTCATCCCCGAAACCAAGCCCATTCTCAAGCAGCTCATCGACTTTCAGCAGATGCGCCTGCACATCGCATTCGTCGTGGACGAGTACGGCACCGTGAAAGGGGGCATTACGCTCGAAGACATCATCGAGGAGATCACGGGGGACATCGTCGACGAGCACGACATCATCCTCGCCCACGTCATCCCGGTGGGAGAGCGGAGCTTCATCATCACCGGCAACATCGGTCTGCGCGATCTGGGCAGGTCGATCGACCGGGAGTTCCCCGAGGAATACGATACGCTCTCGGGCCTGATCTACGAGCTGCTGGACCGCATACCCGAGGAGGGCGACAAGGTGGCCTGGCAGGACATGCAGTTCAGGATAGAGCGCATGCGGGGCAACCGCATCTCCCGCGTCCGAGTCACCATCCGCAAGGATGAGGCGTAGCCGCCCTGCGCCTCACGGATCGTGGACCGGCCCGGGTCTCCAGCGGCGTCGGAGTATTTTACAGTGTATCCCGACCGCTGGTGTGAATCATATCTGAGGCTTATTTTTTCCAGATGATTCCCTGTCCTCCACCAGTGTCGATAAATTTTACAGCGGGGTGCATGCGACCGGCCGGTCATCCGATATTTTCTCGATTCGTTTCGTCATTTTTCTGTGGTCTGCAAGTTGCATAGGCAGGGTCATTCCAGTTCATGATTGTATGATGGAGGTCGGGTATGAAAATTGTTCTCAGAGTGTCCTGGTGCGGTCTGCTGTTCCTGTCGTTCCTCGTTTTCCCGTCGTATGCCCTGGTACTGGAAGGCGTGTCGGGCAGCTGGTACAACCCTGCCGGCGGTGATTTGTCCACGGTGAGGTATACGACCGCCTCTGTCGCATACGGCTCGGGGACGGAGAGCCGGATTTTTTTCGGAGCGGGCGGCTATCAGAGCGGCCTGGGCTTCACCGGCGTGGATGTTCCCTATGTCTGCAGCGTCGGAGATATCTTCGAGCTCGGGCAGCTCAGGTGCTTGAACGCCCCAACGCTTTTAGGCACAGCGATCAGCGGGGTTGATATGCGCCTGGTGATGACATTTGCCGATCCGGAGAGGGCGGCAGCGAATTTCGGGTTCAGTTTTTCGATCCTCAACACGCCGAACATCAACAGCGGGAACCAGAATGATGACTTCCTCTATTTTCCCGCCTCGTTTACTGCGCAAACGCTCATGGTAAACGGCAAGCTGTATGTTCTGGAGCTTCTCGGCTTCGGACCCGATGCATCGAATCTCATCAGCGAACTCCGGACATCGGAAAACTCCTGGAGCAGCACCAGCCTGTGGGGGAGGGTTGCCTGCGCTCCCGTAAAGCCGGTACCGGAGCCCGCCATGCTGATCCTCTTCGGTTCCGGGTTCCTGATGCTGGCAGGCGCATGGAGAAAACCGAAGCAGTAGGGCGCACATTCGTTCGGAAGGTACCGCACAGCGCGGCTTAAGGGGTATCTTATCGCTGTTCTCCCGGCTTCATCCTCTCGAGAGCGAGCGCCGCATCCGAGGGCCGCACGTACAGAGGCTGGGCGGGCCGATATTCCCCTCGGGACACATGGAGAAGGGCCATACGGCCGAGCACGGACGCCCTTGGATGCCACAGGTGCTCCGGACCTTCCTGAAAGCGCGTGCCCAGGGTGCGGGACAGGACTTCCCGATAGAGCTCCACACCGTTGCCGATGAAGAGGGTCTCATCGCTCACGATCTCGCCCAGATTCCCGGGCCTGAGGTTCATGGGCGAGGTCAGCGGATTGCCGTCAGGCGCATAGAGGCGGCAGAACACCTCGGACTTTCTCGCGTCGATCACCGGCATGATCGGAAGGGCGGAGGGGAGGGCGCCCCAGGCCAGCGCGTCGAGCGTGTTCGCCCCGACCAGCGGGCATCCCAGGGCCAGAGAAAGGCCCCTTGCCGTGGCGATGGCGATTCTGATTCCCGTGAACGAGCCGGGGCCCACTCCGACCGTGATGAGCCCTACATCCTCTTTCGAAAACGGACTCAGCCCGAAGAGCGTATCGATGACCGGCAGCAGTCTCCCGCTGTGTCCGGACCGGACCTCGACGCTGATCTCGTGGGCCGGGCCCCGGTCTTTCATAAGAGCCGCTGTGCAGACGTTCGTGGAGGTGTCGACGGCCAGGACAACCATCGGCTAGCTCCCCTGGAATATCCGAGCCAGATCGTTATAAAAGGCCAGGAGCATGAGCAGGATCAGAAGAAACAGCCCGATCTGCTGTGCGATTTCCCGCGGCCTTCCCTCCACGGGTTTGCCCGTGACGGCCTCGATGCCGAAGAGCAGGATGTGGCCTCCGTCCAGAACCGGTATGGGGAGCAGGTTGATGAGAAAGAGGTTGATGCTCACGAACGCGATCATGGAAAAGAAGGGGAGCATGCCCGCCCTGAAGGTCTCGCCGGAGACCTGGGCGATGAGAATGGGCCCCCCGAGGCTCTCCCGCAAGTCCAGCGTGCCGTCGATCATCTTCCAGACCCCGATGCCGGTCAGCTCGATGATGTTCCATGTCTGGGTGAAGCCGTAGCCGATGCCCGGGAAGAATCCCAGGCTCTTCATGATGATCTCTTCGGAGCGGGAGATGCCGATCATGGGGCGCTCGATCTCCTCGCCGAAGATGTTCTTGTCTTTGGTCATCACCGGAGAGGCATTGAGGGAAAACTGGGTGCCGTCGCGCTCGATGACGAACTGAATGTTCTCTCCAGGCGCGTATTCCAGTATGATTATCGAAATATCCTCCCACGACTCCACCGTTTTGCCCTGGATGGAAACGATCCTGTCTCCCTTCATCAGGCCTGCGGCCTCAGCGGGGGTGTTCTCCATCACCTGTCCCACCACCGGAGGGACGGTAGGGATTCCCGTCCAGCCGATCACGATATAAATCACGACAGCGAGCAGGAGGTTGAACACCGGGCCTGCGGCCACGATCAGGGCACGGGCCCCCAGACTCTTTTTCGCGAACGAGCGGGAGGGATCGATGGGAGAGAATGTGTCTCCCTCCTGGGAAGGGTCCTCTCCGAGCATCTTGACATACCCGCCGAGAGGAATGGCCGATATCCGGTACTCTGTCTCGCCGATGCGCCTTCTCACGAGGGCGGGCCCGAAGCCGAGCGAAAACTTCAGGACGCCGACGCCGTTTGCCTTTGCCAGGAGGAAGTGTCCGAGCTCATGGATGAAAATCAGAATGCCTAAGACGATAATGAAAGCGAAAAGAGTGGTCATGGTATCATATTCCCCGCAATTTTCCGTGATTCGCGATCGAGTTCGATCAGGTCTTCGGGAGAGCTTACCCGTGAACCGGCGAGCTTGTCCATCGTTTTCCGGACGATATCGATGATCCCATCGAATCGAATTCGGCGTTTCAGGAAGCCGTCCACCGCTGTCTCGTCCGCCGCGTTCATGACGCAGGGCAGCGTGCGGGGCTGTTCCATGGAAGCCCGGGCGAGCTCGAGCGCCGGGAACTTGTCTTCGTCCGGCGGAAAAAATTCGAGCTTCTTCATGGCGGCCGGATCCAGGGGCTTCAGATCCAGCTCCATCCGTGAGGGCCAGGAGAGCGCATAGGCGATTGCCGAGCGCATATCCGGAACCCCCAGCTGGGCCTTGATGCTCATGTCGCGAAACTCCACCATGGAGTGGACGATGCTCTGGGGATGCACAACCACCTGGATCCTGCTCAGATCGACGCCGAAGAGCCAGTATGCCTCGATGATCTCCAGCCCTTTGTTCATCATGGTGGCCGAGTCGATGGTGATCCTCTTGCCCATGGACCAGGTGGGATGGCTCAGCGCCTCTTCCGGGGTGATGTCCGGAAAGGTCTCTTTCGGTCTGGTACGGAAAGGACCTCCCGATGCGGTGAGGAAGATCCGGCTGACCTCTTCGGGCCTCTCGCCTGCAAGGCACTGGAAGACGGCCGAATGCTCGGAATCGACAGGGATCAGGGTCGCCCTGTGTCTTCGGGCCTCCTGTGTGAGGAAGGCGCCGCCGATGACCAGGGACTCCTTGTTGGCCAGGGCCAGGACAGATCCCTGCCGCACGGCCTGCAGAGAAGGCAGGAATCCAGCCGCCCCGGATATGCCGTTCACCACGATGTCCGGCCTGGTCATGGCGACGATATCCGCGGCCGCCGTTTCACCCGTGATGACGCGCCTTTGGCCCGGAACGCTGCCTGCAGGGGATCTCAGGGCAGTGATATCGACGCCGAACTCGTCCGCCTGCTGCTCGAGGAGCCGGGCATTTGTGCAGGCCGACAGGCCCGCGACCTTGAATTCGCGGGGCCTGCGCCGGATGACGTCAAGGGTGGATCGGCCGATCGAGCCGGTAGAGCCGAGGACGACTATCGTTTTCATTTACTGCAGCACCCTGATGACGAAATAGAGGAAAACCCCCACCGGAACGACTCCGTCCATGCGGTCGAGCATGCCGCCGTGGCCTGGGATCAGGCTGCCCATGTCCTTGACGTGGAAGTCTCTCTTGTACATGGACGCGCTCAGGTCTCCCGCGAGGTCCAGGATGCTGATGGCCCCGGCAAGGACCGGAATCACCCAGAGAGGGTACGATGCCTCGAGCGGCAGGAAACGGGGATAGAGGAAGAAGAACAGGCTCGCTCCCAGAATGCTCGCCGCAACGCCTCCGAACAGACCTTCCACAGTCTTCTTGGGACTCAGGCGGGGCGCCAGCGGGTGCCTGCCCAGATTCTTGCCAACGTAGTACGCTCCGACGTCCGCAAGGAAGGTGGCCAGGAGCCCGAAGATCATCCAGAACCGGCCGTCGATGCCGTTTCTGACCAGAATCCAGAAGCTCAGGAGCCCCAGGGGATAGATGAGGCCGGAGAGGGCGAAGCTCACCTGCCTGGCTGTTGCCCTGCCTTTCTCGAAGAGATACAGCCCGGCGATGAGAATGACCGCGCCGATGCCGCAGAGGGTGAGAAGCGATTCCGCCGGCGAGCACATATATATAGTATAGAGGTATAGGAAGGACCCCACCAGACCGAGCGCGCCCAGGGGCCGCGCGTCCTTTTCGAGGCCCACCCGGTAGAACTCGTACAGGCAGACGGGAATGACGGCGAGCACGACGATGAAAAAGGCCCACGCCGGCCCGAGCACTGCGGGGACGGCAAAGATGACCAGAAGGATGAGCGCGCCGAAGATGCGAATCATGGCAGCGGATCGCCTTCGACCTGCTCGGGGGTCATGCCGAATCGCCTCTGCCTGGTCGAGAACCAGGATATGGCCGCATCCAGGGCACTCTCGTCGAAGTCAGGCCACAGGATGTCCGAAAAATAGATCTCGGTATAGGCGAGCTGCCACAGAAGATAGTTGCTGATACGCCGCTCTCCGCCCGTCCGGATGAGGAGGTCCGGGTCGGGCATGAACGAGGTGTCGAGATAGCGCGGCAGCACGTCTTCGTCGATCGCCTCCGGGAGGAGGCCGTCTTTCATGATGCGGCGGACCGCCCGGACGATCTCGTTCCGGCCGCCGTAGTTCAGGGCGACGGTCAGGTGCAGCCCGCTGTTGCCCTCGGTCTTCTGGGCGGTGAGGGCGATCTTGCGGCTGAGGCCGGGAGGAAACTTCGAGAGGTCGCCGATGGTGTGGAGCCGGACCCCGCTCTCAACGAGACGGTCTATCTCCCGGTCGATGAATCCTTCCAGGAGCGTGAAGAGCCCTTCCACTTCGTCTTTCGGCCGCCGCCAGTTCTCGGACGAGAAGGCGTAGAGCGTGAGGTATCCGATCCCCCGCTCCCTGGCGGCCTCCACCGCCTTCCTGGCTGCCCTGGCGCCCGCCTCGTGGCCCTTGAGCCGGGGCATCCCGCGGCCCTTCGCCCACCGGCCGTTTCCGTCCATGATGATAGCGACGTGATCGATCTTATTTGTCATATTGCGGCATTGTTAGCACACGCGCATCAAGAGGGTCAATAATGAGGTTTCCCGCGTTTCATGCGGGTTTTCGCATCTGCTGATTTGCCCTTGACACCGTCTCGGGGGATGATGTAGTGCACCCATCCTGCACAAACCCTCTCGAGCGGAGGTGGGCTGTGTGGGTACGAAAGATCGGAACAGAAGATGGGTCGTCTGAATGAGGCGGGAACGTTTCCTTCATTCTCGAAAATCGGGCCTGCGATGAAGCATGTGCGAAATTCTTCCCAAGCAATATTAACCCTTGACTTTTGTGTGATCCTTGAGATACACACACTTTCTGCGCAGGCTATTCGTGCGCTAACAGGGCTGGAGTAGCTCAATCGGTAGAGCAGCTGATTTGTAATCAGCAGGTTGCGGGTTCGAGTCCCATCTCCAGCTCCAAGATTAGTGTAGGAGGGGTTCCCGAGCGGCCAAAGGGAGCAGACTGTAAATCTGCCGGCTCAGCCTTCGGAGGTTCGAATCCTCCCCCCTCCACCAGAAGATGTGAGGGACGCAGGAGACGTGAGTCGTAAAGACTGCGCTTCCTTGTTGATGCGGGAGTAGCTCAGTTGGCTAGAGCGTCAGCCTTCCAAGCTGAGGGTCGCGGGTTCGAATCCCGTTTCCCGCTCCAATACCCCTCTTGTGTAAGGATACGTGCCCACGTAGCTCAGTAGGTAGAGCACTTCCTTGGTAAGGAAGAGGTGCCCGGTTCGATCCCGGGCGTGGGCTCCATCTATGGGCTTGTGCAGAGAAAAAAACTATTAAGGGGGACTGCCGATGGCTAAGGAGACATTCAAGA
>DCDF01000009.1 GCA_002316295.1 Syntrophaceae bacterium UBA1062 | reverse complement strand
GGGCTTGACGATTCAGGACATAACCGAACGCGAGTTCGGCGGCGAGCACCCGTTCGCCGCATTCACGAACGGCCAGTTCTCGATCTTGAACCTGATCCGGTCGCTGCTGGAAACCATGCCGGATGAAAGCCGGTGATGCCGTGGGGCGGCAGAGGTATTGAGTCATTGATACTCAAAGGCCATCATGAGTTATAGAGTGCGGTCTGTCAGGAGGGAATATGGTCGGAGCGCGGAGGCTCATCATTGCCGCCGGTTTTCCGGCGAGCCTGCACTCCGTCACTCTTGCGGTGCGCGTCACAGCCTGTCCTTGCCCAACGTCTTCATCTCAGAGCACGGCCGGATCATACATGCGCCGGTGCCCGAGCCGGCAATGTTTCCGATTTTCATGTCGGTCGTCTTTGCTCTGTCAGACTTGAACTGCAGGGAAAACATGAGAATCTGACAACCGGCCCTCGTTGCCGCTGGCGCCCGCTCCCGGCCGCCGCGCCCATGCGCGCCGTGCCCGTCGAGAAGAGGAAGACTTGTCACGCACAGCCTTCATATGTTGACCCGGCTTAAAAATCGATTATTGTTCAAGTATTCTGACAGGAAAAGGAGAAGCATATGACCGAGATGAGCAATCGCAAAGTCCCCCCGGCAGAGGCTGTGCCTCTGAAGGATCTTGCCGTGTATCAGGACCGCTCGGTGGTGAGCAGGGAGGTGATCAACAAGCCTTCCGGCACGGTCACCGTGTTCGCCTTCGATGCGGGTGAAGGGCTGAGTGAGCATACCGCTCCGTTCGACGCGCTCGTGCACATCCTGGAAGGCGAGGCCGAGATCTCTATAGAAGGCACTGCGCACCAGGTCAGAGAAGGCGAGATGATCATCATGCCGGCAGGTAGGCCTCACGCTCTGAAGGCGGTCTCGCGATTCAAGATGATGCTCGTGATGATCAGGTAGCGCCCCTTGAGTTTCCCTTTCGGAAGGAGGACAGGACATGAAGCCCACGGAAGAATTGAAACATGAACACACAGTCATATCTCACGTGCTGCGCTCCATCGGGATAGAGGCCCGGAGAATCGAGGACACCGGGTCCGTACGGACGCAAGTGATCGAGATGATCCTCGACTTTTCCACAAACTTTACCGACCGGTGCCACCACGTCAAGGAAGAAGATCATCTGTTCCCTGTTCTGGAAGGGAAAGGCGTATCACGCGAGAGCGGACCCGTTGCGGAGCTCCTGGCAGAGCATGAGGAAGGAAGAGCAAGGCTCAAGGCCGTCGGCGATCTGCTTTCCGCGGCCGGCCGCGGCGATAACAGCGCGGTCTTGTCAATCGCGCGGAATCTTCGCGGCTATGAGGAACTCATGGAGAAACACATCGCCAGGGAAGATACCGTTGTATTCCCCCTTGCGGACAGCCTCCTCGCAGAGGATGATCAGGCCGGACTGGAAAAGGCTTTCGCACGGGTGGAGGAAATCGAGACGGGCGAAGGGGTCCACGAACGATATCACCAGCTTGCCCATGCGATATCAGAGAGGTCCGGGACCGAGTGAGCGATCTCTTTCCCCGGGCCGATTCTCAGGGTATGAAGGTGCCGTGAAACACGTTCTCATCCTTTTGGCAAACGGTTTCGAGGTGTACGAGGCAGCCGCGTTCACCGATGTGCTCGGCTGGGCCGACACCTTTGGAACCGAACGGATCCGGGTGGTCACAGCGGGAATCCACCCGGAGCTCACCTGCACCTTCGGATATCAGACCATCCCCGCCACATTGGTGAATGAGCTGGACCTCGACGGGTTCGATGCCTTGGCGATCCCGGGAGGATTCGGCACAGCGGGCTTTTACGAGGACTCCTTTTCAGAAGAGTTCCTGGAGGTGATGCGCGCCTTCGCCCGGCACAACAAGCCGATCGCAGCGGTGTGCGTCGCCTCGCTCTGTCTGGGCAAGAGCGGGATCCTCAAAGGAAAATCGGCCACCACCTACCACCTCGAGGGCAGGAAGAGACAGCAGCTCGCCGGCATGGGAGCGATCGTGAGGGACAGCCGGATCGTCCGGGACGGGAACCTCATCACCTCGACCTCTCCTGGCACGGCTGTCGACGTGGCATTCCTGCTCCTGGAGATACTCTCTTCCCGGGAAAACGCAGATCACATCAGGAAGCTCATGGGATTCCGGTGAACCGCACGACAGGGCGCCGGCAAAGCGATCATGCCTCACCGGCGCCTGTCAGATCAATGAATCGGGGGCGCCTAGACGCCCAGGCGCTTTTTGAGATCATCGAGCTGCTTCTTCATGCGTCCGGGCAGACGATCGCCGAACTGGGAGAAATGCTGCTCCAGACTCTGAATCTCCGCTTTCCAGGCATCCAGATCAACATCCAGCAGCTCTTTTATGTTTCTCTCGGGGACATCCAGGCCCATCAGATCGATCTCCCCGTCTTCCGGCAGCAGGCCGATGGCGGTCTTTCTTGCGCCCGCCTTGCCCTCGACGCGCTCGCACATCCATTTGAGCACGCGGCTGTTGTCGCCGAAGCCGGGCCAGAGAAACTTGCCCTGCCGGTCCTTGCGGAACCAGTTGACATAGAAGATCCTGGGAGCCTTGCTGCCCAGCCTGTCACCCATGTCGAGCCAGTGCTGGAAGTAGTCTCCCATATGGTAGCCGCAGAAGGGCTTCATGGCAAAGGGATCGCGCCTGAGGTTGCCGATGTCGCCGATGTTGGCGGCCGTGGTCTCCGAGGAGGCCGTGGCACCCAGGAACACGCCGTGATCCCAGTTGAAGGCCTCATTTACGAGCGGCACCACACCTGCGCGCCGGCCGCCGAATATGAAGATATCGATGGGTACGCCCTCCGGCTTCTCCCAGTCGCTGCTGATGATGGGGCACTGGCTTGCGGGGGCGGTGAACCGGGCGTTGGGATGCGCCGCCGGTTCTTTGCCGCCCGGCGTCCAGTCGCGCCCCTTCCAGTCGACGGCATGGTCCGGCGGTTCTCCGTCCATGCCCTCCCACCAGATATCTCCGTCATCGGTCAGGGCGCAGTTTGTGAAGATGATGTTTTCGTGCAGCGTCTCCATGGCCATGGGGTTCGAGCCGTAGGATGTTCCGGGCGCCACGCCGAAGAACCCGGCCTCGGGGTTGATGGCGTAGAGCCTGCCGTCGGGCCCGATCTTCATCCATGCGATATCATCCCCGATGGTTTCGCTCTTCCAGCCCTTGACGGTGGGCTGGAGCATGGCCAGATTGGTCTTTCCGCATGCGGACGGGAAAGCGGCCGCGACGTGGAACCGCCTGCCCCCCGGACTCGTCAGCCTCAGGATGAGCATATGCTCGGCCATCCAGCCTTCCCGCTTCGCCATGGCGGACGCTATTCTCAGAGCCAGACATTTCTTGCCCAGCAGGGCGTTGCCGCCGTAGCCCGATCCATAGGACCAGATCAGGTTTTCCTCAGGGAAGTGGCTGATATACTTCTTTTCCATGGGTGCACAGGGCCAGGCGGCATCCTGCTGACCGGGCACCAGGGGCGCGCCTACGGAGTGAAGGCAGGGTATGAACTCGCCGTCGGAGCCTAGAACCTCCATCACCCTCGTTCCGACCCGGGTCATGATGTGCATGTTGCATACCACGTAAATACTGTCCGTGATCTCGATACCGATCTTGGCGATAGGCGATCCAACAGGGCCCATGGAAAATGGGATCACGTACATGGTACGGCCCTTCATGCATCCTTCGAACAAACCCTTCATGGTTGTCTTGAGCTCGACAGGGTCGATCCAGTTGTTGGTTGGCCCGGCGTCAGCCTGGTCCTTCGTGCTGATATAGGTGCGGTCCTCCACCCTGGCCACATCGCTCGGGTGAGAACGGAACAGGAAGCTGTTCGGCCGCTTCTTGAGAGGAATAGCGCTTCCGTTTTTCACCGCCTGCGCCATCAGTCGGTCGTACTCTTCTTTCGTGCCGTCGCACCAGTAAACCCGATCCGGCCGGCATATCTGCGCCGTCTCCTCAACCCATCTTCTGAGCCTTTCGTGTTTGATGACTGAACTCATAAATGCCCGTTCCCCTTTCACAGTTCCCCTCACATGGGGTGTCAAAGGACGTTATATCCAATGAATAATCAATTTTCAATAAAAGTTCTCAACTTGTTGAATATTCATATTCCACGTAGACCAATCCTCACGGTTTTTCCTCTGCCTGCCCTCCCAGGGCAAGATCATTGCTGTCATTTTTCTGAATTGAGGGACGGGTTATACGGAAAATATGAGGTATTATGCCGTATAGCATGCATGCGCCGGAGGTGCTTCGAACGCCTCTTCCGGCCATCGGCCGGGGAAAGCGCGCTATCCGCTCAGAGCACTGAAGGCGGGAAAAGAGCCCGGAGGCCCGAATACTTTATCCTCAGGAAGCCGCCTGCTCCCCTTGGGCCAGCAGCTCGAGCTCCTGCCTGGAGAGAATATGTATCGTCCTTCCCTCCAGGCTCAGGATCCCGTCTTCATTCATCCGCTTGAAAACCCTGGACAGCGTCTCCGGGGTCGTCCCGATGATCTTGGCGAGCTCACGCTGGGAAAAGTTCAGATCGATCCGTTCATCCCGCCCTTCCCGGTTGAGCGCATGAACCAGGAACGAGGCCAGGCGCTGGGGGATTTCCTTGAGAGAAAGGGACTCGATGAGATCGATGGATTCCTTGAGCCTGCGCGAGAGCACGAGAAGCATGTTGAACAGGAGCGAAGGCTCTTTCCTCGCCACCTCTTCCAGAACCTCTGCCGGAAAGAACAGAATGCGCGTGTCTTCCAGGGCCATAGCACCGGCCGGTGAGACCGGATCGGTCAAGGCCGTGAGGCAGAAGGACTCTCCCGGACCGAAAAGAAAGATCGTCTGCTCCCTGCCCTCAGGAGTCGACTTGAAGATCTTCACCCTCCCCCACACCACGAGGTGAAACGCCCGCGCCTCCTGGGTATCGGCAAAAATCATCTG
>DCDF01000134.1:523-4781 GCA_002316295.1 Syntrophaceae bacterium UBA1062 | reverse complement strand
CTCAGGATGACATATCGGGATTCGAAGCCGGTGTTGCGCTGGATCTGATCGGAGAGAAACGCCGCAATGCCGCCCAAGGTTCTGTGGCCGAACTCGTCCAGCCGCTCGTCCTTGCAGAACTCTCCTTCTCCCTTGAGACAGGCGCCCTCGGATACGACCACGATGCTGTACTGGACCTCGCGGCCCTTTCTCCCCCGCAGGAGCTCGAACACCCGTTCCAGCTCGAAAGGATACTCCGGAATGAGAATGATGTACGCGCCGCTGCTCTCTCCGCCCTGCAAGGCGAGCCACCCGGCATGTCTGCCCATGGTCTCCACCACGAAAATGCGATTATGAGATCCCGCAGTGGTGCGGAGGCGGTCGATCTCTTCGGTCACGACATTCAGCGCCGAGTCGTACCCCAGTGAATAGTCGGTCCCCACCAGGTCGCCGTCGATGGTCTTGGGGATGCCGATGGTCTTGATGCCGCGTTTGTAGAGCTTGTAGGCCACGCCGAGCGTGTCTTCCCCCCCGATGGCCACCACGACATCGATGCCAAGCTTGCCGATGTTATCGATCACAAGATCGGACCGGTCGTTCTTCGGGTTGAACGGGTTGGTACGGGACGTTCCCAGATTCGTGCCTCCATAGCGGTCCCAGGTCCTGACCTTTTCTTCGTCCAGGGGTTCGATATAAGAATTTCTGCTTTCCTCGTCGTCGGGGTCGACATTCACCAGGCCCTTCCATCCTTCCTTCACACCTATCACTTCGAACTTCATGGAGCGTTTGTCGGCCAGGAGAGGATCGAGTGCTGTCTTGACGACCCATTTGACGGCACCGTTCAGGCCGGGACAGTCGCCTCCGCCGGTAAGGACAGCGATTTTCGTCGTCATGGGCTTCCCCCCTTTTCTTTCATGCGCGATCACAAAGGCATCGAGTATGCCTGAAATAATTATATTCTATTTGATCGTCTCGGCAAGTCGGTGCTAAATATTGAAACCGACTTGAAAAACCGGAGGCAGAGATGAAAGTGGTATTCCATGAGGACTTCTATCGGGCGTACACCGCCGATCCTGCGGCGGAAGAAGGCAGGGTGGAGGCCGTGGTCGAGGTCATAGGCCCGCACGTGGAATTCGTGGATGCCTCTCCGGCACGCATCGAGGACATAGAGGCCGTCCACACGAAGGACCACATCGAACGCGTGAAGAGGATGGGTCTTCACGAGATCGCTTCACTTGCGGCCGGAGGGGCGATCCGGGCCGCGACCATCGGTCTTGTCGAGCCATGTTTCGGGCTCATCAGACCCCCCGGCCACCATGCCTCATCGGATTCGTCGTGGGGGTTCTGCTACTACAACAACATGGCCATTGCGCTGGAGCATCTCAAAAACAGCGGGAAGATCGATACCGCCTTTATCCTGGACTTCGACCTCCACTATGGTGACGGAACGGTCAATATCTTGGGTGGCAAGAGCTATGTCACCATTTTCAACCCGCAGGCACACGACCGCCTGTCGTACATGAACGAAGTCATGGACGAGCTGGACCGCTGCAGCGCGAATATGATCGCTGTCTCGGCCGGGTTCGACAACCACATCCAGGATTGGGGCGGAACCCTTGCAACCGGAGATTATCAGGAGATGGGGCGCGCCGTCAGAGAGGCGTCCGTGAGAAACCGGGGGGGATGCTTCGCCGTTCTTGAGGGCGGATACAATCAACGGGTTCTGGGGCACAATGTCCTGGCCCTGATCAAGGGACTTTCCGGGCAATGACCCGGGGCAGCGGCCCGACATTGCGGTAAAGGAAGTAGAGAGACCGGCGGGACGGGTCATTGCCCGGCACCGGGGGTTCAAGTGTGGCCGGGCCGTCACCGATAGGCACTCTGTAACGGAAGCGGATCGGGAGAGACAGTCCCGATTCCGGCAGTGAGGAGACACAGATATGCAGAATGCATGGCTCCTGGACGAGCCCTCCCTCTATCTGAGGTTCGGCATCGCGCTGCTCATCGGCGTCCTTGTGGGCATGCAGAGAGAGTATTCCTTCGGAGAGCCCGAAAAGGAGCACGCCGCCGGCATCCGCACGTTTGCGCTCATGGGGCTTATCGGCTGCGCCTCGGCACTCGCATCGGATCTCCTCGGATCTCCCTGGCCCTTCGTGTCCGTAGTCCTGGTGCTCGGCGCTTTCTTCGCCGTCACGTATTTCGTGGACGCATGGAGAGGGCAGGCAGGCCTCACCACCGAGGTCTCGGCCCTCATCACCGTACTGAGCGGGGCGCTGGTATTCTGGGGCAAAATCACTCTTGGCATCGCACTGGGAGTTGCGACTACTGTTCTGCTCTCCATCAAGCCCGAAATGCACCGCTTCGTGAGGCACCTCACCCGGGAAGATCTCTACGCCACACTCAAGTTCGCGGTGATTACGGCTATCGTTCTTCCCATTCTGCCCAACCGCAACTTCGGGCCGCCGCCGTTCGACGTGTTCAATCCTTTCGTCATCTGGCTCCTGGTGGTTTTCATCTCAGGCATCAGCTTCATAGGATATATCCTCATCCAGGTGCTGGGCGCCCAGAAGGGTATGGGCCTCACAGGGCTCCTGGGAGGCATCGCATCCAGCACTGCAATCACATTCGGCATATCCCATCAGAGCCGGCGCGAGGGAGGGCTGTCCCGGCCGTTCGCCATGGCCCTGCTCATCGCCTGGACTGTCATGTTCGCCAGGCTCATGGTTATTCTCGTGGTACTGAACCGCGATCTGGCGATCCTGCTCTGGCGTCCTCTGCTCATCCCCGTCCTGGCCGGGGCCGCCTACTCCCTGTTCCTTTTCATCCTGCACAGAAGCGAACGTTCCGCGGAAATGAGGATTAAAAACCCCTTTGAGCTCTGGCCTGCGATCACATTCGGTATTGTTTTCACACTCATCCTCTTTGCGGCACAGGCGGCACAGATCTATCTGGGCACGAGCGGCATATACATCACGAGCTTTCTCTCCGGACTTGCGGATGTAGACGCGATCGCCCTTTCTCTGGCATCGCTGAGCCACGCAACGAGCGGTATCCAGCTTTCCACTGCCGCGAGGGCTGTTGTCTTCGCAATCATCGCCAACACCTTCCTCAAAGGCGTTTTCGTGCTCGCCATCGGCTCTCCCGGATTGAAGCGCACCATCATGCCCGGATTCTTCCTGCTCATGGGCGCGACTATCCTCGCCGTATTCCTCACCTGATCGATGACGGGCGGGACAAGGCTCGACATATTTTTTGCATATTCACTTGTGCGTCTGGTGAGGCATTCTTCCGGTGCGTACCGGCGCCGATATCTGCACCGTCGGTCCGGCACGTTCCCGTGCACCTGCCAGCGGCCGGATTGAAAATTTCTTTACTGTCCGGTATGATACGGCGTCAGGGCTTCCCCTTGCCCGGGTCGCGGTGTCACGAACGCGAGAGACACTAGGAGGCGGTTCATGAAGGTGAGCAGTGTCGGTGAAATGAGGGCTATGGACAGGTCGGCCGTGGAGACCTACGGGATTGCAGAGCTTCTTCTCATGGAAAACGCGGGCTTGGCGGCATGCACAGTTCTCGAGAGGGAGCTGGGAATCCGGGGCAGGACGTTCCTCATCTTCTGCGGCGGAGGAAATAACGGCGGCGACGGTTTTGTGGCGGCGCGAAAGATTCTTTCCGCAGGCGGAACGCCCGAGGTGTTCATCCTTGGCGACCCCGGCAAATACCTGGGCGCCGCACGGACAAACTTCGACATTCTGAACAAACTGCCCGTCGCCGCAGCCAGGCTCGACTCCCCGGCCAAAGCTTCCGACGCCCTTTCACGGTGCGACGCCGTCATCGACGCCCTGCTCGGCACCGGCATCGACCGGGAAGTGACCGGGCTCTACGCCGAGACGATCAGGATGATCAATGAGAGCGGCAAGCCCGTGCTCAGCCTCGACATCCCCTCGGGGGTGAACGGCGATACCGGCAGAGTGATGGGCGATGCGATAGAGGCAGACTACACCGTCACCTTCGGGCTGCCCAAGATCGGGAACCTGCTCATGCCGGGCAATGCCCTGTGCGGCAGGCTTTTTGTCACTCACATCTCCTTTCCGCCGGAGCTCTATGCCGCCCCGCACATCAGGATCGAGATCAACGACCCTCCCGCCCTCCCCCCCCGGGACCCGCAAGGTCATAAGGGGACATTCGGAGAGGCCCTCTTCATCGGAGGATCAGCGGGGTATTACGGCGCGCCGTACTTCTCCGCGCTCTCTTTCCTCAAGGCGGGCGGCGGCTATTCCCG
>DCDF01000134.1:0-349 GCA_002316295.1 Syntrophaceae bacterium UBA1062 | reverse complement strand
TCGTGTTCATCCCTCAGAAGCAGACCCCTGCAGGGAGCATCTCGTACGAGAATAAAAACGACCTGCTTGCATCGGCGGCACGGATGGATATCGTGATCATCGGCCCGGGCCTCTCTCTGAACGAAGAGTCCGCCCAGCTCGCGCGAGAGCTCGCGGCCGCTGTCGACAGACCGCTCATTATCGACGCGGACGGCATCACCGCGGTATGCAAAGACATCGGCATCCTGAAGAAGCGAACGGCCCCGACCGTTCTGACGCCCCACCTGGGCGAGATGTCGAGAATGACGGGGCTGAAAGTGGACCACATAGACGCCGACAAGATAGCAGTACTGACAAAGACGAGCCGGGA
>DCDF01000053.1:1195-7107 GCA_002316295.1 Syntrophaceae bacterium UBA1062 | reverse complement strand
ACCGATCGAACTCATGCCGTCCATTATCTCCCTGTTGAATTCAGGGATGGGCCTGTGCCTCGACCCAATGCTCTTCGGGCAGTAATCGCCGCAATGAAGGAGTCTGGCACGGCTTCGACCCGGTCTTGGTTCATTACCAGGACATCACCCGCTCGTGGATCAGGAAAGCTCGTTCTACTCCAGATTGCATAAAACCGGCGCATGACATGATAAATATGGTTGGAATTTCAAATCTCAATAAGGGCTGGTTTTCCGCATCTTCCGGAAACTGAAAAAACTCCGGCTTAGCAAAAAAATACGATATGTACGCTAACCACACAACTGAGATGGGCCACGACAATAGGTGCTGTACGCAAAGTGTTTATTGGAGCCACAGCAGCATAGCGCCGATGATCCAGAGCGCCCGATAGATCGTGGCGGATTTATCATAGCGAACAGAGAGCGACCTGAAGTGTTTCATCCGATTGATTAAGCGCTCGATGCGATTTCTCAACCGATAGATGACCTTGTCGAATTTACGCGTTCTGGTTTCATTGATCCTGTGCGGGATAGTCCGGACTTGCAATATCGGGATCAGTGGCGCTTTTTCCATTCGACGTCACGCTCGGACTTGAAACAGATGGCGCCTCCTTCTTCAGGGGCATAGAAAAAGCTCATCAGATTCGTCTCTCCGTCCCGGTCGAGGTAATATACGTTATACAGGACGACACCGGGAACATCGCCTTTCTCCGCCTTCACCTTCTCGATCGAGTTCTCGAACACCCCGGTATCTGAGCTGATGACGAGCCTGTCTCTCGAGAATTCTATGGAGACGTCCGCGCTCTCCTCGGCATCCGTCGTCCAGACCCCGATGAGCGCATCCGGCGCGGTTGAGCTCCCGGTACAGCAGGCGAGAAGCGCAGCTGCAACCACAGCGGATATCAGCAAGGCTGTCGGTTTCCCATGTCTCATGCACATCCCTCCTCGTTCCTCTGCAGCAAGGCGACCCTCATCAGGGCCTGCACTATCTCAGTATCGAGCTGTCCCCGCCTCATGTTGCATCCCGTTGAGCGCCTCGTTTCAGGCTCTTTCTCTTCCGCCAGGGCCTGTCGGACGCCATGCGTCGAACAGATCCGCCGCTGCGGGAATGCGGCCCAAAGGAGAAATTCCCTCCCCGGCCGGGCCCCGGGGGCAGCCGGTGCCGTCGAAGCGTTCGTAAAGCTGAAGCATTGCTTGAATGATATCGCGGTACGGAGTGATCGGCTCCGGGATGCGGGTGCTGTCATCCGGGTGTTTCTTGATGATATCATTCTCCTCTTCCGTCAGTTTGCCGGGTTTGTCAAGAATCGTCCGCGGCGTCCTGATCTTGCCCAAGCTGTTGAAAAGGCCCTCCTTGTTGAGGATGGCGAGATCGCTCTTTGAGAGACCCGTATCTGTGCCATGGCATCGGAAAAACGGATGATTATATTGAGACAGCGTGTTGCAGCGCTCGACCCGGCCTGCCGCAAAAACCGGAAGGAGCTACTCGTTGCCTTCCGGAAGCCTTGCAAGCAGAAACAGGAGCGTTCTGTAGAGAATGAACATCACGGGCAACGCGATCAGGAGCCAGGCGAGGACCGCGTAGAAGGTCATTTCCGCTGCACAACCCAGCGCGGAGAAGAGATCCGACCGGAAAAGCTCCACCACGACCGCAGCATCCTGTGCGCTGGTAGAGGTGCCGAAGAGATACCCTCCCATTACGAAAAAAGGGATGAGAAGAACTATCTGAAGCGGACAGGCAAGCCAGTTTGCCAGCTGGACGGCCGCCACGTTGAGACGGAACGCCACTGCAGCGGCCGCACACAGAACAGTGGTGATGCCCAGGACAGGGACCGTGCCGAGGACAACCCCCAGCGCGATGCTCATGGCGATCTTCTCCAGGGTGATCCCCTGCCTGATCAGCATCCAGACGGCATCGCGCACCCTCCTTCGAGACCACTCTCTCATGAAACATCACGCCCCTTCGGATACCCCGCACACCCCTGCAGCGGAATCACCATGTCATGGATCCGACTTTCCTCAAAAAATTCCGGTTCGTCAAGCACTTTCCGGCATGAGAACCACGGGGCATCGACCTGTGCATCGCGTATCAAAGCCCTTGCGAAAGGTTTTCTTACGGTTTAGTATCTGTCGGTATTCACGGGCTGAGGAAATCCGGTGAGGGGTCGAGCAATCCGTCCTCTCCAGAGGCAGGACAATCTCAGCGGATCATCATGGAAGGGAATCGGAGAAGGCGTGGCAAAAAGAAAAACCACCGGGGAAAGACCGGAACAGCATGAGGAGAAGATCCCGGAGGCAGGAGGGATCAGAGAGGAACGTTTCCGCTTCGGCGAGGCCTCGGTGAGGGTCCGTGAGGTGGATGTCAATACCTGGCAGTGTTCGCTGGACGGTACGGCGATCGGTTTCGTGACATATACCCCGGAATACCGGTTCAGGACAGACGGCCGGGGCAGAGACTACGGATACCGGGCCTTTCACAGCGATACCAGGGAGAATGCCGAACAGCACCCGGCCACGGAGGTGAACGCCTACTCCTCCCTGAGAAATGCCGCCCGGGCGGTCGTTGCATGCCACTACAGCGGCAGGCGCTACACCTATGTCCATGACAACGTGGTCATACTCGAAGGCCGGGTCGTGCCGGAAAGCGTGTTCAAGGGCAGGAAGATAATCAAGCCGCTGCTGACATGATCCGGTGTGAAACCTGCGGTGAAGCCCGATGAACCCCGCGATCCTATCGGTATTCCCGATTCGAAAGGCCATGGAGGATCTCGATCAGCATCTCGAGCATGGGCTGTTTCGTTTCGCGGATCCGCATCTCGTCGCCTGTACTTGCGGCACGGAAGAACTCGCGGCAGATCGCGCGCTGGCGGTCGGTGAGGTGCGTGACAAAGGTCTCCGGCCCGGCATCCGGAGCTTCTTCTTCCTTCCGTCCCCTCCTTCCGTGCGCCCAGTTGATGACATGGGAGAAATAGATAAGGGCCCTGTCCAGAAGGATGAAGGGAAACTGGATGTTTTTGTTCGGCCCCACCGCAAAAACAAAGTCGCCGAGCGTTTTTTTCATCTGAAATCCGCCCATCTTCGGTCCTCTGATTTCCGTGGTCACCATGCGCTTCCCCCCGAGGAGAGCGGAGCCCGCGCCCAGCAGTGCCCCTGAGAGCGTGAACACCCCGAATGTAATGCCGGCCGTGGCGGCGTCAAGGCCCAGGCCGATGCCCGTGCCCGCTGCAGCGCCAGCAGCCGCCACCTGATACGGGCTCATGCCAAGGAGGCGCCAGGTATTTTCGTGAAACAGATCCTCGCCCGCGATCGACTGCCCGGGAAGCCGGTAGTCGAAGATGTTGTGCTTGAAAAGCCGGCGGATGCTCAGGTGGGTCTGCCGCTCCATGTCCCGTATACGGTCCTGATATTCGGCGATGAGCCTGTTTTTGATTTCCTCCAGGTCCTCATCCTGGGAGTACTTTCTCGACACCTGGAAGGCCTGGCACCTCTCGATCATGTCACAGATGTGCCATGCGGTCTGGGAGACGCGCCTGTGCCAGTCGTCTCGGACAGCCCGGATAACGGGCACGAGAACCGGTTCCCACTCCTGGTCGATGGACTTGAGGCTCTCGAGCAGCGCTATCCTCTCCGCATACGTGGCCCGGTGGGCGTTGAATACCCTCACCGAATTGAAGTGCTTGCGTAGCTCGTCGCGCCACATCGGGATATATGCGCCGATGTCTTCCTTGTTGTTGATCACGGCCATTCTCGGTATGCCCGTCATCCGCAGGATCTCCATCTCGGCCTTGTCCACCGAGCGAAGCGGTCTCGATGCATCGAGCACGTAGATGATGCCCGCACCTTCGGCGAGCGGCCGGAACAGCTCGCACTCCCCGCCGAACAGAGGATCGCCGCAGTGCTCCTTCAGGAAGGAGACGGGCAGGCCCGGGCCCTCGTGCTCCCGGAACCAGGCGAGCGTGGCCTTCGGCGACTGGAATCCGGGGGTGTCGACAAACCGTACGATCTCGCGGCCGTCTATGATGACCGGAAAGGTCCGGCACACGACAGTCTCCCCTGGAATGGGCGTGATCCGGACGCTGTCGTCCTCGGTCAGGGTGGACACTACGGAAGACTTTCCCTCGTTGGGATGACCGACAACGGCAAACGTGAGCACGGATGCTTTTCCGTTCATTATTCTTCCACGGCGACGACTCGCAGGTGCGGGTCTCCCAGTCCGGCCAGGACCCTGCTCCAGACGTCCTTGTCCACGGCTTTCACCGGGGTGAAGATCGTCTTTTCATCTGGCTTTCCGACCAGAAGCACGGCGATCTTCATGTCATCTCCTCCACGCTTTCTCAGCTCCCTGATCACGTGGATGATCTCGACGATGGGAGGCTGCCAGGCCTCCTGAATCAGGACCACCCCTCCCCCGTCCGAAGAATGGTTCTTCACGGCGTCGTCCAGCGAGGATTTGTCCTCCCCCGTTTCCCCGGCGATGGGAAAGAGGTAGGCGAACCCCCATCCGAGCAGGGCTTTCAGGCGCCGTTCCAGCTCGCCCTTGTCGCAGCGCCGGTAGATGTCCTCGGATATGAGGACCGCGGCATCCACGTATCTCCGGGGAAACGGCTCTGCGCTGGTCTCCGGTTTGGCCCGGACCATATCCGACAGTCCGGGTGAGCCCTGCAGTCCCTGGGTGGAGAGGGTCGGAACCTGCATGCGCATCACGAGCCTGTCGCAGGAGGCATGAGAAAAGTCCAGCCGGGCCAGGGCCTTTCTCTTGCCCGCAAGGGCGATCCCGAGGAGCACGAGCCTCGGGAGCAGCCCGTAAAAGGCAACGGCGGCGACCAGAAAGGGCCACCAGGATACCAGACTGGAGGTGGCGAGCGTCGCAATCCCCTCTTTCAGCACGATACGGCTCCCCTCGATCTGCTCGAGATTCGGATATGCATACCCGCCCAGGAGCCAGGACCACGGCGCGGCCATCACCCGGACGAGGGTATGAACGCTCTCCGGGCTCATCTGCAGCGTCGACTGCCAGCCGAATGCAAGATCCGCGGTCATGACGCGGATAAGGGTGACGCCTATGGCGCCCACATTGAACATGACGCTGAAGAGCTGCACCAGGGAAAAGATCGGCCAGAACAGCACATGGCCGTATGTCGCATACATGCTCCGCACCGTGCCCGACAGCATGGACAGATCCTCTCTCTTCTTGCCGGACGCGGTATTCATGGCGCTGCGTGCGAGCCTGGCCGCGGTCTTCTCGAGCAGCCTGCTCAGCACGGTATACACGAGCGAGTACTTCCTGGCCGCGCTCAGCGATGTTTTGAGGAAGAAGAAGCGCGCCATCATGAGGAGCCCGATGATCTGCAAAAAAACCAGGACGCCGAGATAGACCGACACGTTGACCGGCTCTCTGCCCGTATAGACCAGGAGAGGGAGAGCCACCCCCGCGCCGGCGATCAGCCCTGCGAGCCCGATGATCGCCGCCAGGACGGACCGCGATTCGGCGAACACATCCCCCGGCAGTGCCGCGTCGCGGCCCTGCTGCTGCCGATAGAGCTTTCTGCGCTCTTCGAGCCAGAGGCGGATCGCCCAGCGCCGGAAAGACCCTTCCGAGGCCGTACCGGGAGGGATGCGGGGCTCCACGGCCAGGAGATAAATCCGGCGGTCCCGCTTCACTACCGAGGCATCATCCTGTTCTCCGTCTCTGGAGAGAAAAAACTCGAGATCTATGAGATCGGGTACGGTCCACGTCTTCACATTCATCTCCTCCCCGGCTCGCCCGGCCGGGGCAATACCTTCCATATAATAATACATAATACAGATACACCGGATTACAGAAAATCTATACCACAGCCCGTGCGGCGGATATACCCGATCCTGCCCTTGACCGCAACTTCACGGCTGTTTTT
>DCDF01000053.1:0-1018 GCA_002316295.1 Syntrophaceae bacterium UBA1062 | reverse complement strand
GCCTTTTCCCACAGCTCGTCCATTTCCTGCAAGCTCATCTCCTCCAGGGCGACCCCCCTTTTTTTCGCCTCGGCCTCGATCATGGAAAAGCGTTTTCGGAATTTGCGGTTCGTCCGTCTCAGCGCGGATTCCGGGTCGACCCCGGCAAAGCGCGCCAGATTCACGATGCTGAACAGAAGATCGCCGATCTCGCCGATTATCTCCTCGGCGTCGCCCCGCGCGAGGGCTTCCAGGAGCTCATCGGCTTCTTCCTTCACCTTTCCGGCCGCCCCGCCGGCGTCCTGCCAGTCAAAGCCGACCCGGGACGCAGCGGACTGGATCTTCCGCGCATGTAGCAGTGCGGGAAGCGACTCCGGAATGCCGTCCAGGATCGACTCGCGGCCCGACTTCCCCTCTTCTTTCTTTTTGAGCCGCTCCCAGTTCCGGATGACTTCACTCGAGCTCGAGACGCTCTCGCCGCCGAACACATGGGGATGGCGGTAGATGAGCTTGTCCGCGAGATCGTTGATCACATCGGTTATGGTGAACTCTCCCAGGTCCTTCGCTATGGTGCTGTGGAAGAGCACCTGCAGGAGCACGTCCCCCAGCTCCTCGCGCATATGGTCCAGATCGCCTCCGTCGATGGCGTCAACGAGCTCGTATGCCTCTTCCACCGCGCACCGGGATATGCTCTGGTGGGTCTGCTGGGCATCCCACGGGCATCCGCCCGGGGCCCTGAGCCTTTCGAATATCTCGACCAGTCTGTCGAACTCCTTCATCGTTTCCCTTCCTCTCCGCCGTGGTCCTCTGTTCTGAGGTAAGGCCTGTCTCATGAATATCAAGGACCATATCCCATAACACAGCGGAAAAACAAGAACCAAGGCCGGGTGGAAAAGCGGCTGCCCCGGGATTATTTATGACTTGAATATCCTTTTGAGCTGTGGCGATATAACAGAACATTTGTCGGGAAGGCGGGTCGCTATGATGGAGGTAATAGATTTCCTTCGGAACAATCCTTTTCTCTCCGGCCTCTTGCTGG
>DCDF01000125.1:4639-4874 GCA_002316295.1 Syntrophaceae bacterium UBA1062 | reverse complement strand
TGTCCCTGCCCCGCTCGAATGCCGCGCGGTCGCTGATGAGCAGTCCGTTTCCGGCGGCCAGAGTCGCCGACACCGCCACCACCAGCGGCACCGCGAGACCGAGCGCATGGGGGCAGGTAATGACCATGACAGTCACCATGCGCGCCAGGGCGAAGACAAAATCCTGCCCGAGGATGAGCCAGACCGCAAGCGTACCGCCCCCCACGGAAAGGCTGACGAGAGTGAGCCAGTACGC
>DCDF01000125.1:0-4493 GCA_002316295.1 Syntrophaceae bacterium UBA1062 | reverse complement strand
GGATTTCGATTCCTGAGCCCTTCTCACCATCAGGATGACTTGTGAGAGGTAGGTGTCTTCCCCGGTCCTGGTGACCTGTATGGTGACGGCCGATTCTCCATTGATCATGCCGCCGATGACCTGGCTTCCCTCATCCTTTTGCACAGGCCTGCTCTCCCCGGTGAGCATGCTTTCGTCCACCGTGGTCCGCCCCTCAACCACCACCCCGTCAATGGGCACCTTTTCGCCGGGCCTCACCAGAACCCGGTCCTCCTTCTTCAGGCTCTCCACCGGGACCTCTTCTATGCTCCCGTCCTCCCTCACCCTGCCGGCGAGAGAGGGCATGAGCTTCACCAGCTCTTCCAGCGCCCCTGCCGCGCGCTCCACAGAACGCATCTCGAGCCAGTGGCCCAGCAGCATCACGTCGATCAGCGTGGCTAGCTCCCAGAAAAAGTCCATGCCGGGCAGGCCGAACACCACGGCCGCGCTGTAGACATAGGCCACGGAGATGGCGATGCCGATGAGCGTCATCATGGCAGGCTGCAGCCGCCTGGCCTCGTGCACCAGGCCTTTCAGGAAGGGAGAGCCTCCGTAGAAGTAGATGACGGATGACAGAATGAAGAGCACCAGGAGATCGGCCCTGTCGCCGAGCAGCGGTCGAACTCCCAGGAAGCCTTGTATCTGGGGGGAAAGGACGAGCACCGGAACCGTGAGAATGAGGCAGGCCAGGAACCTCTTCTTGAAATCCTCTATCCTGTGCGCGGCATGGACACCGGGGCCTTCCCCGTCCGATTTCTTCCCAGGGGCCTCGTGCATTGCGTGATGGCCATGCGTGCGATTCACAACCCGCCTCCCGACCGGTTTCTCGGGGCGGCGAACCGGCAGGGAAGACTCCGCCCCTGTGAAGAAATAGTAAGGGCCGGGAGGAAGAGATCAAAGGAGAGAGCGTGAAGGATGCCAGCAGAGCGCATTGCCTCCCCGGCTGCGGGAAGCGGGAGATTACCGGCCCGCATGGGCCGCCGGCCCTGCAAAAAAGGCCGGCCGCCGTCGATCCCCGGGCGGGACACAGGCGGCTGCATGCCCCGGAACCCCGGCAGATCCGATCCGGCCCGATTCCACCCGGCCGGGGCGTGTCCCCTTGCATGGGAATCCGTCCAGTCTCCCCGGACAGACAGCCCTGAGACGCGTCTGTGTCGTGTTTTCTAACGTCTGGCGCGCATGATCGATTTCTGTCCGCGGGCCCTTGGCATAATCATTGTAGAGCTCATAATCGGCTGCGCGCCCGAGGGGCGCCCGGACCCTCCGGACACCCCTGGATGATCCGGCGGAAAAGCGGCTGCCGGAAGAAACAGCCGCCCGGAAGGGGAAAATACATGTTCGGAAAACGCATACAGGTGTTCAAACTCTTCGGATTCACCGTCTATATCGACCTCAGCTGGATCATTATCGCGGTTCTCATCACCTGGACGCTGGCCGCCGGGTTTTTTCCGTATTATTACCAGGGGTTTTCCGTAACCGAATACTGGATCATGGGTATCGTGGGAGCGATAGGTCTGTTTTTTTCGATCATATTCCACGAGATGAGTCATTCCCTGGTGTCGCGCGAATTCGGCCTGGATATCCGAGGCATCACCCTGTTCGTCTTCGGCGGGGTCTCCGAGATGAACGAGGAGCCCGACGATTCCAGGACAGAGTTTTTCATGGCCGTTGCAGGGCCTCTGTCGAGCATCGTGCTGGGGCTTGTCTTCTACGGCGTCTACCGCATGGGAATACAAGCCGGCTTGCCCGGACAGGCGAATGCCGTGCTCAATTACCTTGCCGTCATCAACTTCGTCCTTGCCGTATTCAACCTTGTCCCCGCATATCCACTGGACGGAGGCAGGGTGCTCAGATCAGCACTGTGGAAATGGAAGGGAAACCTCCGCTGGGCGACGCGCATCGCGACCAGGATCGGGGCCGGTTTCGGGCTGGGGCTCATTCTGCTGGGGGTCCTGAACATTATCTCCGGGAACTTCATCGGTGGCATGTGGTGGGTGCTCATCGGCCTGTTCCTGAGGAGCGCCTCCCAGACATCCTACACCCAGCTTCTCATGCAGCGGGCCCTGAGCGGCGAACCGGTCCGCCGGTTCATGAAAAAAGATCCGGTGACGGTCTCTCCGGCCATGCCGCTGGATCAGATGATCCACGACTATTTCTATAAATACCATTACAAGATGTTCCCGGTGCAGGATGCATCCGGAAACCTCGAGGGGTGCATCACCCTGGACAGGATCAAGGAGGTGCCCCGCGAAGAGTGGGACCGGAAACGGGTCGAGGACATCGTCTCCCAGTGCTCCGAGAAGAACACGGTCGACCCCTCCATGGATGCGATGAAGGTTATGGCAAGGATGAATCGCGAGGGGGTCAGCAGGCTCCTGGTGACCGATCGTGGGCATCTCGAGGGCATCGTGACCTTGAGGGATCTCTTCGCCTTCATATCTATGAAACTCGATCTCGAGGGAGAAGAAGGCGTTCGGAATATACCCCCGGAATCCTGGGGACGATAGCGTTCGTTTCCCCTGCCGTGGGATTTAATCCTGTCCCGCAGGACACTCTCATCGGACGGCCTGCGATGGAATTCTGATAAGGGGTTAATATGTCTGTTGATTCCTGTTGCGCTTTCTCTGGCACGTTCTTTGTAGATACGACATCAGAATGGTGTTTCTTCAGGGACGGAAGGCTCCCTGGAATCTTCTGGCGTTAAAAGGAGGCGGAGGCCGGTTCCCCTCATGCACGGGGGAAACCGGCCTGGCAGTTCAGGTTGTCTCCTGAGAAGGGGAAGGCAGGGAGCAGCCCTCACTGAGCGGGATACGGTCCCTAGGGGGAACAGCATGGCAAGAGTCGCGATAAACGGCATGGGAAGGATCGGGAGAGCGCTGTTCAAGGTGCTGATAAACATGCCTGAGCTCGATATCGCAGTGGTCAACGATCTCAGGCCTCCCGACAACATCGCGTACCTGCTGAAATACGACTCGGTGTACGGACGGTACGGGAAAACCGTCCAGAGCAGAGAGGATGCCATTGTCATCGATGAAAAGAGCTATCGTTTCCTCCAGGAAAAGAGCCCCGGGAATCTGCCGTGGAAAGAGCTTGAGGTGGATCTGGTATTTGAGTGTTCCGGGGTGTTTACGACAAGGAAGGAGCTGGAGGATCATCTCAAGGCAGGCGCCTCCCACGTGATACTCTCCACGCGGGCGAAGGGAGGCGGCATCGAGACCGTTGTCCACGGGGTGAACAGAGCGGAGAAAGAGACGGACATCGTCTCCACAGCAAGCTGCACCACCAACTGCATCACGCCCCTGGTGGAGATAATGGGCAGAAGGATCGGGGTGCACAAGGCGATTATGACCACCGTGCACGCCTACACAGCATCGCAGGCCCTGGTCGACGGGGGCAACAAAAAATGGAAGCGGGGAAGGGCCGCAGCCATAAACCTGGTGCCGACCACGACGGGAGCGGCCAAGGCCACGGGATATGCACTACCCGAGTTCGAAGGCAGGTTCGACGGAGTTGCGGTGCGGACACCCGTTCCCGTAGGCTCTATCTCGGATGTCGTTTTCCTCACGAAAAGGCCTACGAGCAAAGAAGAGGTCAACGACATATTCCGGGATGAGGCCCAGGGACAGCGCTATCGGGGGGTCGTCAGGGTTTCGGAAGACGAGATCGTGTCAACCGACATCATCCAGGACCCGCACGCCTCCATCGTGGACATGAACATGACCCAGGTGGTGGACGGCGATCTGGTGAAGGTGATGTCCTGGTACGACAACGAGTGGGGGTATGTGAACCAGATGGCGCGGACGGCCGCGGTCATGCTCGGATGACGGGAAGGCCGCTGAAAAGGGAGCGCGGGGAATGAACCCGCGGGCGGCAGGAAAAGATAATGCGAATAAAAAGGAAGGTGCTCGGACAATAGCCAAAAAGACCACGTATGCTCCTCTTAGCGGGGGTTGGAGAACCTACCTCAGCCCCGTTCTCCAACCCTCTTTTTTTTCAGCCTGTCTGGACAGGAGAGAAAGAGGAAAAGCTCAAAAGGGGAGTTGATCGATATATGCGCCATGCGGACCTCAAATCCGCATGGCGTTCTTATGTCAGGGAGAGAGCGGTCATTCTCTGTCTTTCATGTGCACTGGCAGGATCAGAGTGAACGTGCTCCCCTCGCCCTCTCTGCTCTGCACGCGGATTTCACCGTGATGCATATCCACATAGCGCTTTACGTTGGAAAGCCCCAGGCCGAAGCCGCGAATCTCCCGGTCATGGATATCCATGACATCTTCGAACTTCTGGAACATCATATCGAGGTCCTGCTGCCTGAACCCCCTGCCGGTATCCTGAACATCTATTGACACCAGATCTCCTGAAGACGAGGCGCTGACCGTCACCGAGCCTTTCCGGGGGGTATATTTCAGTGCATTGTCGATAAGGTTCAGCACCGCCTTGCTCAGATGATGGGGATAACCCTCCATGACAATCGG
>DCDF01000003.1 GCA_002316295.1 Syntrophaceae bacterium UBA1062 | reverse complement strand
CAGAAAACTCGAGTCCGCCACCGTGGTCGACCTCGGCACCGCCAAGCGCGTGATCATCGACAAGGACAACACCACGATTGTGGAGGGCGCGGGATCCAGCTCCTCCATTCAGGGCCGTATCACCCAGATCAAGGCCCAGATCGAAGAATCCACCTCCGACTACGACCGCGAGAAGCTGCAGGAGCGGCTTGCCAAGCTGGCGGGCGGTGTTGCGGTGATCAAGGTCGGCGCGGCAACCGAGCCCGAAATGAAAGAGAAGAAGGCCAGGGTCGAAGACGCGCTCCATGCGACACGGGCGGCGGTGGAGGAAGGCTTCCTCGCCGGCGGCGGCGTGGCGCTGCTGCGCTGCATCAAGAAGCTCGACGGCTTCAAGGCGGACGGCGACCAGGCTTTCGGCGTGAAGATCGTGCAGAAGGCCCTCGAGGAGCCTCTGCGCCAGATCGCGGTAAACGCCGGCCTCGAAGGCGGCATCGTGGTGGAGAAAGTCAAGGGTCTCAAGGATAACGAGGGGTTCAATGCAGACACAGAGACCTATGAAGACCTGCTCAAAGCAGGCATCATCGACCCCACCAAGGTGGCAAGATCCGCTCTGCAGAACGCAGCCTCGGTTGCCGGCCTGCTGCTGACCACCGAGGTCATGGTTGCCGAGATTCCCGAGGAAAAGCCGGCCCCCGGCCATCCGGGTGCAGGCATGCCGCCAGACATGGGCGGGATGATGTAGGTATCCTGAAGACGAAAAGGAAAAGAGGCCGGAATCTTCCGGCCTCTTTTTTTGACCAACCCGGTTCGCAGCGGGTTGAAGGCGGCGCTACGGCGCGGTCTTTGTCTGCGTCGGCACCTTCACCACGTTTTTGGCCAGAAGCTCGAAGATATCGTGGATGAGATCTTTTTTTCTGAAGGTCCCCTTCTGGTTGTGAAGGACGATGACGCTTCGCAGGACCAGTTCGTTCAGAACTCCGGCAAGCACATACGGATGGACGTCTACCACCATGCCCTCGAGCTGCGCCTGCCGGATCATCTCCACGAGGCGCGACTCGATCTCTTTATAGTCGTGGATGTTCTTGAGCGTGTATGCGGATATGTAGCGCTTCTTCTTGATCTCGTTGATCTCGTATTCGGACATGAAGATGTTGAGGAGCTGGGCATTCTCGATGTAGAGGTCCAGGAGCCTGAGCACGAGCTTGCGCAGCTTGTCCAGGATCGAGATCTTTTCCGCCTCGACCTCGTCGAACACAGCGGTTATGTCAGTGAGAATGCCTGATATGAGCGCTGCGAAAATGTCTTCCTTGTTTTTGAAGTGGTTGTAGATGGTGCGCCTGTCAAAACCGGAATACTCGGCGATGTCCTCCATCGTGGTGCCGTAAAAGCCCTTTTTGTGGAATAATTCCCGGGAGGACCGAAGGATGACGGTTTTGTTCCTGAGTATCTGCCTCTTCCTTCTGACCTTTTTCTGCATCTTCAGCTACTTCCTCTATGATGTTTCATCATTTCAAACCCTGTTCTACTCATTTAGTCAATAGAAATTTTTCAGACACTAAAACGACAAACAATTCACAATGTGCGCATCTCCGGAAATTGACAAGGAGAAAAAGTGTGCTATATACGCTTCTGACATAATCATGAATATGTACCGCCGTGCGTCCGGCGATGTCCGGGACGCGTCCGGGCGGAAGTGGTAAAAGAGACCCGTTGAACCTGAAGGATAGAGCAATGGAGCTCAAAAAAATTCGGATCGTGGCATGCCCGGTATGCAAAAAAATGGTTTCCTATGAAAACAATCCCTACCGGCCTTTCTGCTCCCGCGGCTGCAAAGGGGTCGATCTCATCCACTGGAGCGACGAATCCTACAAAATCGCCAAAGAAGAGCACGATGACGACAGCGGCGCCGGACACCATGGACAGTAGCGGGCCGGTCATCCTCAGACGCGCGGAGCACCCCGTCTCCAGGCGGGATATCGACCCGGATGCGCTCAAGGTGCTCTACCGGCTCTACCGTAACGGTTTCAAGGCCTACCTGGTGGGCGGTGCGGTGAGGGATCTCTTCCTCGGAAAGAGACCCAAGGACTTCGATGTGGTCACTGATGCGAGGCCCGCTCAGGTGAAGAAGCTCTTCTCCAACTGCATGCTCATCGGCAGGCGTTTCAGGCTGGCCCACATACGGTTCAAGGGAGGCAAGATCATCGAGGTGGCGACCTTCCGCAAGGAGCCGGATGAAGAATGCACCGAAAACACCGACCCCAACACATCGTTCGGCACTCCCGAAGAAGACGCCTTCAGGCGCGACATCACTATCAATGCGCTCTTCTATGACATCGCCGATTTTTCCATCATCGATTACACAGGCGGACTCGAAGATCTGAGAAGCGGCCTGATTCGCATGATAGGCAGTCCGCATGAGCGCTATGTGGAAGACCCTGTGCGGATGTGGAGGGTGCTCCGTCACGCCGCGCGTCTCGGGTTTGCCATCGAGGAGGAGACGGCCCGCGAGATCGGACTGCACCGGGAGCTTTTGTGTGCGTGCTCCGGGGCAAGACTGTACGAGGAGCTTAACAAGGATATCGCTTCAGGTTTTCTCTGCCGTGTTTTGGCTCTGTTTCGCGCCTACGGGGTGCTCCCCGACCTCCTGGGTGCAGCGGGGGCGTTTCTGCAGGAAGACCCTCATGCATTCGATATGCTGCTTCCTCTCCTGGAGGCCGTGGATAAGCGCGCCCGGGCCGGAAGCCCTCTGTCGCAGACGGCTGTGCTGAGCATTGTGCTTTTTCCCTGGGCGCGACAGGTCCTCACGAAGGAGACGGGGCCGGGTGATGACAGGATGAAAGCGCTTCACGATTCGCTTCTCGCATCCGGGATGAGCGTCACCATTCCCAAGGCCATGAAAGCGGGCATTGTACAGACGCTCTGCATCGTGGAGCGCATGCTTTCCGCTATGGAGTCCGGCAGGATGAGGTGGTCACTCAAGAAGAGGGCGCGATACTCGGATGCATCCGTTGTCTTTTCCCTGATCGCACGAGGCGAGGTTATCGAGTCGAAGGACCCCTTCGGCCGGATTTTCCGCGAGACGCATCCTTCGGCTTCAGGCTTTCGGAAAAAGAGGCGGCCCTCCCGGTGGAGGAAAAGCCGGGATAAGAAGTGAAACTGTCAGAGAACTGAGCGGTTCTCCTGTGCGGACGGTCTCCGGCATGGGATTGGCCGGGCGCATGTACCATGATCAGGGCGGTACGACACTCAGCTGCTTCTGGAGAGCCCCTTGACGGCCGAAAGCCGCATCCAGGACAGGGCCCATATCAGGGCGAGAAGGAGAAGGGCGGAGGCGAGGCCGGCGCATACCAGCAGCATGAACCTGAAATCCGGATATCCTGTGAGCGCAAGCAAATCCTCCTCATTCGAGATGATTCCCAGCACCTCGGAGCTCCGGCCGGAGGTGGACCATGACAGCCAGAGACGGGGGGTGACCTTGTCGGACCTGATCCAGTTGGAGCCGTCTGTGCCGGTTTTTATCCGGGGGATGATCTCCTGGGAGTTGATGAACCTCCCGAATGCGTCGTCGAGAGACATTCCTCCGTCTTCGATGCCCGGGTGATTCGAGGATACGATGCGGGAGTCCCGAACGATGAAATACTGGAAAGGATCTCTCATTGGCCAGCTATCCGGGCTGATCTCCATCCCGCCGTCCAAACGATCCTGTGCGAGGGCGAGGATCTGTTCCTGAAAAGCCACCATGGTGTGGATATATTTCTCCTTTTTGACGTTCATGGCCCAGAACATGCCTCCCCAGACCATGACGAGCATCAAGAGGATGATGATCTCCGCGAGGGAGATCCTTTTTTTCAGACCGGCTATGTCCAGTAATGAGCGCTTTTCCATGGTAGCGATATTACTAGCGGAGATCGGAATAATATTCAAGAGGGTATTGATTCCTGTATTGCATAATCTACACATGTATGGTACAAGAACCTGACGCTTGCGCTTATAAGTAGTCTATTTGATTAACTAATTGCTGAATGCGTACAGTTGGCATGGTAGATGCATTTGTAAGCCGAGTGTGAAGGAAGGGTACAATATGAGCAGGCGAAGCAATCTTGATATTATATTGAAGAATATGGATACGGAAAAAGCCACGAAGATACTGGCGAAGTCCTTATACAGAGAGCTCGTGAACAATGGATTTACCAATAGGGATATAATCAACTTCTCCAAGGAGATGCTCGATTATATGGCCTCTGAAATGAGGAAGCAGGCTGGGGCGGCTGCCTCCGGCAAAAAGGACCGCTTGTTAATCGGCTAGTTTATCTTGCACCACTTTCAATACCTTAGAGATCACCTCACCGATTCTAAGGTGTGTCGTATCGACCACAACAGCGTGTTGCGGGACAACGAGTGGCGCAATGCTCCGGGTGGCATCACGCTGATCCCTTTCCTTCAGATCATTGAGCACTTTTTCATAAGAAATGTCGGATCCCTTTGAAACAAGCTCGCGGTGCCTTCTCCGGGCGCGCTCCTGAGCAGAGGCATCGATATAGATCTTGACCTCGGCGTCCGGGAATACGACGGACCCGGTGTCCCGGCCTTCCGCCACGAGCGGGCTTTTCTCCCTGAACGAGCGCTGCAGGTCCAGCAGGGCGTCTCTCACCGGCGGGTGCACGGCTATCCGGGACGAGAGGGAGCTGATGCGGTGGGAACGGATGGCCTCGGTCACGTCACGCCCGCGTACGCTCACCCTGCCGCGCTCCAGTTCGATCCCGGCATGTCTCACCACGTCTGCGCATGCTTTCCCGTCCGCAGGATCCGCTCCTGCCTCGTCGACGGCCAGGGCGGCGGCCCGGTACAGGGCGCCGGTATCGAGGTAGACGAAGCCGAGCCGATCGGCGACCTGCCTGGCGATGGTCGATTTCCCGCTTCCCGCCGGCCCGTCGATAGTGACCGCCTTATGCTTCACCGGGAGCCCTCCATGATTTGGAAGAATCCCGGGAACGATATGTCGACACACTCCGTGTCGTCGATGTCTACCGCGATGTCCGCGATCTTCGCGAGAATAGAAAACGCCATCGCGATGCGGTGGTCGGAAAACGTCCGGACAGATCCTGCCCTGAGACGCAGAGGCCCGTTGATGATCAGGCCGTCGGGCATCTCTTCGACCTGCGCTCCCAGCGCGGCAAGCCCCTGAACCAGGGCGCTGATCCGGTCGGTTTCTTTGACTCTGAGCTCGCTGGCATCCCTGATAACAGTCGTTCCCTGGGCGAAGCAGGCGGCTACCGCGAGGACCGGTATCTCGTCGATGAGTGTCGGGATCTCCCCGCCCTCAATGGTCGCGGCCTCGAGCTCTCCGCCCGTAACGAAAATATCGCCCACAGGTTCTCCGGAAAGCTCCCGGATGTTCTCAATGGAGATGCGGGCGCCCATTCTCCTGAGCACGGCGATATACCCGGTCCTCGTCGGGTTCAGGCAGATATCGCGGAGCAGGATCTCCGAGCCTTTCGAGGCTGCGGCCCATACGGCAGGAAATGCCGCCGAGGAAGGATCTCCCGGAACCTGCACCTCTCTTGCTGAGAGGCTCTGCGGTCCTCTGACGCGCACCGTCGTGCCGTCCCGCTCGATCTGCGCCCCGAAATACGGGAGCATGCGCTCGGTATGGTCCCGGCTGAGCGAGGGCTCGCTCACGGTCGTGACGCCTTGAGCCTTGAGCCCGGCCAGCA
>DCDF01000028.1 GCA_002316295.1 Syntrophaceae bacterium UBA1062 | reverse complement strand
TACATCGGGGCCTTGGCCATGAGATCTTCGTACCAGACATCGCGGCCTTCCTTCATCGTGACCTCGGTTCCGGTGCGCCTGACAACGATCATGGTCTTGACGGACGGGCACTGATCGGCTGCCTTGTCGGCATTGGTCTTCTGCGGGACAGCCTTGTTGCCGCGATAGGTTCCGTCGCAGGTGATGAGCACCTTGGCATCGCAGTCTTTGATCCTGTCTCTCAAGGCCTCGGACGAGAAGCCTCCGAAAACGATCGTATGCAGGACCCCGATCCTGGTGCATGCCAGCATGGTGATGACCAGCTCCGGAATCATGGGAAGGTAAATGGCTACCACATCCCCTTTCTTAAGCCCGAGGTCCTTGAGTACGTTGGCGAACTTGTTGACCTCGCGGTACAGGTCCCAAAAGGTATATACCTTCCAGTCGTTGGGGTCGTTGCCTTCGAAAATAATGGCTGCCTTGTTCTTCTTCGTTTCCAGGTGCCTGTCAATACAGTTGTAGGACGCGTTGAGCTTTCCGCCCATAAACCACTTCACGTGCAGGTCGTCGCCGAAGGACCAGTCGGAAACCTTGTTCTTGTCGAACGGTTTGAACCAGGTCAGTCTCAGCAATGCCTGCTTTGCCCAGAAGGCATCAGGATCCTCGATGGACTCTTTATACATCTTGTCATACTCAGCCCTGCTCTTGATGTAGGATTTCTCTCTTACCCTGTCGGGAACTGGAAAAATCTTGTCAAAAAAATCTTGATTGGTGTCGGCCATTATCGCCCTCCTTCTCCAAGCTTTTCGGTAGCATATGCAATGTAGGACAAACAAATTCACTTGTATGCCCGATATTGTCTGATTTTATTGTGATGTACCTGCTTACTTTGTATAGGTCTTCGGCCTACATACTGATATTTCTCGAAAGAATCAAATATGGCGGATAAAAATAATATTATCGTTGTGATACAGACATACAACATACATATTGAGCCGTCTGCCATCCGCCGGCAGCCGGAAATGGGCCTCCCGGATGCCGGGATGATATCCCGCACCGTGAACGCCCCAGGCTCAACCCTCTCCGGGAGCCGTTTTACAGACAAACCGGCAATGCCGGAACCAGGCTTCGAGCTGCGTCCGGCTTCTCGAACGGCCGTGCTCACCGCATCTTCGCGGGAATGAGATGCTGCCCGGAATCGGCCTACAGCGCCGGACAATGTTTTCTGACAAATATCATCATTCTGATGTTGAAAGATTGTCAAAATACAGCGAGAATCGGAAAAAATGTTTTACGTGCGGCACATATCGACAGATCAGGGTGTCTTTCGGCGGATCGATCATCAGAGCAAGGGGGCCGGCCAGCCCGGCTCGCAAAAAGGAAACTGTATGGCCAGGAAGCTGAGAAAGACCGGCATCGATATCATCAGGGATGTGCCCTGGGGAACTCACATCTGCCAATTTTACCGCACCGTGGAAGACCTCACCGAGATCGTGGTCCCCTACTTCAGGGCAGGTATCGAGAACAATGAGCTCTGCCTGTGGGTGGTTTCGGAACCCCTCGCCGCCCATGATGCAAAGAAAGCCCTACGCAGTGCGGTCCCCGGTTTCGATTCATGCATGGATAAGGGGCAGATAGAGATTATCTCTTATGACCGGTGGTATACCCGTGACGGCCGCTTCGCCTCCCGGCAGGTTCTGGACGCCTGGACAGCGAAGCTCCGGCACGCCCTTTCCGCCGGCTACGACGGGCTGAGGCTGTCCGGAAACACCCTCTGGCTGGAAGTGGGGGAGTGGAAAGACTTCATCGCATACGAAAAGGAAATCGAAGACACCATCGCCGGAAAGCGCATGATCGCACTGTGCACGTTCTGTATCGACAGGTGCGGAGCAGCTGATGTAATCGATGTGGTCAGCAGCCATCAGTACGCTATCATCAGGAGAGACGGCGGATGGAAGGTAATAGAAAATGCCAGCCGCAAAACCATCGCGCGGGAGCTTCAGAAGAGAGAGAAAGAGCTGCGCAGGACAAATGAGCTCCTCTCCGCGATACTGAACTCCACCCATGTTCTGATCGCATGCATGGACCCGCAGGCCGACCTCATCATGGTCAACCGGGTATATGCGCAGGCGGACGGCAAGGAACCCGATTTCTTCCCCGGCAGAAACCATTTCGAGCTGTATCCGGACGAAGAGAGCGAGGCCGCCTTCCGGAAAGTCGTGGCCACAGGCGAGCCGTATCACGCCTGTGCCAGGCCGTTCGCATACACCGGGCATCCGGAGCGGGGGGTCAGCTACTGGGACTGGAGCATGGAACCGGTCAAGGACGGAGAAGGAAGGGTGAAAATGGTCGTCCTGAGCCTCCACGACGTCACCGCTCAGGTTAGAGCCAGGATGGAGGTCTACGCGAGCGAGGAGCGATACCGCTCTCTCTTCAACAGCATGACCGAGGGATTCGCGCTGCACGAGATCGTCACCGATGAGAGCGGCAAACCCGTCGATTACCGCTTTCTGGATGTCAACCCGGCCTTCGAAAAGCTGACCGGCCTGCAGCGCGAAGAGGTGGTCGGCAAAACCATGTACGAGGTCTTTCCCGGGAACGATCCGTCCTGGGTCGATATTTACAGCACGGTCGCCCTCACCGGCGAGCGCGTCCAATTCGAAAAGTATTCCGAGTCCCTCGATCACTACTTCGAGATATCAGCTTACTGCCCCGAGCCGAACAGGTTCGCATCGATATTCATAGACATCACCAAGCGCCGGAAGGTCGAGAAGGAGCTGCTCAGACACCGCAAGCAGCTCGAAGAGCTGGTCATGGCCCGGACAGCCGAGCTGGAGGAGAGAAACAAAAAGCTGCGCGCGGAGATCCTGGAGCGCAGGAAGGCCGAAGATGAAAAGAAGAAGATCGAGGCCCAGCTCCTGCAGGCGCAGAAAATGGAGGCCCTCGGCCGGTTTGCGGGCGGCATAGCCCACGACCTGAACAACGTGCTCTACCCCGTCATCATCAATACCGAGATGCTTCTCGAAGACACCGAACCGGACACCAGTCACCACGAACTGCTGAGGCAGACCCTTTTCGCCGCGCACCGGCAGAGGGACCTGATCCAGAAGATCCTCTCCTTCAGCAGGCTGAGCGGGGAAAATTTCTCGCCGATCAGGGTATCGCCTCTGTTCGAAGAAACGATCGGTTTTCTCAGATCTTCGATCCCGAGCACGATCGAGATCCGATCGCGGATCGACGTGTCAGCGGATGTCATCATTGGCGATCCCATACAAATACAGCAGGTTATCATAAATCTCTGCAAGAACGCCTCTGATGCGATGGAATCACAGCGGGGCTCGATCGAGCTGAGCCTCACGAACACCTGTCTCGAGCCTGCTCACAGCCGTCCCGGCATGCTGTCGGGAGACTGTCTCGAGCTGAGAGTGAGCGATACCGGAAGCGGCATGTCGCGGGAGATGCTGGAGAGAATATTCGATCCATTCTTCACCACCAAGGCCCAGGGCAAGGGCAGCGGTATGGGGCTTTCGATCGTGCATGGAATCGTCAAGAGCCACAGGGGCGAGATCACGGTCGAGAGCGAGCCGGGCAGAGGATCGACGTTCGCCGTGTACCTGCCTCTTTATTCCGGCGAAGCGCAGGCGGTCTCGCGGCATCCCGGGAAGGGACACTCTGGAGCCGGGGGTCTGCGA
>DCDF01000067.1 GCA_002316295.1 Syntrophaceae bacterium UBA1062 | reverse complement strand
GGATGCTTCGCGATCTGAGCCTCTTCCCCCTGCTGTTGAGGAAAAGGGGTTCCGCACAGTAGAGCGGGTCGGGTATCCCCCTGCCCTCCAGATAGCCGCAGATGACGGAGAGCGCCTTCTTTCCCACCGGAACCCTGCGCTGCTTCGAGCCCTTTCCGGTAACCAGGATGAAACCCGAGCCCCTATCGACATCCATGCAGTTCATGGATTCCATCTCGGAAACCCTGATCCCCGTCGAGTAGAACAATTCCAGGATGGCCCTGTCCCGCAACGGCCCAACGCCCTCGATCATGTCCGCCATCTCTTCCGGGCTCAGGAATTTCGGGAGCTCCTCCCGCTTCTTCAGCGAACGCACGTGGGAAAAGGGATTTGCATCGAGCCCTTGCCTCTCCATGACAAAATCGAAAAAACCCCTGATGGAGCTCAGCTTTCGGTTGATCGTCGAGCGGCTGTACCGGCTGTGGAGCCTGAGCATGTAGGACCTGACCATGAGGCGGTCGGGGACTCGGGCCTTTCGGTCATCGAGAAAGGCGATCAGATCTTCTATGTCGCCGACATATGCACGGTACGTTTCCGGCGAAAGACCTTTCTGTGCCAGGAGAAACATTTTGTACTGATTCAGGGAGGAATCGAGGTCGATTTCCATAAAATTAGATTACACCGAAGACATGATCGGATCAAGTCAAGTCGCCACCGCAGGAAACTGCCCCGGGATTTGTTCTTTGTTGCCATCCGGACCCTATTGTGGAATAGTGTGCTGGACCGGAAAATCAAGAAGGAAATCACCATACAGAAGGAGGAGTTATGGGTAATGTCGTCATAGTCAGTGCAAAGCGGACAGCCGTGGGAGCATTCGGCGGGTCCCTCAAGGGTGTGGCTGCAAAGGATCTGGGAGCCCTCGTCATTCGGGAGGTTCTCCTGTCCGTCGGGCTCAAGCCCGAAGTATCCGACATCATCAAAAAGGAGCGCCCCGATCTTCTCAAAAAGGAAGAGCTCGCTCCGGTGGAAAAGGAATACTGGAAGTGGCCCGATGGGAACAAAGGCATCTGGATCGACGAGGTCATCATGGGCAATGTGCTCCAGGCTGGTCAGGGCCAGAACCCCGGCAGGCAGGCCATGATCCGTGCGGGCCTGCCCAAGGAAACCCCGGCGATCACCGTGAACAAGGTGTGCGCATCGGGGCTCAAGGCACTGGCCCTTGCAGCAGCGACAATCAATGCCGGTGACAATCAGGTCGTGGTCGCCGGAGGCATGGAGAACATGACCGAAGCGCCCATTGCCATTCCCGGAGCCAGGTGGGGATACCGCATGGACATGCCCTACGGCAAGACCACCGACCTTATGGTTTTCGACGGGCTCTATGAAATATTCTACGGATACCATATGGGAATCACCGCCGAGAACATCGCCTCTCTCTATGGGATCAGCCGTCAGGATCAGGACCGGCTGGGCTATGAGTCCCATGTCCGCGCCCGCGCCGCCATCAGCAAGGGGATCTTGAAGGAAGAGACCGTCCCGGTGGTCGTGCCCCGGAAAAAAGGCGACCCCCTCGTCTTCGATACCGACGAGCGTCCCATGGACACCACCCTGGAAAAGATGGCCAAGCTCCCCACCGTCTTCAAGAAAGACGGAACCGTCACCGCCGGCAACGCATCCGGCATCAACGACGGTGCGGCCGCATGCCTCCTCATGAGCGAGGAAAAGGCCCACGAGCTCGGCCTGAAACCCCTGGCCAGGATCAGGGGATATGCATCGGGCGGCATAGACCCGGCTTACATGGGCCTCGGCCCCATACCGGCTGTGAGGAAACTTCTCAGGATCACGGGAACGTCAATCAAGGATTACGGGCTCTTCGAGCTGAACGAGGCCTTTGCCTCCCAGGCTATTGCCTGTATCAGGGAGCTCGGCCTTGATGAAAGCATTGTGAACGTCAACGGCTCCGGCATTTCCATCGGACATGCCATTGGAGCAACAGGAACCAGGATCATCGTTGCCCTCATTCACGAGATGAGGAGGAGAAAGATCGAGCTCGGCATGGCGAGCCTGTGCATCGGCGGCGGCATGGGCATGGCCATGGCGATCGAAGCGATGTGAGGAGATGGTAGGGGTTGCCCCCCCTTTCGCAAGGGGGGGCGGGGGGTATAGGTTATCCCTGATGCCTCAGTAAAGACACCCGGGAAAGAACCATCAAAGAAAAGAGCGTCGCCAAGGCGAGGGCGCTGCCGGGATTCCGGCCGGATTCTATCAGGCAGCCCCCGCCGCCTCCTCCCTCACCACTCGCTACGGCCTGGCCGTCCATATCCGGACCAGAGGCCGCAGCCTTTGAAGAGGCGTCACTCTCAGCTTCCGCCAGGAGAGCCTGGTATGCATTGATGCTTCCGCCGCTTGCAATATACTCGAACCCGGACCCGTCCTCGATGGTCGCGGAGTTCAGCAGGACATTTCGCATTCCCGCCGGACTGATCGCCGGAGAAAGGGATTTCACCATGGCGGCCACGGCGGTGACAAAGGGTGCGGCGAACGAAGTTCCTGATGCCCAGGAAGTGTATCCGCCTCCGGTATCCGTGGTGCGGATTCCAACGCCCGGGGCCGCGATGTCCACAGTCTCAAGCCCGTAATTGGAAAAGCTCGCGATCTCCCCGACGCTGTTCATGGCTGCTACAGCGATGACGTTCTCGAAGGGATAGTTCGAAGGATAGTGATCATTCACGTCGTTGTCCTGTCCCTTGTTTCCCGCCGAGCACACGAACATCACTCCGCGGCTTTCGGCATATCGGATCGCATCAGCGAGCGAGTGGGAATAGGAGTAGAATCCCCAGCTCGCATTGATCATATCCGCACCGTTGTCAACCGCATGGTATATCGCGTTCACGGCGTCAGCGAGATTTCCCGTGGTTTTGCCGTCATTGACCTTCATGAACTTCAGGGGCATGATCTCGATGTCGACATTCCAGGCCGCTCCGGCGACGCCGAACCCATTGTTTCCCAAGGCCGCGATGATCCCGCAGACCCTTGTACCGTGCCCTGCATCGTCTTCGGGGATTGCATCATTGTTCACGAAATCACGTCCCGTCGTCAGGATGCCTGCAAGGTCCGGATGGGCGGCATCCACACCCGAGTCGATCACGGCGATTGTCACCGGGATGCCGGAGCCGTCCGCCTCAATCAGGTCCCAGGCTCCGGGGAAGTCCACGCCGCTCCATATCGCCGGGTCGTAGGGCCAGTCGTTCGGAATGATTTCGGCCTCGATCACGTAATTCGGCTCGATATATTCCACATCATCTCTTCCCAGCATTTCGTCGATGGCCTGCCGAGCGTCGTCAACAGCTATTGTGACCGGCCTGATTCCGCCCCCGGCGGCCATGGCATGCGCCATGCCTTCAGGAGCCTTGAACTTGACAATGATTTCGTCTTGTGTGTACTCGGCGGCGGAAACAGAAAGGCTTGCAAGGACAAGAAAAAAAACACCGGAAATCGTTGCTGCGTACTTCATACCCTTATACCCCCCAGATCTATGCGATCTGCGGGGCTTCTGGCAATGCCGGTGCCAATATTGTGGCTTTCGTGAAAATTATAATGATATAGTTATATCAACTAGTTAAATCATTCACTGATTGAATCGACGATTTTTTGTCGTTACAATGAATACCAGATCGTAATCTGAGTTACAATCAATTGTAATCCGCTTTGTAATCGGTTGCTTGATCGTCTGATCAGGAGACAATAATTTGGCTATATGCCCGGCTTAACCGCCTGTACTCCTCCCATGAGAGATTCTGGGGCCTTTGCTCCAGGCCGATACCGGATGCCAGGGAGATTGCCGGGAGTGTGTCCCTCGTGACCCCGGGCAGGTTCAACAGCGAGTTTCTGAGCATTTTCCTCCTCTGCCCGAAGGAACACATGACCACCTGCCGGAAGCGGTCCCGCTCCCCTTGCGGCAGATGGTTTTCCCTAGGGACGAGCTTGACCACCCGGGAGTCGACCTTGGGCTCGGGGAAGAAATTCTTCGGCCCCACGACAAATCCGGGGGTGCATTCAAAGACGCTTAAGAGCAGGACGGTGAGCGCGGAATATCCGCTGTGCCCTACAGGGGCGCATATCCGCTCCGCCACTTCTTTCTGAACCATGACAACCATTGAGTGGAGCAGATCGGGTATTTCGGCGAAACGCAGCAGGATCCGGGTCGCGATATTGTACGGCAGGTTCGCGACCACCTTCATATCCGGGGATATGAGCTCTCGCATGTCTATTTCGAGCACATCTCCATGAATGAGAGCGAGATTCCGCCGCCTGGAGAACTTTTCGCTGAGAAACGCAAAAAGCCCGTCGTCCTTTTCCACGGCCACGACCCGGGATGCTGTCTCCAGAAGCCGGTCGGTGAGTATCCCTCTGCCCGGGCCTATCTCCAGGACCACGTCTCCCTTTGTCACCCCTGAGAACGAGACGATCTTCGTCACGATTCCCGGGTTCGTGAGAAAGTTCTGGCCCAGGGAGGATTTTGGCCTCATTCCCATGTCCACCGGGAAACGGCGTTCAGATCAAGGGAAGCGAACCTTCCTTCGCTCACGTGGCGAATGCCCGCAATCCCGATCATGGCGGCGTTGTCGGTGCAATATTTCCTTTCCGGAATGATGAGCCGTATCCCGGTCTCCAATGACTTGAGCCTGAGGCTCTCCCTCAGAAAACCGTTGCTCGCCACCCCCCCTGTCACCACCAGAAGTTCCATGCGGTTGTCGGCGGCGGCTTTGAAGGCCTTGGCCGTCAGCACGTCTACCACGGCCTTCTGAAAGGCCGCTGCGATTTTCGGGATCAGAGCCTCCTTGCCGGCCTTCGGCTCTTTCTCTACAGGCATCCCGGAGAACGCGAGGTCCATCTCCTCAAAAATTCCTTCCTTGAGCA
>DCDF01000128.1 GCA_002316295.1 Syntrophaceae bacterium UBA1062 | reverse complement strand
CTCGTGCAACCGATGCCCGCGCGTGCAGACGCGAACAATCCTGTGCGGAAAAGCGAGACGCGGGGAAACGGCCTCTTACAGCTGTCCCTCGATCTCCTTCAGGAAGCGGCTGAAAAACTCTTCCATGAAGGCATGACGCTCCAGCGCCATGTGTCTGCCCTCTGAAGTGAGCATCCGGTCCTTGATCTTCGAGAGCTTGACCATATACTCGCGGTAGCCGGTGTCGTCTCTGCTGTAGGGCTTTGCCGTGTGAGGGTCCATGTCAGGGTTGTGGAGCACGGCGCCCACCTCGCCCGCGAAAAGATACGCCCTGGCGATGCCCACGGCGCCGATGGCATCGAGCTTGTCCGCGTCGAAGAGCACCCGGGCCTCCAGCGTCTCGGGGTGGTGGCTGTTGCGGTACCGGTGGGAGACAATACAGTGGATGATATTCTCCCTCTTTTCCGCCGGTATGGAATATTCTTTCAGGATATCGGCGGCGATGCGCGCTCCATGCTCCGCGTGGCAGAGCGTGCCTTTGGACGTGTCCTGGATGGCTCTGCCGATATCGTGCAGGTAAGCGGCTATGGCGAGCACATCGAGGTCGGCGCCTTCGATACGGCCGATGTGCATGCAGAGCCGGTACACCCGCTCGGTATGCTCCCAGTCGTGACTGTACTTGGCATGTGTGAAATGGTTCTTCGCGAAATCCCTGATGGATGCAATAACGTCGTGCATGTCAGATGCTGATATCACAACCGGCTGCAGGCAATCAACGGCAGAAACCCCCTCATTCGAGGGCCTGCTCGCATGTCTCTCTTGAAAATCTTGTCCTTGATGCCTGGATACGTGAAGAGACCGGCGGATGCAGACCTCCGATGGGGCAGGGAAGGCGAGACCTCCCTCGGTTTCCGGACCCCGGTTTGTCCTTGACAGGAAAAGCACCATTATATTAGCCATTACACCTATGCTGGTACTGTCGGGCGGCTCGGTTTCTTTGTGTGGTGGCCTCGGAAAGGAGAAATGACATGAGCACGGAAAAGAAAGACAGGCTGGGGATGTCCTCGCGGGCGATCCACGCGGGCGAGCCCCGGAATCATTATGCTGACGCCATAACCACCCCCATCTTTCAGACATCGACCTTTGTATTCAGAAACAGCGGCGACATCGAGGACTACACCAAGAACAAGAAGGAGCGGTTCGAGTACGGCAGATACGGCAACCCGACCGAGCTCATCGCCCAGAAGCGGCTCGCGGATCTGGAGGGCGCCGAGGACTGTGTGGTGTTCTCATCCGGCATGATGGCCATCACCACCACCATTCTTTCGCTGGTGCGCACCGGCGACCATATCGTCATCACCGACGACAGCTACAAGAAGACCCTGGAGTTCTGCAAATCGTATCTGAAGCGTTTCGGAATCGAGTGCACCATCGTTCCTTTCGGCGACTACGATGCACTGGAGGCCGCCATCAAGGACAACACCCGCTTCATCTTCTCCGAGTCGCCCACCAATCCATACCTGAATGTCTTCGATCTGGTGCTCCTCAAGGAGATAGCCGAACGCCACGGTGTGATGACGCTCATCGACAGCACCATCGCCACGCCCATCAACCAGAGGCCTCTGGAGTTCGGCATCGATCTCGTCACCCACAGCGCCACCAAGTATCTCTCCGGACACAACGATATTCTGGCCGGCGCGGTCCTGGGCCGCAAGGACCTCATCGCACCCATCCGCAACCTCCACAAGTCCATGGGCGGGCTCATCGACCCTCACTGCTGCTATCTGCTGCTTCGGGGGCTCAAGACCTTCCCCATGCGGGTCGAGAGGCAGAACGAAACTGCCCTGAAGGTGGCCGGGTTCCTGGAGGGCCACCCTGACGTCCAGAGGGTGTACTACCCCTTGCTGGAAAGTCATCAGCACTACGATATAGCCCGAGAACAGATGAAGGGCGGAGGCTGTGTGGTGACCTTCGAGATGAAGGGCGACCTCGAGGACGCCAAGCGTTTCATGGACAATCTGGAGATGATCTTCATCGGCCCGAGCTTCGGGGGTGCCGAGACGCTCATCACCCATCCCGCGACCGTAAGCTATTACGACTATACCCGAGAAGAGCGCTACGAGCTGGGAATCATCGATACTCTCTTCAGGCTCGCGGTCGGCCTGGAAGACGCGGAAGACATCATCGCCGATCTCGAGCAGGCGTTCGACCGGGCGCGGAGGTAGCGCCGAAGGCTCTTCGGAAAGAAAGAGCAGGAGAAGCGAGGGAAGGGGACGCGCCTCTTTTCCGCTGAAAAATTGATGTAGTCGCCTTATCCGGCCCGTCCGCTTTTCCGGCGGAAGCGTACCCCCTTTGTCCCCTTTCCCCGAGATGCGTTTTGCTGTCCAACTTCGGGTAGCTTTCCGATGTCTTGCCGATTCAGCGACCGCTTGTTTTTCCCGCGCTCTTTCCTTCCTGGCTGCCGGGCGCTATTCGTCGAAGAACAGGGTCTGTCCGTGCTCGATATCCACGAGCCTGCCCGAAAGGCCGGCGCGCTCCATTTCCTCCCTGATCTGCTGCCGGGGCAGATACACGGGCTCGTCGCCGAGCCGGAACGTGCCCCAGTGAACCACCATGAGCCGTTTCGCTCCCAGCTCCCTGAACGCCCTGACAGTTTCTTCCGGGTTGATGTGCGAGTGCTTCATGAACCAGCGGGGCTCGTACGCCCCCAGGTTGAAGATCGCGAGGTCAATGTCGAACTCGCGCCCGATCTCCTCGAACCGGTCGAAGTAGGCCAGGTCCCCGGAGACATAGATGACGTGCCCGGACGAAGTTCTGATGAGGTAGGAGCCCCACAGGGCGGTATTCGGGCCGATGAGGGGGTTGCGCATGGTCCAGTGACTGCACGGCAGAAGATAAATTTCTCGCGAGCCGTCCGAAAACGAGTCGAACCAGTCGAGCTCGTGCACGGTTTCCGCGCCGTTTTCGGAAAGGATTTTCCGGTAGCCGGGCGGCGTGATGAACCGGGAGCGCTGCCCGAAGCGTCTGATCGAGCTTGCATCCAGATGGTCGTAGTGGCCGTGGGTGATGAGCACATAGTCGGGATTCGGCATATCGGAAATATCGAAGGCAAGCGGCGTGAAATTCTTGATTGTCCGGAAGATGCCTTCCAGAACGGGGTCAATCAGAATGGAGGCATCTTTGTCCTTGATCATGACCGTTGCATGGGTGATAAAGGTCACGCTCAATCCTCGGTGCCGGCTCACCGAAGCCCAGTCGATGTTCACCGGCCTGACCTTCTCATACCGGTAGAGATGCTTGAACTCGTTTCTGCTGAAGAGCTTCCATTTGATGACTTCCCGGAGTCTGCCATGGTTTGTGTGATGATTCCAGGGGTTGATGAAGCCTCGGTTGCCATGGTGCAGCTTCCGGCCGGCAATCTCCCGCAGCGTCATGTCGCTGACCCGGGTGGACGACGGCGGCTTTGTTCCGGAGAAAACCGCTCCCGCAATGAGAGCGATCCCTATAATGGAAGGAAACGAAAGCCTCATTCGCACATGAGTAAAAGATTTGAGCCATTTTTTCAACAACACAGACAAGGGGTGTGTTTTGTGGTATAATTTTTATGTATGGAGCAGAGCCGGCGCCCGCTCCTTCGGATATCCGGCTGAAAATGCTCTCAAGTCGGCCAGCCAGGCGCCGAAAGGGTGCTTATGCATACGATGCACACGGTGAGGGCGCCGCGGGAGAGACAATATGGCGTGTGAAGAATATGTTTTTATTCCTTTGAAAGGCGACAAGAAGATCTCGGGGATCATCTCGATTCCCGATCAGTTCGTCCGCGAGAAAAAGCCGGCCGTCATACTGGCCCACGGCGCGGGTAACGGCATGTTCCACCCTCTGCTCATCCACATGGCGAACGTGCTCGCGGAAGCGGGATATCTGTGCATGAGGTTCAATTTCCTCTATCGCGACGAGGAGAGAAAGTCCCCGGACAGCGAAGGCGTCCTCGAGGCGACCTGGGTAAGGGTGTGTGAGTACTTGAGAAACCATCCCCAGTACAAGCCGTCGTTCATTGTGGCCGCGGGCAAGTCCATGGGAGGGAGGATCGCCTCCCAGGTAGTCGCGGACAATCTCATTCAGGTGAGGGGCCTGATCTTTCTCGGCTATCCGCTCCATCCTCTGGGAAAGACGGACACGCTCCGCGACGCCCACCTCTATCGGATCAGGGTGCCCATGCTCTTTTTCGCCGGATCCAACGACCCGTTCTGCAATCTCGACAAGCTCAGCGAAGTCCTTGCAAAGACCGATGCCGTAAGCACGCTCGAGGTGATCGAAGGGGCCGACCATTCGTTCAGGCTCCCTGCATCCGCCGGCATATCCGACAGGGAGATCAACGCCAGGATCCTGGGCAAAACACTTTCCTGGCTCAAGACGGTCTAGCGCTTCGGTCCCGCAGCGAACGACCGGGTTTCCGTCAGAGCCGGCCCGCAGCGAGCAATACCGGACCGCACCAGAAAAAGATCCGGCCGTGAGCGTGAAAGGGCCCTCTTTCCCGGACGTTGCCGGAAAACACATCGACCTGGGAGGAAAACACAGCTCATCGCTCGAACTCATGCCGGATGCCGTACCCACGCACCGTCCAGCGGGGACAGGGGAATTCGGGTGCATCTGCGCACGGACCGCCGGCGACGGATTATCGATCGAACCCCTCCAGCCCCGGCTTCACGAGGAGAGCACGGCCCAGAAGATGAGT
>DCDF01000291.1 GCA_002316295.1 Syntrophaceae bacterium UBA1062 | reverse complement strand
TCATCCTGGGAGAGACCGGGACAGGCAAGGAGCTCGTGGCCCGCTCCATCCATTCCCGCAGCGACCGGCGCTCGAAGCCGTTCGTGACAATCAACTGCGCGGCGGTACCGGAGAATCTGCTGGAGTCGGAGTTCTTCGGACATGAGAAGGGAGCCTTCAGCGGTGCTGTCAGCCAGCGGATCGGCAAGTTCGAGAAGGCCCATACCGGCACGCTCTTCCTCGACGAGATCGGCGACATCCCCCTGGATCTCCAGGCCAAGATCTTGCGAGTCCTGGAAGACGGCAAGATCACCCGCCTGGGAAGCAATCGGGAAATCGACCTGGATTTCCGGGTCATCTGCGCAACCAACAGGCCCATCCAGAGCATGATCAAGAAGGAGCTCTTCCGTGAAGATCTCTTTTACCGCATCAGCGTCCTGCCCATCATCATCCCCCCCTTGAGGGAGCGAAAGGACGACATATCGCTTCTGGTGAACCACTTTATCGAGAAGCACGGCAAGAAATTCAACTCGCCGGTGAAAGGGGTGTCGCGGGAGGCCATGAATCAGCTGATGGCCTATTCCTGGCCCGGCAATGTCCGGGAGATGGAAAACGTGATCCAGCGGGCGATCGTTTCCTGCCGGAGTGAAAGGATCGAGCATTTCCCGGATCTGGGCAGGAATTTCCACGAAGCCGCAGCGAGGCCGGTGGAAGATGCGGCCGAGGACCCCACCATATGGGTCGATGCTGGGGATGGCGCCGGGTACCACGCCATCAAGCAGAACCTCATCGAGCAGTTCGAGCGCAAGTATTTCGAGCACCTCCTGAGAAAGCATCGGGGGGTCATCGCCGAAGCGGCCAGGGAATCCGGCTTGAACTACAAGACGTTCTACCTCAAGGCGGAAAAGTACAACCTCACCAAGAAGAGAACCCGTGAAGATCACTGAGCCCTTCTCCTGTCCGCGAGGCTCCCGGGCGCAGGCACATGCCCGCCTTTTTACGCCCACGGAGATCGCCTGCCTCTGCATGCTCCGGAGACCGTAGCATGAAGAACACGGGAAGCAGGGCGATCGTCCTCGTCGCGGCATCGATATCGTCATTCCTCACACCGTTCATGGGCTCGTCTGTCAATATCGCGTTGCCCGCTATCGGAGAGGCGTTCTCCATGGATGCACTGACGCTGAACTGGGTGTCCACCTCCTATCTCTTCGCATCGGCAGTCTTTCTCCTTCCCTTCGGCAGACTGGCCGACATCACCGGGAGAAAGCGGATCTTCGCCTGGGGAAATGCGATCCTAACAGCCGGCTCGCTCCTCATGGTTCTGTGCCCTTCCGCGGGTTTCGTCATTGCGATGCGCATCCTTCAGGGATTGGGGAGCTCCATGATCTTCGGCACCGGCGTGGCCATCCTTACCTCTGTCTATCCCCCGAAAGAACGGGGCAGGGCGCTCGGAATAAACGTCGCTGCGGTCTACCTGGGGCTTTCTCTGGGCCCGTTCATCGGGGGGGTCCTGACCGGTCGTTTCGGGTGGGAGAGCATTTTTTTCGTGAGCGCCATTATTGGACTTGCGGTACTGGTGCTCACGGTGTTCGGCGTCAGGGAAAGCCATGCAGGCACCGGCTCGATCGATCTGATCGGCTCTCTGATCTACTCCGGCAGCCTCATTGCCGCCATGTACGGCTTTTCCCGGATCCCGGAGACGGAAGGAGTTGTACTGGTGCTCCTGGGCGCATCAGGCATCCTCGCCTTTCTCTCCTGGGAGAAAAAGGCCGATGATCCGCTGATCGGCATCGGCCTGCTCACCCGCAACCGCCAGTTCGCCATGTCCAATCTCGCGGCCTTCATCCACTACAGCGCCACATTTGCCATTACGTTTCTCATGAGCCTGTATCTCCAGTACATCAAGAACATGAGCCCTCAGCAGGCGGGCCTTATCCTGGTGTCTCAGCCTCTGGTCATGACCGTCTTCTCGCCCCTGGCGGGAAGGCTCTCCGATCGCATCCAGCCCCGGCTGCTGGCATCCGCGGGCATGACAGTGACCAGCCTGGGACTTTCCCTGCTGGCGTTTCTGGACGAAGCGTCGGGTCTTCCGGAGATCCTCGCGCCCCTCGTCGTCGTCGGGCTGGGATTCGCGTTCTTCTCCTCCCCCAACACCAATGCGGTCATGGGTGCGGTGGACAGGCAGCAGTATGGGCTGGCCGGAGGATTCCTCTCCACTATGCGGGTGCTGGGACAGGCGCTGAGCATGGGAATCGCCCTGGCGCTCTTTGCGCTGTTCATCGGTGCGAACGCCTTGAGCCCCGCGCTCTATCCCGCCTTCATGAAGAGCATGAAGGCGGGCTTCATCATCTTTTCCCTCCTGTGCGGCCTGGGTATCTTCGCCTCGCTCGCCAGGGGCGAAAACCATGAGCAGGCCGATTCGCCGTCGGAGTGACAGGCTCTTTCCGCGGGCACGGTCAGGGGCCGAAGGTTGATTGAGGGGCGGAAAATACTTACAATATGTCAGCCACAAAGAAAGTGTTAGCTTGGAGGAACATACCGTGAGACTGGAGGACCTGATCTGCGAAAAATGTCTGAAACCCGCCGGGGGAGATGCGCTGGCGGTCGTCGATATCCAGAACGACTTCATTCCCGGGGGGGCGCTTGCCGTACACGGAGGCGATTCCATCATACCGGGAATCAACAGAATAATGGAGGTCTTCAGCACGGCCGATTTGCCCGTGATACTCACCCAGGACTGGCATCCCTCGGGCCATTGCTCTTTCGCCTCGGCGCATCCGGGGAAGAAACCATATGACGCCTTCAAATCCGAAGGCCTCGGGCCGGTGCTCTGGCCGGACCACTGCGTTCAGGGAAGCCCCGGCGCGGAGTTTCACAGAGATCTCGACACCCGGTTCGCCCAGGCGGTCATCCGCAAGGGCTACCACCGTGATATCGACAGCTACTCTGGGTTTCTGGAAAACGACCTGAAAACCCGGACAGGGCTCGACGGCTATCTGAAATCCCGGGGGACGAAGCGGCTCTTCATCTGCGGCCTCGCACTGGACTACTGCGTCTTTTTCACTGCAGTAGACGGCGTGGGCCTCGGGTACGAAATGTATGTCATCACCGACCTTGCCAGGCCGGTGGGATCGCCTCCGGACAGTGTGTCCCGCGCCTTGAAAACCATGACGGACAAAGGGGTCCGCTTCATCCGCTCAGCCGATATTCTGGCCGGTTAACCCGGAGCCCCCATCATTCTTCAGGCATGGTGACCGGCTGCGTTCATGCTCGCTTCCATGTACTCGCTCTGCTGGGTGATCTTGTTGATGTCGAGGATGAGCGCCACGGTTCCGTCCCCCATGATCGTTGCCCCGGAGACGCCATCCACATGCCTCAGGAATTTGCCCATGTTCTTGATCACGGTCTGATGCTGGCCGACGACCTTGTCGACCACGAAGCCGATCCTGCGCTCCCCGACCTCGGTGACCACCACCTGCTCGATGGACGGTTTGCCTCCTCCCAGAGCGAAGGCCTCACGCAGGGGGATGTATGGTACGATCTCTTCCCGCACGCGGGCGAGGTTTCTGCCGTGGGTGTGGCGCCTGTCTTCATCCGAGAGCTCGATGCATTCGACGACGGCATTGAGGGGGATGACGAAGAATTCATCGGAGATGGTGACCAGAAGGCCGTCGATGATGGCCAGGGTCAAGGGCAGCTTCAGGGTGATCGTCGTTCCTCTGCCGCGAACGGAAGCGATCTCCACAGTGCCGCCGAAAGACTCGATGCTGCTCGTAACCACATCCATGCCCACACCTCTGCCCGAGACCTTGGATATCGATTTTGCCGTGGAAAAGCCCGGGGAGAGTATGAGCTCGAAAAGATCCTTCTCGCTCATTGCCGCATCAGGGCTGATGAGCCCCTTTTCAATGGCCTTGGACCTGATGGCCTCAGTGTCGAGGCCTGCTCCGTCGTCACTCACCGAGATGAGCACGTGCGCCCCGGAATGCTCCGCGGTAAGCCTGATGGTCCCTTCTGCCGGCTTGCCCGCGGCCTTCCTGGCATCCGGCGACTCGATTCCATGATCGATGCTGTTGCGGATGAGATGAACCAGGGGGTCGCCGAGCTTGTCGATGACGGTCTTGTCCAGCTCTGTCTCTTCGCCTGATGTAGTGAAGTTCACCTCCTTGCCGAGCTCGGTGGAGAGGTCTCTCACCAGGCGCTTGAACTTGGCGAAGATGGTTCCGATCGGCAGCATGCGCATGCCCATGGCGTTGTCTCTGAGCTCTGCGACGAGGCGCTCCACTTCTTCGGAAACCAGAGTGAGGTCTGTGTCGTCCTTCTGAGCGGAAAGCTGGGAGAGTCTCGCCTGTACGGTCACCAGCTCGCCCACCAGATTCACCAGAGAGTCGAGCTTGTGGGATGCCACCCGGATGCTGGACGCTCCCTCCCCGACCGAAGCGGCCACGCGCTTTTTACGCAGCTCCCGCACGTGTTCCTGCTCGACCAGCGCGGACTGCACCTCTGATCTGCGTGCCTTTCCCGATTCCACGAGCATTTCGCCGATTTTCTTCTGCCTCCCCAGGATGTTCTCCAGGTCGCTCAGACTGATATCCCCTCGATCGAAGAGAATCTCGCCTATCTTCTTGTATTCTTCCTCTTCGATTCCATTGCTGTCGTCGATCAGAGTTATCTCGATGTCGCTGACATGCTCCACAAAGATGAATACATCCCGGATGACATTGTCGTCTTTGTCCGTGGTGAGAATAATGTCCCAGGAAGTGTAACAGGCCTCGGGATCGATCTCGTGAAGGTCCGGGATATCTTTCAGGTGGCAGATGATGCGGGCATGGCCGAGGCTCCTGAGCTCATTGAGCAGAGGAACCGGGTTGGTGCCGTTCTGAAACAGCTCGCGGTGAGGCCTGAATCGGATGCGGAAGGTGGCTTCGACCTTCTCATCGATCTCCTGCTCGCCGCCTTCGGATATGCCGCATCGGGCATTTTGTGCTGCATCGTCGGGCTCTGCGGGTATGAGCCTCTTGAAGGCTGATGAAATCTCCAGGGTCAGGGCGTCGTCAGCCTGCCCCTCTCCTTCGGAAGCGGACAGCATGGCCTTGATCTGATCGCAGGAGCGCAGCGTCAGGCTGATGAGGTCTTCGTCCACCGAGAGCTTTCCCTCCCGGATGAGATCGTATACGGTCTCGATGGTATGGGTGAATGTCGCGATTTCGTCGAATCCAAACATGGCCCCCGAGCCTTTGATGGTGTGCATGGCGCGGAAGATCCTGTTGACGGTGTCCAAATCGCCTGGCTGCTGCTCCAGTTCGATGAGCGCATCCTCGAGATCGGAAAGCAGTTCGAATGCCTCTTCACGATAGACCTGCTTTGGTGCGTCCATATGTCTTTCTCCTCACAAGAGTGTCCGCCGGTTTCCCTGTCTACCCGAGCAACCGTTTTACCACGGCGATCAGCTGCTCCGGCTTGAAGGGCTTCACGATCCAGCCGGTGGCTCCGGCCTGCTTGCCCATATCCTTCTTGTCCTGATGAGATTCGGTGGTGAGCATGACGATGGGGGTGAACTTGAACGAGGGATTCGCCCTGAGCGCCTGGATGAGCTCGACGCCGTTCATATTGGGCATGTGAAGATCCGTGATCACCATATTCACCGCACTTGCGCCGATCTTGGACAGCGCATCCCTGCCGTCGGACGCCTCGATCACCTCGTATCCTTCCCTCTGCAGGGTGAAACAAACCATCTGCCGGATGCTTGCCGAATCGTCCACTGCCAGTATTTTTTTACTCATGGCCGTCTCCTTCTTTCCATGGACACACCGAAACACGTGATGAATCGCAGACCTCCGGATCTATCGCCATTGCCCTGAGAGCCGAACGGACGCCGTCAGTGATCTCTCCGGCAATGGCGATGTCCCTGCCAACCCGATGGAAGGTGCGGTGTGCCGAACAAAGTACCTGAACGCATGCCAGGTCAATGGACTCTAGGGCACGTACATCCAGCTCCAGAGTACTTTGTGACTCGTATGCTTTCAGCAGTGCTCCCCTGAGCCTCGAAGCAGCTTCGATGGTCAGCGCCCCCCGTAGTACCAGGAGGTTGCCTTCGCCCGCTCCCCTGTCTTGCAGCTGAATATCTTCCATCTTCGTTCTCCTTCAGCGCTGCTGTCACTTCTGATTCATTTGTTAAAACAACTCCACATTGTCGCCCAGATCGCCCCGCGGGAGGCGGTC
>DCDF01000040.1:3964-19373 GCA_002316295.1 Syntrophaceae bacterium UBA1062 | reverse complement strand
ACCGGAGTGGCGGGACACTCGTACTGGCGTGACATCGGCACCTTGGACGCCTATTACGAAGCGCATATGGATCTGGTCTCCGTCACGCCGAAGTGCAACCTCTATGATCCCCACTGGCCGATCCACACCGTATACAGCCCCTTCCCCCCGGCAAAGATGGTATTCTCCGGCGGAGAGGACGGCAAGCGGATCGGCACGCTGCTCGATTCCATCATCTGTAACGGCACCATCATTTCCGGAGGCAGGGTCACCCGCTCCATCATCTCCCCGAACGTCCGCGTCAACAGCTACGCCGAGGTCGAGAACTCCGTTCTCATGGAGGGGGTCGTCGTGGGGAGGAACTGCAGGATCAGGAACACCATTATCGACAAGTATGTAAACGTCCCTCCGAACACCGTCATCGGCCACGACATCGAGAAAGACCGGAAACGGTTCGATATCTCTCCGGGCGGCATCGTCGTTATTGCCAAATTCACCGCTTTCGAATAGTCTGCTCCTCCATGAACCGCATTGCTCTGGTAAGCCTCGGATGCCCGAAGAATCTCGTCGACTCGGAGTACATCCTCGAACAGCTCCTTGCAGCCGGGTACACGATCGAGCCCGACCCAAAGGACGCCGGGACCGTCGTGGTGAACACTTGCGCATTCCTCACCGAATCCGTCGAGGAGTCCATCCGCACGATGCTCATCTATCTCGATCAGGGGAAAGAGGTGATCTGCACGGGGTGCCTGGTGAGCCGCTACGGAGAAGAGCTCCTTCGCGAACTCCCGGAAGTCAGCCTTTTTTCCGGCCCCGGCACCTACGACCTGATCGCCCGCGCCCTCAAGTCGGGACCCCGGTACCTTCCGCCGCGTTTTTCGGGGGTGGTCAGGCGGTCGCGCGCCACCACGGGATCAACCGCCTACGTCAAAGTGAGCGAAGGATGCTCGAATGCCTGCGGCTACTGCCTCATTCCGTCCATCAGAGGCCCTCTGCTCAGCAAGCCGCCGCAGGATGTCGTGGAGGAATGCAGAGACCTGGCGGCCGCAGGCGTCAGAGAGATCATCCTCGTGGCCCAGGACTTGGGCGGATACGGCACCGACATACCGGGCCATCCCACCCTTCGAGGGCTTGTCGAAGAGATATCGCGCATCGAGGATATCTTATGGATCAGGCTCATGTACATGCACCCGGCTTCACTCGACGAACAGCTCGTCGCGGCCATGCGGGACAATCCCAAAGTGGTCCCCTATATCGATCTTCCCATCCAGCATGTTTCCGAGACCGTGCTCAGGGCCATGGGACGCAAAGGCGGGTCGGACGCTGTCAGAAAGGCTCTGAACATGCTCAAGGAGGTCTATGCCGATATCTGGATCCGGTCCACCGTCATGGTGGGCCATCCCGGCGAGGACGAGAAGACCTTTGCCGAGCTCGAAGATTTCATCCGGCAGGGATACATCGACCATCTCGGCGTGTTCACTTACTCTCCGGAGGAGGGGACCCGAAGCGCCGCCATGCCGGACGCCCCTTCCGCAGAGGCAGGAGAATGGAGGAGGGAGAGGATCATGGAGATCCAGCAGGATATTTCCCGCCGGAGGCTCGCAGGATTCGTCGGAAAGACGATCCCGGTGCTCGTGGAGGGATACCACCCGGAAACCGAGCTCCTGCTGGCGGGCAGGGCATCGTTTCAGGCCCCCGATGTGGACGGTATGGTGATCATCACGGAAGGCTCTCCTCGCTTCGGAGCGTTTTCCGATGTTGAGATAACCGATACAATGGAGTACGATCTTGTCGGGAGAATCGCATGAATACAGAGCAGATTATCGAGCTTGGCAGAGAGGCGGTAAGAACCGAGATCGAGGGGCTTGAAGGGGTGGTGAGTCAGCTGGACGAATCTTTCGCCCGGGCGGTGAGGATCGTGGCCGAGCTCAAGGGCAAAGTGATCCTCACCGGGGTTGGAAAATCAGGAATCATTGCGCGCAAAATCGCTTCCACCATGGTGAGCATCGGAACCCCCGCGGTGTTCATGCACCCGGTGGACGGACTCCATGGAGACCTGGGAACCATCATGCCCCAGGATGCAGCGGTCGTGCTTTCAAACAGCGGGAACACCCACGAGATCATCGACCTGCTCGCCCCGCTCAAGAGCCTCGGCATACCCATCATAGCGATAACGGGCAACACCGAATCCCCTCTGGCCAGGCAGGCCGATGTCACCCTCTCGTGCACGGTATCCCGCGAGGCATGCAACCTCGGCCTCGCCCCTACCGCGTCAACCACGGCCCAGCTCGCCGTCGGCGACGCCCTGGCGGTGGTCCTCTCGCACATCAAGGGCTTCGACCGCGACGCATTCAAGTTGATCCATCCCGCAGGAGAGCTCGGCAAGCAGCTCATGTTCAGGATTTCCCAGATCATGATCACCGGAGACAGGATACCGATTATTCAGCCGGAAGCGCTGCTTGACGAGGTAATCGTCGAGATGACGAACAAATCGCTGGGGTTCACCCTGGTGGGCGATACCGATCGCGTCGAAGGAATCATCACCGACGGCGATTTGCGAAGGGTCCTGCTGAAGCGTATGGACAACCTCAAGGAACTGACGGCGCGGGACATCATGAGTCCGAAGCCCAAGACCATCACCGGCGATATGCTCGCTCTCGACGCCCTGGACATGATGGAAAAAAACCAGATCACCTCGCTTGTCGTGTCCGACGGCGCCCAGGGTTTTCTGGGCGTCGTTCACCTCCACGATCTGCTCGGTCGCGGTAAGCTCGGTCTGCGAGGCGTCTGATTCTTTCCCCGGTCCGGCGGCCGCTTGCTCCGTCAACGGCATGCGCACAGGAGTCTGTATGGATGGACCCGCCCTTCATGTCATCGACTCGCAGCCATTGAGACTTCTTGTGTCAGTACCCTGCTTCGGCGAGACTCAGAGTTCGCCTGCTCCGGTTCTCTGCTTCCTGCACGGCTCCGCAGAGGCGGCTCCCCTCGAAATCCGCACGGCGCTCACACGGCACGGGCCGCTCAACAGAAACACCCTGCCCACTGCAGGGGGCTGCTTCATAATCATCGCCCCCCAGCTTCCTTCTCCGGGAGGTGATGTTTGGGGTCGCTATGCGCGTGATGTCCGCAGCATCGTCCGACAGATGCAAACAGAGCTCAACGGAGACCCATGCCGCACATACCTGACCGGATTCAGCTTCGGCGGCAACGGGGTCTTCGATCTCGCCCTGCTTCTTCCCGATCTCTGGGCGGCCCTCTGGCCTGTGGATCCCACGAGGGTCCCGTCTCGAGACCCCGGACTCCCCGTCTGGCTTTCTTTCGGCGAGATAGCCCGCGGGCTCAAAGACGAGTTCATCGGGACACTCGGCTTGGAGGAATGGAGGGATGGATATGTCGGGGAGAGTCTCTTCCTGGATCAGGGAGCGGATCACACAGGCTCTGCGGCACTGGCATATCGCGATGAGCGGATCTACTCATGGCTTCTCTCGAAACGGCGCTCAGCCTGCGAATAACCGTTGTCGTCTTTTCTCGCCTTCCCCCCATTGAAAAGCCGGGAGGAACCGGTCGGACACGTCCCGCCCGCCGGATGGAGCAGCTATTATCGGGCGATTGCGAAAAAATGCAAAAAACTCACGTATCATGTTGATACCAATCAAATTTTTCACTATAACAGAATCGTACCGACACCGGTTCGCCGGGATAGAGATCATATCCTCGGCAGAGAAAACGCAGTGCAGCGCTTTCTCATGAACCAGCAACCACTGAATTGATAACATAGCTTCTTAATAAGAATACGAAAAAGGCAGAGGGATACCATGGAAGACGCATCCATCATGATGTCCGGAAGAGCATGCAGGCATCCCGATGTCCGTCTCAGAGCTATCCGGAACATCCAGCACATACACTCAATTCAGGAGGTACAGGGTGCCCATAGACATCGATCCTGCGAACGTGCCGGTTTTACTGTTGTACAACGTCGACCCCGCCTGGTCTGAACAAGAAAAAGCCGAGGTAACGGCGGTATCGGCGCAACTCGGGCGTGCGATACAGGATGTCGGACACCCCACGAATTTCATTGAAGTAAATTGCGACGATATTTCCGGTTATCTGAAATCCTTCCATCCTTCGGAATATGTGGTTTTCAACTGGTGTGAAGGCCTTCCCGGAGTGCCCTACAGCGAATGGATGGCTGCGCGGGCACTGGAAAGGCTCGGGTTCGCGTTCACCGGCGCAAGCGCCTCCACCCTCGCACTGTCCCAGGACAAGTTCCGCGTCAAGAAGATTCTGGACAGCTCGGGCGTCCCCACTCCCGAGTGGCTCGTCTGCACCGGCTCCTGGACGGACGGATGGAGCCGATATCCGGCTATCGTCAAGCCGGTCAACGAGCACTGCAGCGAGGGGATCACCCGGGATTCCGTGGTCATGAGCGCCGACGAGCTGGCGCAGAGGATCACCTACATAATCGACACCTATCGTCAGCCGGCCATCGTGGAAGACTTTATCGACGGCCGCGAATTCCATGTGTCTCTCTGGGGAAACGGCCGGCTCGAAATGCTCCCTCCCGTGGAAATGGACTTTTCCCTTTTCCAGGATATCCACGACCGCCTTTGCACGTATGATTCGAAATTCGTTCCGGGATCGGTCCATTATGAAAAGATCCAGACTCTTCTGCCCGCCCCGCTCAGCCGAAGCGACCTTCTCTGTCTCGGGCAGGTATGCAAGGCGGCATACCGGGCCGTCGGATGCAGAGATTATGCTCGCATCGACGTGCGGTACCGAGACGGGGTCTTTTATATCCTGGATGTGAACCCCAACGCGGACATCAGTGCGGACGCGAGCATGGCCTGCGCAGCGGAACTGGCCGGCTTTTCGTACGGGGAGATGGGGAGCCGCCTCATCAGGCTCGCAGCCAGAAGGCATCCTGTATGGGGCAGGAACCATGGGGAATGTCATGCGGGCGTACCCGGCCGCCAGCACACGGCCTGAGACCGTGGAGGCCGCGGGGGTCCGCCGCTTGCCGTGGGCAATGGAACATTGTTTTCCCATACATCTTTATTCGCATATCACAAGGCCTTATATGTACTGTAGGGAGGTTCCTTCAATGGAAAGAGCATGGCAGGACGTACTCGATAAATTTCACTACGGAATTTACCTTATCACCATCGCAGCGGACGGCGGGTATAACGGCATGATCGCCTCATGGGTCACCCAATGCTCTCATGAGCCGCCGCTGGTGGCCGTTGCCATCCGCGGCAACCGCCTGTCCCGTTCCCAGATCATGAACACCGGCAAATTCACGATCAATGTCCTGCCCCGTGATGCGCTGGACTCCATTCGGAAATTCAAGATCCCGGACTGGAAGAAGAAATTCGAAACCGTTGATTACCGCCTCTCTCCCAATGGCGGCCCGGTGCTCAGCACATCATTGGGGTATCTGGACTGTGTGGTGGAACGCACCCTGGAGACGGGAGATCATACCCTGTTCATCGCCCGGGTCAGGTCTGGAGAGTCGAACAGGGAGGGCGCGCCGCTGACCACCGTGGAGTACGGCGGCGTGTACCGGGGGGAAAAATAGAGGGACGGCACTTTCCCGGTCCTTCGGACGGCCGGCGTCGAACGAGCGCACTTCCGCTCCGATCTTTGCATGTCGATCTGAAAAAAGAACGGGGAGGCTTGCGGCCTCCCCGTTCTTCGCTGCAAAAGATGTGACGCCTAGACCGCGAACGCCTCGTCCGGAATTCTGACCGCGCTGATCTCGTCTTTTACGAGAACCTCGCACTTGGCGGGAACGAGGGATGTTGTGCGGTTGATGTAGAATTTCGCACCCTCGATCTTCCCGGTGTAGAACGCCTTGTCCTGCTCGCTGGCGCCGGCTGCGAGCTTCTCGGAGGCCACATTGGCCATCCAGATGTGGAACCAGCCGCACAGTGCTTCCGACAGGCAGTTCAGGTAGTCGTATGCACCGATGAGCGGGACGAAGGGGTTGGAGCGGATCATCGAGCTGAAGGTCATGGCCGTCTCGGCGCATTTGTTCAGGGCCTTCTCCACGATGGCCGCCTCTTCCTTGAGGTTCTCGTTGTTCTTCGCCTTGGCGATCTCGGCCTGGGTCTCGCCCAGGAGGTTCATGAAGTAGAGGCCTTTCTTCATGCCGAGCTTCCTGCCGAGGAGGTCCAGGGCCTGGATGCCATTGGTGCCTTCGTAGATCGTGTTGATCTTGTTGTCCCTGGCCATCTGCTCAACCGGATATTCTCTGCAGAAGCCGTATCCGCCGTAGGTCTGTATGGCGAGCTTGGCCACATCGTCGCCCACGTCGGTGCAGTAGGACTTCACCATGGGAGTGAGCACCTCGATGATGCCCTGCCACTTGTCCTTCTCCGCGTCGTCGCCTGCCGCGAACCTTCTGTCCATGGCATAGTAGCAGTAGAATGCGAGAGCCCGGATAGCCTCGGTCAAGGACTTCATTTTGAGCAGCATCCTTCTGACATCCGGGTGCTGAATGATGGGCACCTGGGGTGCGTTGGGATCTTTCATGTTCATGATGTTGGCGCCCTGCAAACGCTCCTTTGCGTAGGAGAGTGCATGGAGGTAGGCGGCCGTGGAGATTGCCACGCCCATCATGCCCACGCCCTGGCGCTCTTCGTTCATCATGTGGAACATGATCTTCATGCCTTCGCGCTCCTCGCCCATGAGGTAGCCGATGCACTTGCCGTTCTCGCCGAAGTTGAGCGTGCAGGTGGCGTTGCCGTGGATGCCCATCTTGCTCTCGATGTTCCCGGTGCTCACGTCGTTGGGCTCGCCCAGAGAGCCGTCTGCGTTGATCCTGATCTTGGGAACTACGAAAATGGAAATTCCCTTGGTTCCAGGGGGATCTCCCTCGATCCTTGCGAGGACCGGATGGATGATGTTCTCGGTCAGGTCATGGTCGCCTGCGGAGATGAAGCACTTGGTGCCGGTGATCGAGAAGGAGCCGTCGGGGTTTCTCTTCGCCGTGGTCTTCAGCGCGCCCACATCGGAGCCGGCGCCGGGCTCGGTGAGGCACATGGTGCCCGCCCAGGTTCCGTTGAACATCTTCTCAAGGATGATGTCCCTCAAGGGGTGCTGGAAAAAGTCATAGACAAGCCGGGCAGCGCCGTGGGTAAGACCGGGATACATAAGGAACGCCTGGTTGCCCGAGAGGAACATGTTCGCAGCGGCCGCGCTCACGATGAACGGCAGGCCCTGCCCTCCGACATCGTACGGATCGGAAGTCCCCAACCAGCCGCCTTCTGCATAAAGCTGCCAGAGCCTCTTGTATGACTCAGGCGCATACACCTTTCCGTTTTCGAACCTTGCCTCGACCGGTTTCCGATTTACCTCGTCGGGATACGTCGGAGCGATCTCGTTTTCGGTGAGCTTCTCTGCCTCGGTGAGAACCATGTTGATCATGTCGGCATCATGATCCTGATAGGGAGGCTTCCCGAGAAGATCGCCAATCTTGAACACTTCATGAATCAAGAATTTGGTATCCCTCATGTCTACCCATTGACTTGCCATAATACCCTCCTTACTTAATGGTCTTTACATTCTGTCCTGAATGAGCATTCATTCTTATAAACCCAAACGCGACACCTGTCAACAAAACTTCGTGAATCCTGCCAGCCTTACACGCTGCGGTCCGATATCACACCGCTTTTTCCGTCATTGTGCAAAGAATGCGTTTGTGACATTATTCACTGCAGGTGTGTGAAATTTAGGTGATAAGGAGGTTTGCGCATGGCTATTGAAGAAGGAAGACTGACCGCACCAGACGGACTTTCCCTGTACTGGAAGGCCTGGCTTCCCGAGGGGAGGCCGAAGGCCGTTCTCCATGTCATACACGGCTACGCCGAACACATCGACCGGTACGGAAACGTGGTGGATGCGCTTCTCCCCGCCGGCTATGCCGTCGTGGGCGCCGACCATCGGGGACACGGCAGGAGCGGGGGGCGGCGCGCATACGTGAACAGCTTCCAGGAGCTCATCAACGACCAGCGTCAGCTCAGAGACGACGTCATCCGGAGGAAATTTTCGGAGGCGCCCTACTTCGTCCTCGGCCACTCCATGGGAAGCCTCGTTGCGCTCAACTTCGCGGAGCAGACCCAGGACGGGCTCAAAGGGCTCGTGCTCTCCGGGACCGGGTCCAGGCCGGGGCCCGATATCCCCAGGGCCATAATTATTCTCACCAAGATCATGTCGAGAATACTGCCGAAGATTCACGTGAAATCCCCTCTGCCGCCCGAGTTCATCTCCCGCGATCCGGATGTCGTGAAGGCCTATATCGACGATCCTCTCGTCTTCAACGTGATCACCCCCCGCCTGGCGGAGCAGATGAACACCTACACCCTCATCGGAGCGGCGAACGCGGGCGTGATCAGGGTCCCCGTGCTCATCCAGTACGGTGCGCTCGATACCGCGTTTTTAGGGCAGAGGGACCTTTTCGACGCTCTCGGCGCGGACGACAAGACCTTCAGGTGCTACGAGGGGTGCAGGCACGAGGTGTACAACGAACTCCCGGCCGACCGCGCCACAGTGCTCTCCCACCTCCGCTCCTGGCTGGACGACCATGTTTGATCCGGGGCCGGACCTCGTGTCCGGCCCCGTTTTCCCTGCGAATGCCGTGCTCAGTACCGGTAGTGTTCCGGTTTGAAGGGCCCTTCCGCGCTCACGCCGATATACGCCGCCTGCTCAGCGGTAAGCTTTGAAAGCCTGGCCCCGAGCTTGCCCAGATGGAGGCGGGCCACCTCCTCGTCGAGGATCTTGGGCAGCGTCCTGACGCTGATCTCCCGGGGGTTCCGCCAGAGATCGATCTGCGCCAGTACCTGGTTGGTGAACGAGTTCGACATCACGAACGATGGATGCCCGGTGGCGCACCCCAGGTTCACCAGCCGGCCTTCGGCGAGCAGGAAGATCGAGTGCCCGTCCGGGAAGGTGTATTTATCCACCTGGGGTTTGATGTTCGTTTTCTTGATACCGGGATAGCCCTCGAGCTTGTCCACTTCGATCTCATCGTCGAAGTGGCCGATGTTGCAGACAATCGCCTGATCCAGCATCTTCTCCATGTGCTCGATGCGGATCACCCGGCAGTTGCCGGTGGCGGTGACAAAGATGTTGGCCTCGCTCAGGGCGTCTTCCACCGTGACCACCTGGTACCCCTCCATGGCCGCCTGCAGGGCGCAGATAGGGTCGATCTCGGTGACCAGCACGCGGGCGCCGAACCCTCTCATGGACTGGGCGCATCCCTTGCCTACGTCTCCGTACCCGCACACGCAGACCACCTTGCCGGCCACCATCACGTCGGTGGCACGCTTGATGCCGTCCGCCAGGGATTCCCGGCAGCCGTAGAGGTTGTCGAACTTGCTCTTGGTGACCGAATCGTTGACGTTCATGGCCGGGAAGAGCAGCGTCCTGTTCTCCAGCATCTGGTAGAGCCGGTGAACCCCGGTGGTGGTCTCCTCGGAGACACCCTTTATGGAGCCCACCACCCTGTGCCAGAAGGAGGGGTCTTCATCATACTTTCGCTTGAGGATGCGGTTGATGATGGCAAGGTCCTTGTTGTTCACGGACGCATCCATCAGCGCGGGATTCTCTTCGGCCTGAAAGCCCTTGTGGACCATGAGCGTTGCATCACCGCCGTCGTCCACGATGAGGTGCGGCCCCTGCCCGTTTCCGAAGTCCAGGGCGGCCATGGTGCAGGCCCAGTACTCCTCCAGTGATTCACCCTTCCACGCGAAGACCGGAGTCCCTGTCGCGGCAATGGCCGCAGCAGCATGGTCCTGGGTGGAGAAGATGTTGCACGAGGCCCATCTCACCTCGGCTCCGAGCATTTTCAGGGTCTCGATGAGAACCGCCGTCTGGATGGTCATGTGCAGAGACCCGGTGATCCGTGCACCGGCCAGAGGCTTCTCGTTCGCATACTTCTCCCTGACGGCCATGAGACCCGGCATCTCTTGCTCGGAGATTTCGATCTCCTTTCTGCCGAAATCCTTCAAGGCCATGTCGGCCACCTTGTATCCGAGACCGGTATAGTCCGGGATCCCGGAACCCAACTCTGCAGCCTTTTCAGCCATTACACACCTGCCTTTTCCTTGAGCAGGCCGGTCATGTCGGTGTTTTCCCAGGTGAATTCCGGCTCTGTTCTGCCGAAATGTCCATACGCCGCAGTCTTCCTGAAAATAGGCCGCAGGAGATCGAGCTTCTTGATGATCCCCTTCGGCTTCAAGGGGAAGACTTCCCTTACGACGCGCGACAATTTGTCGTCATCGATTGTGCCGGTGCCTTGGGTGTTGATCATCACCGATACCGGATCGGCCACGCCGATCGCATAGGCGAGCTGAACCGTGCACCGCTTCGCAAGGCCTGCCGCCACGACGTTCTTCGCCACATAGCGCGCCATATAGGCGGCTGAGCGGTCCACCTTCGAAGGATCCTTGCCCGAGAAGGCGCCCCCGCCGTGGCTTGCAAAGCCGCCGTAGGTGTCCACGATGATCTTTCGGCCGGTGAGCCCGCAGTCTGCGTGGGGACCGCCCAGAACGAATCTGCCGGTCGCGTTGATGTAGTACTTGGTCTTCTCGTCGAGCATGTCAGCCGGGATCTGTTTTTTGATGACCTCTTCCATGATGCCTTCCCGGATGGTGGCATTGTCCACGTCCTCGTCGTGCTGGGCCGCGATGACCACTGCATCCACCCGAGTCGGGATGCCCTTTTCGTACTGTACCGTCACCTGCGACTTGCCGTCCGGCCTCAAAAACTCGAGGATGCCCGCCCTTCGCACATCCGCAAGGCCTTTGGTGAGCTTCTGTGCATAGTAGATGGGCGCGGGCATCAGGACATCGGTCTCATCGCACGCGAAACCGAACATCATGCCCTGGTCTCCGGCTCCCTGCTCGTGCCCGTCGCTCTCCTCAACGCCCATATTGATGTCTGGAGACTGCCGATCGAGCGAAACCATGACCCCGCAGGTGTTCCAGCTGAACCCCATGATGCCCTCGGTGTATCCGATTTCCTTGATGGTCTGGCGGACCAGCCTCTGGACGTCGAAGGTATGGGCCGTCGTTATCTCGCCGGCTACGATAACGAGGCCGGTTGTGACCATGGTCTCGCAGGCGACATGGGCATGGATGTCATTCGCTATGATTTCATCGAGAATCGCGTCGGAGATATTGTCCGCCACCTTGTCCGGATGCCCTTCTGTCACGGATTCCGATGAAAACAAAAAGTTCCTGTTTGCCATGAATTTGCTCCTCCTGATTGTCGTTTTTCAGTTCACGTGAGGTGATACTCCGGATATTTCATGCCTTAACACATTTCCGGCAGCCTTATCCAGCGGCACACTCGTACCGGGCGCGGCCGCAGCCCGGACCGCCGGAAGAAAGCCCTTGACGCTCATGCACGGATCGGATCCGGACATCACGTACGGGCCTTCTTCTGAAGCCCGAGATATCGGGCGATCGTGGATGCACTCGCTTCAAGCGGGACAGGCTTGTTTTTCAGAGAACTCTTGGTGCAGACCCCGTATTCCGGTGCGAAACCGTCTTCGAAATACATCTGCTGGAACACCGCGAACTTGAGCTGGTGGGACGTGGAGTCCACAATGAAGCGTTTGGATGCAGGGAGTATCCCCTCATCAAGCGCCTTCTTCAGCCCTGCGACCGATTCCCCCCCCTGGGTGCACACCACGTGTCCGTTGCGGTTTGCCCTGAGCATGCCCTCCATGATCTCGGTCTCGGTCACGGACACTACATGGAACCGGTCGTCGAAATGCTCCTGTACGAGCTTCCTGACCTTGGGGAACGATACCGGATCGCCGATCATCGCAGCCTGGGCCACCGACGGGGTGACCCTGAGCGGTGTGTATGTCCCGGATGCCCGCCAGCGGGCGATGGGGTCGGCGTGATGGCTCTGGACGCCGAGTATCGTCGGCAGGACCGGGATGATGCCGAGCTCGTGCAGGTCGATGAACCCTTCCATGACCGCGGTGATATTGCCGGCATTGCCGATGGGCACGACTACGACGAGGTCGCTCGTGTCCCAGTCGAGCTGCTGTGCGATCTCATAGGCGTACGACTTCTGCCCGAGGATCCGCACCGGATTCTTGGAGTTTAGCAGAAAGACGTGATAATCCTGGGCGAGCTCCTCGACCACCCGCATGCAGTCGTCGAACACCCCGGGCATCTCGATCACGATCGCGCCTGAGCCGAGCGGCTGGGAGAGCTGCTGGGGAGTGACCCTGCCCTGGGGCAGGAGAACGACCGCCTGCACCTTGGACTTGGGCAGATAGCTCAGATAGAGCGCGGCGGCGGCCGAGGTGTCGCCGGTGGAGGCGCAGATGCCGAGCACGTGGTCCAGGTTTCTGGCGCGGATGACATGGTTCAGGAAGCTGATGGCGGAGGCCATCCCGCGGTCCTTGAAACTTGCCGACGGGTTGAGCCCGTCGTTCTTGACGAGAAAAGGCGCCCCCACCCAGGAGCTCATCTCCTCGTTCGCCCTCACCACAGGCGTCTGGCCCTCACCGAGGTAGATGATGTCGTTCAGAGGCACGATGGGAAGGATCAGCTCGTGAAACCGGAACACGCCCGAAAGCTCCGGCTTGTTCGTGCTCCTGCGGGAATCGAAAATCTCTTTCCACTTTTCCGCGGGTGTTTCCTTGAGCTTGTGGAAGTGGGTGTTCTCTATCTTCAGCAACGACCTGCACTCGGGGCAGGTGTAGACAAAATCGTAGATATCGTAGCGCCTTGAGCACCCGATGCACGTATACGCCAGATTCCCCTGCACCTCAGGCATGTGTGGGTCGTTCATCTCCGTCTCACCATCGCTCTTTCGGCCTACGCGTAAAAGAGCGTGTCGTCACTCTTTCCAAGGCTCGTCAATGTATAATAGGCTATTGACTTTTTCAACACTTTTTTGGCATCTTAACCCTCTATTTCCGCCAGGAGGACGGGCCATGGAGACCCTTGTAGACTACACATTCCCCGGAGCGAGCAAGCTCTCGAGCGGCAAGGTCCGCGAGATATTCGAGGCGGGCGCGGACCATCTCCTGATCGTGACGACCGACAGGATATCCGCCTTCGACGTCGTGCTGCCGGACCCCATTCCGGGCAAGGGCCATGTGTTGAATCAGATCTCGCTGTTCTGGTTCAGGAAGGCCTCGCACCTCATCGACAACCACGTGGTGACCTCGCACGTAGACAAGTATCCGGAGCCCTTCAGGGGAGATCCGAAGCTCAAGGGCCGGTCGATGCTGGTGAAAAAGGCCAAACCCCTCCCCACCGAATGTATCGTCCGGGGTTATGTCTCAGGATCGGGGTGGAAGGAATACCTGAACACGGGTGCCATATCGGGCATCGAGCTGCCCGCCGGGCTCAGAGAGTCGGAGAAGCTGCCCGAGCCCATTTTCACCCCGTCGACAAAGGCGGAGCCGGGCCGGCACGACGAGAGCATCAGCTTCGAGGAGGCATCCCGCCTGGTCGACCCCGCCCTCCTGAGCAAGGTGCGCGACGTATCACTCGCCATCTATTCCATGGCATCGGAAGAGGCGCTCGGGAAGGGCATCATCATCGCGGATACGAAATTCGAGTTCGGGCTTCTGGATGGGGAGCTCATATTCATCGACGAGGCGATCACCCCCGACTCGTCGCGGTTCTGGCCCAGGGACGGCTATAAGCCCGGCGGCCCGCAGCCGAGCTTCGACAAGCAGTTCGTCCGGGACTACCTTGAAACCCTGGACTGGCAGAAGACCCCGCCCGGTCCCCGTCTTCCGGAAGACGTGATCCGCAAGACCTCGCAGAAGTATCTTGCTGCGTATGAAATTCTGACCGGGAGATCCCTGTCGATCTAGCCTCGGCGCCCGGCGCTCAACGGCCCGAGGCGTGGCCGGCCTGGCGGCCGAGGAGCTCGCGGACCCATGCCTTGGCCTTTGGGGATACGGGGCCGTAACAGACGGTCCTGCCCGCAATGAGATCGACGAAGTGCTTGAACATCCGGGCGCTCGCCCCCCAGAGGATTCCTCCGTCGATCTCGAGATAATAGATATTGATGTCGCGGCCCATGAAGGTGGTCTTCTCGGCCATCCATACCGTATCCTTCAGCGCAGAGATCAGCGAGACGCGGAGCAGAACCTCGGACTCGGAGTTGATGGTGAACCGGTAGGGGGAGGGAATGGCCCCCACGACCGGGGTGATGTGGTAGCCGAGGATGGAGATGTGATCGTCCAGAAGACCCAGGACCTCCACATCGTCCTTTTTCAGCCCGATCTCCTCCTCCGCCTCCCGCAGGGCGGTAAAGACGAGATCCTTATCGCCGGGCTCCGCCCTTCCGCCAGGAAAGGAGATCTCCCCCCGATGGTGCTCCACGGTCATGGACCGCTTGGTGACGATCACCCACGGATGCCCGTCTTCAAAGCATACAGGGATGAGCACGGCCGATTCCCGGAGATCGTCTTTGGGAATGAGTCTCCTCTGCCGGTTGCACAACAGGCTCTCGATGTGCGATTTCAGTGCATTTTCGTCTCTGACGATATCTTCAATGTTCTCACGGCGCATGAAAATATCTATAACACACACCTCACTGCATGAACAGGCTTGACCCTGTCCCCAATCGCTGTATATGATAGCGGCATGAAAGTGAACCGGTGCCTTGCCAAGTACATCGTCCTGCTGAAGGATCTGCTCGATGAGGTGAACGGGCTGCTGCTGGAGTCACTCGAGAAAGAGCCGGCCCTCGAATGGAAGGAGCGGGCCGATTCCATCCTGACGAAAATGCTCGGCGAGCACCACCCGTATGTACTCGAGTTTCTTTCCATCGAGTTCTGCACCTCGTTTCTGGAAGACTTCGACGAGATCGTGGTCGAGGAAACCTATCGCCTGGGGCTGGAGGACGCGAGGTCCTTTCTTTCTTCCCTGATCGACGAGCTGGAGTCGGAGAACACCAGCACGCCCGGGCTGATGGACATGGAGAGCCTGTTCGCCGAAATGAGCCGCTACGTCACCGCGTATGTGGAGGACCCCTCCATGAGAGACAGGCTCTATTCCCGGATCACCCGACTGCGTGACGGGATGATCTCCGGCGACATATCGGGCGCCGAGGTAAAGAATCACGTGGAGAACATCAGCTATCTCGATGTAGGCCTGTTCGAAAGAATAGTCCCGTTTCTTACCTGGTATTATATGCAAAGAGTGGGGTTTAACGGAGCAAGCAACAACTGAACCGCCGTACTGCCTTCTGCTCTCTTGAATACACGTGGGAAAGGAGTTTGTATGCCAAAAATTGAACGGGCACTGGTCAGTGTCACCGATAAGGGGGGTCTCGTAGATTTCATCAAGGAACTCGCATCGTTCGGCGTGGAGATCATCTCGACCGGAGGTACGGCGAAAATCCTGCGGGAAAACGGTGTGAAGGTTGTGGACATATCCGACTA
>DCDF01000040.1:0-3751 GCA_002316295.1 Syntrophaceae bacterium UBA1062 | reverse complement strand
TGGAATCCATGAAAAAAGAGGGCATCAAGCCCATCGACATGCTCGTGGTCAATCTGTACCGGTTCGAGGATACGGTGGCCTCGGGAGCCCCGCTCGAGCACGCGATCGAGAACATCGACATCGGCGGACCGGCCATGGTGCGCGCGGCATCGAAGAATTACCCGTACGTCACCGTGGTCACCGATCCTGCGGACTACGGCCGCATCATCGAGGAAATGAAGAGCACCGGCGGCTCCGTGAGCGAGAAGACCAACTTCGAGCTGGCGCGCAACGCCTTCTCGCTGACAGCGCGGTATGACGCGGCCATATCGAATTATCTGCAGTCCATCGACATCGAAGAAAGCCGGTTCCCGCTTACCTACACCGTCCAGTACAAGCGGAGCCAGATCATGCGCTACGGGGAAAATCCCCACCAGAAAGCGGCGTTCTACAGCGAGCTCTCCGTGGACCAGCCGTCCATCTCCACCGCCCAGCAGCTCTGGGGCAAGGAGCTCTCGTACAACAACATCATGGATGCGGACGCTGCGCTCGACCTCATCATGGAGTTCGAAAAGCCCGCATGTGTGATCCTCAAGCACTCCAACCCCTGCGGCGCGGCACAGTCCGAAGACTCTCTGTCGGAGGCCTACAAGAAGGCCTTCGCGGTAGACCCCACATCCGCCTTCGGAGGGATCGTGGGCCTGAACAGGCCCGTGGATGCATCCACTGCCGAGGCCATCGGCGACGTGTTCACCGAGGTGGTGGTGGCGCCCGACTACACCAGGGAGGCGCTGGACATCCTCACCCGGAAGAAGAACGTGCGGCTCCTCAAGGTCCCGGAGATCGCCCTGGGGAAATCGGCCAAGAAGCAGTTCCTGAACACTCGCCGGGTCGTCGGCGGGCTGCTGGTGCAGGACAGGGACCTGGGCGACGTCGATCTGGACAAGGCCGCGGTGGTCACGAAGCGCAAGCCCACCGCTGATGAGATGGAGGCCCTGAAGTTCGCCTGGAAGATCGTCAAGTTCGTCAAATCGAACGCCGTCGTCTATGCCGCCAAGGATCAGCTCGTGGGTGTGGGTGCTGGACAGATGAGCAGGGTCGACTCCTCCCGGCTCGCCATCATCAAGGCCGGCAATGCAGGCCTTTCCACCAAGGGCACGGTGGTGGCATCCGATGCGTTCTTCCCCTTCAGGGACGGCATCGACGAGGCGGCCAGGGCGGGCGCCACGGCGGCGATCCAGCCCGGCGGCTCGGTGAGGGATCAGGAGGTCATCGAGGCGGCCGACGAGCACGACATGGCCATGATCTTTACCGGCATGCGCCACTTCAGGCACTAGGACGCGGCCATGAAAATCCTGGTGGTCGGCTCGGGAGGACGGGAACACGCCTTATGCTGGAAGATCGCCCAGAGCACCCTGGCGGACGAGGTGTTCTGCGCGCCGGGTAACGGCGGCATCGCAGGCGATGCCGTGTGCGTGGGAATTCCGTCGGATGATATCCCCTCGCTGGTCCGGTTCGTCAAGGACAACGCCATCGATCTTACCGTGGTGGGGCCCGAAGCGCCCCTGACCGCAGGAATAGCGGACGCGTTCCAGGCAGAGCGGCTTCCCGTGTTCGGCCCGGATAAACGCGCTTCTCTGCTCGAAGGGTCGAAGTCTTTCGCAAAGGAGATGATGCGCAGGGCATCCATACCTACGGCGCGGTCCGGGGTCTTTTCGGATGTCGATCAGGCCAGGTCATACATCCGGGATGCGGACTATCCGCTGGTGGTCAAGGCCGACGGCCTGGCTGCGGGAAAGGGCGTGATCGTCACCTCCTCCAAGGAGGAGGCGCTGATGGCACTGGACGAGGTCATGGTTTCCCGCGCGTTCGGAGACGCGGGCTCGTCGGTGGTGATCGAAGAGCGGCTCACGGGAGAAGAGGCCTCGTTCATCGCCGTATGCGACGGAGAGCACATCATTCCCCTGGCCTCCTCCCAGGACCACAAGCCGGTCTTCGACAACGACCGGGGGCCCAACACCGGAGGCATGGGCGCCTACTCACCCGCTCCGGTCCTCGATGAGGCTTCGTATGGCGACGTCCTGGAAAAGATCCTCTACCCCCTCGTGAACGTCATGAAGAGAGAGGGCATCACCTATCGCGGCGTCATCTATGCAGGCCTCATGATGACCGACTCCGGACCGTACGTGCTGGAGTTCAACGCCCGCATGGGTGATCCGGAGACCCAGCCCCTGCTCATGCGGCTCAAGAGCGACATCGTGCCGCTGCTGGCCGAAACCGCCCGAGGCGGAAGCATCAGAAACATGGACCTCTCATGGGAAGACGGTCCGAGCGTGTGCGTGGTCATGGCGTCGGGCGGCTATCCCGGGACGTATGAGAAGGGAAAGGCCATCGAGGGAATCAACGATGCCGAGAAAATTCCCGGCGTCAAGGTCTTCCACGCCGGCACCAGGCTCCTGGACAGCCGGCCCGTCACGGCCGGTGGAAGAGTGCTGGGGGTGACCGCTCTGGGCGACGATCTGAAATCGACCATCGACAAGGCCTACCGGGCGGTCTCCTGCATCGCCTTCGAAGGGATGCACTATCGGAGAGATATCGGGCACAAAGCCCTGGCGAGGTTGTCATGAAAGTTGCCATCATCATGGGAAGCAAATCAGACCTCCCGGTCATGGAGGAGTGTTCAGGCGTGCTGCGGCAGTTCGGCATAGCCTGCGAAATGCGGATACTCTCCGCCCACAGGACCCCTGAAGAGGTAACCGACTTCAGCAGGTCCGCCCGTGACAACGGCTTTTCGATCATCATAGCCGGCGCCGGCATGTCGGCCCATCTGGCCGGAGTGGTAGCGGCGCACACCACGCTGCCGGTCATCGGCGTTCCCATCGACTCTTCGTCCCTGAACGGGATGGACGCCCTGCTTTCCATGGTTCAGATGCCTCCGGGAATCCCGGTAGCCACCATGGGAGTGGGAAAAGCGGGCGCCAGAAACGCCGCCCTTCTTGCCGCGGAGATACTCTCGATCTCCAGCCCGGAAATGGCCGAAAAGCTCAAGATCTACCGGCAGGACATGAAAAAGAGCGTCCTCGAGGCGGACGAGAGCATCAAGAAGCTCTGACCATGCGCATCACGCGGGACGCATCGGAAGCTGCGGCCATTCTTATCCATTCCCCGGGCGCGGTCATCGCCTACCCCACGGAGACGTTCTACGGTCTGGGAACACGGATCGCCGATGTCACCGGCATCGAGAGGATTCTCCGCATCAAGGGAAGGGATGCCACCAAGGGCATGATCGTGCTGGTATCGAGCCTTCCGGAAGCGCTCTCGGTCGCCCGGGTGAACGCTCGGCAGGAATCGCTTCTGAAGAAATTCTGGCCCGGAGCCTTGAGCGCCGTTCTCACGGCGCGGGGCGATGTCCATCCGATCCTGGCGCCCGAGGGGAAGATCGCCCTGAGAGTGTCTCCCCATCCTCTTGCCCGCATTCTCACCGGGACCGCTGGTCCTATCACCTCCACCTCTGCGAACCCGTCGGGGCAAGCGCCCGCAAGCACACCCGAAGAAGTGGCTGCATGGAGCCCCGACATCGACGCCGTTCTCGACGGCGGAAAGTCCCCGGGCGGCATGCCCTCCACGCTGGTGGATCTCACGACCTGGCCGCCTAGATGCATCCGGGAAGGCGCCGTCCCCTTTCAGACAATCCTCGAATCCATCTGAAAAAGAAGAGGGGTCAGGTCTTGACATGTGACAGAAATAAAGAAAGGGGTCAGGTCTTGACATG
>DCDF01000045.1 GCA_002316295.1 Syntrophaceae bacterium UBA1062 | reverse complement strand
CGGAGGAAGAGAGAACCCGCTCCTCCTTTGGAGCCCTTGCCGAAAAGCCGCTGTCCGCTCTGTGCCTGATCTATATCAGTTCGCAGTGAAGTCAAGTGTGACAGAGCCGCCTGCGGCGATATTCTGAACAGGCAGCGTCGTGGTTCCGTCCGCGGCGATCACGCGATAAGTCCCTGCGGGCAGAGAAACTGAATATGCTCCGCTTTCAGAAACGTTGAGGGCTTTGAGCTCGACCAGCTTCGTCTCTCTGCAGGGGGACGTCCGGATGAACCGGATGGTGGCGATGCGGCCCTGAAGGCTCTGGGAAAGTATTACATTGCAGGTGATATCATTCATTACCGTAGGAGTGAGCGCGAAAGACGCCTGATAATCCCCCCCATCCGCCACGGCCAGCTCTGTACATACAGGGCTGTATCCATCGAGATATGCGACGATGGTATAAGCGCCGGGCGCCAGGTGCATCAGATACTCCCCCGCCTCATCGGAAAGGGTGGAGGTGTCCACATCGACCTGCCCTGTGTCCGGATCATATACCTGGGCGCTGATCTTTACTCCCGCGAGCAGCTCGGCCGAATTGCCGACCACTGCTCCGCTCACCGTGGCGTTTTCTAAGGCATCAATGACCTTTATAGTCGGCTTCAAAAGCCAGTTTCCGCTGTTTCCCGCCTTCACGACAGACTTATCCACATCGAAGTCCAGGACCAGCTCGGTGGTCAGACCTTCCATGATCTCGAAACTGCGTACCAGCTTGATGCCGCTCTGAACTCCGCTCGGGACCTTCAGTTGAAGGTACCGGTCCGCGGAGTCTATGAGATAGTTCGCATATGGGTGGTTCTCTCCCAGGATATTGGTCTCTTCTTCCGCCTCGTCGCCGACTATGAGCCTCATCTGGGTATAGGTTCCGGCCTTGAGGTCGGACACCCCCAGATGCTCGATCATTCCGTTCACCAGCTCCAGAAGGTTGTATGTCTTGTTGGGCGAAGCCACCACTTCCCATGGGCCGCCCCCGTCTTCGCCCATGTGGACCTGGACCTCCTTTATTGTGACGTAGACGGCCTGATAATCGCTCGAAGCGGCATCTGTGAGTCCGAGGGACAACGTCCCTGCATCATCCTGCCTCTCGCTGCACGCGGTACCCAGAAGGAATGCCAGCAACAAAACAACGATACGAATTTTTCCTCTCGACATAGCATCCGCTCCTTTGCTGAATTTATGCTGTTTTTCCCAGCTGTTGCAATAAGCATGCAATGATATGCTCGGTTGCGGAAAATTCCGGAGCAGAGCACCCGTATCAGGACGGGACCGGATGACGGGCACGATTGTAACCGTACGGGATGCGCTGTTTTTGTACACCGGGTTTCATTAGTGAACATGATCCTCGACGCATTGCCATATGTAGGCGCCCAAAATAACGCAAGGTTATTGTCTCTTTTTCCCGCCCCAGAGCCGGGTTCGGCGTCCTTTCCATGCATGACTGCTCAGGATCGGGCCTGGTTCCTGCATAGCCCCTGAGCACAAAGGGCATCATGCATGAAATCCCGATGAAAAATCAGGGGAGGATAGGTATACATCATGAGTTATCAGTGCCATAGAAGCGGCCGCCGGCCTTGACCTCCTCATCGTCATCTGTTAAGGCACGACACTGGGTGGATGCGGCATTGAGAATCCAAACACGGAGACGGAACATCTCAAGGGAACGATGCTTATGCAGAAAAATACCCTCCAGACAGCAGCAAAGATCACTCACAGCCTTGGTGTAAGAGACCAGTATTCAGAAGGCCACGCCCAGCGTGTTTCCTGCTTTGCCCGCAGGCTCGCTCTGAGGCTGCGGCTGCCCGACAACGAGGTTCACGATATCAGGACAGCGGGCCTGCTTCACGACATCGGGAAAATCCGTTTCAGCTCCCGGGTCTTCAGGAATGTGAAGGAACGCCCATCCAAATCGATGCTGAGGCAGATCAAGAAGCACCCTGAGATGGGAAAGGCGATCCTGCTCAATCTGAGATTTTCACCAAGGGTCATCGACTACGTCTACTGCCACCATGAACGGGAGGACGGAACGGGATACCCGCGTGGCATTACCGGTGATAAGATCCCGCTCGGCGCAAAAATCATCGGGGTAGCGGATACGTTCGATGCGCTCATCACCGACAGACCATATCAGAAAGGAAGATCCCTGCCCGAGGCCTTTGATGTTCTCAGGAAGCTCAGCGGATCGTCCTTCGACCCGGTGTTGGTGGAAACTTTCATCCGGGAGATAACGGCCAACGGGATATAGGGTCTCGCCGAGCGGCATACTACGACCCCCTGGGAGTCTGTTTCACCTGCCCGTCTTTTTGCTGGAACTCACAGTGGTTCCATATTATAATACCTTTTTATCAGGGGTATTTTTATGTGCATCATGGTATGGAGGGGGTATTCGCATGTCATCCGAGGTACGTGATTTCCTGAACCCGAAAGGGGTGGCCCTGTTCGGAAGTATGAAGGAAAACTGGTTCTTCGGGGCCGGAGTCGTGATCAAGGACCTGTTGGAGCTCGGGTATTCCGGAAGGGTCTACCCCGTGCATCCGAGTGCGGAGACTGTCTGCGGGCTCAAGGTCATTCGGGACGTGAGCGGGATGAATGGAAGCGCCGATCTGGCGGTGGTCATCACCTCATACCGTCAGGTCCCCGATATCCTGAGAAAGTGCGGGGAAAAGGGCATTCGCAGGGCGGTCGTGGTCTCGGACGGCTTCGGTGAGAGCGGGGCTGAAGGAAGGAAGCGCCAGGAGGAAATACTCGCCATAGCCAGAGGCTGCGGAATGCGTATCATCGGGCCGAATACCCTCGGGGTGTTCAGCCCGGGGTCGAGGTTTTCCACCATACCGTACGAAACGGGATATCGCCTTCCCCCCAAGGGCTCCCTTTCGATCATTACGCAGACAGGCATGTACGGCCCCCAGGCCGTGCCGTTCACCGATTACCGGTTCATCGGCATCAGATCGGTCATCGATCTCGGCAACATGTGCGACATCGACGAGGTCGACTGCCTGGAGTATCTCAACGACGATCCCCACACCCGGGTGATTTCTCTGTACATAGAGCACAGCAGACGGCCCCGGGAGCTTCTTGCCGTCGCGAACAGGGTCTCCCGCAATAAGCCGATCCTCTGCCTGAAAGGCGGCAGGTCTCCGGAGGCGGGCGAGGCCATGGCGTCCCACACCGGCTCCCTGGCCGGAAACGACATGCTTTACGATGCCCTGTTCCGGAAGGCCGGCGTCATCAGGGTGGACGAATATGAAGATCTGCTGGACTGCGCAAAGATATTCGCTCCGGGCGTTCTTCCCCGTGGCAACCGGCTGGGCGTCATCACCCTGACCGGCGCGATCGGCATCCAATGCATCGACGCCGCAATACCATCGGGACTCGCACCCGGGACCCTGGCCGGCCCCAGCAGGGAGGCGCTCTCGCACATCAGCGCAACTCTGGGCTCCCATCCCATCGACCTGGGCCCGGCTTCCGCCATGGATGGCATGGCCGTCTTCTCCCATTACATGAAATGCTACGATGTTCTCATGGAAGACCCCGCCGTCGACTGCATCTATTTCAACGTGTATATCGGCAACTATATGGCGCCCGAGCTTTATCTGGATATGCTCGGGCATATGCACCGGAATATGAGAAAGCCGGTGGCGGCATGGGCATACGGACCGTCGAGGGAGGCTGTCCACAAGCTTAGCATCCTCATAGAAGACCATGGGATCCCCTTCTTTTCCACTACAGCCAAGGCAGTCAGATCACTGGGGCACCTCGCCGCCTATGCCAGGTGGCGGGATTCGGCAGGGAAGAAGGATGAGCGCCTGGAAGCGTGATTCGATCCATTGCCGGCATCGCGCTTGCCTATGCCGGATACCGGGCGGCTGCTTAAAGCGGCGCCGTTTACACTGCGATCCTGATGCGGATGAACCGGACGATCGGTTCGACGCCCCGCCGCTCCCTGATCCATTGCTTCTTCCTCTCGTATCGGGAACGTGCCGGATCGTGTTTTGAAACTCTTTCTTGAGGTTATTATTCTATAACATATGTCTCCAGCTGGGTGCCGCACAAGGCACAGGTCCGGATGAAAAGAGCAGGGGCTCTTTCCCGGCACCCGGGATGCATGACGATACCGGGAGTTTCGCGTGGCGGATCTGATGAAAATTACAGCTTGACATCATTATGAGCATGTCTTATCGGATAGAGAGTTTCACGGATAAGGCCCTTATCGTAATGAAAACGATTTTCACGGGCTCGTTTTATCAGGTTTTCTCTTTAATATGAGGTCCTGAAGACCTCGCCCTTGCAGTCATCCTTTGGAGACCATCGGTGAAGCAATAACAGTGCCGGGAACATGCATGTACCAGACAAAACGCCATACGCTGCATTCGAGAGCACGGCGCGCCATGCCCGCTTCCGATGTGTCCGGGACATTCGAAGGGTTCGACATGGGGACGATCCACCTCGATCGAAGCATGAGGATCACCTATGCGAACGCTTCCGCTGCAGCGGTTCTCCAGGCGCCTCTGAGATCCCTGAAAGGCCGCCCCTTGCGGGATATCATCGCCGCTCCTCTCCTGGACAGGCTGTCTGAAGGGCTCGTCCGGGCGGCAGAGACGCATTCCTCGGTCCGCTTGGAGGCCCGACTCCCCTCATCCGGTCGTCGATGGATTTCTTTCCACTGCCTGTCCACGAAAAAGGGATTCACGCTCGTTCTCAAGGGTATCACGGGAGAAAAGCGTGCGGAAGAGGAGCTGCGGGCGCCCGGATCCGACTACCGGGCCATATTCGATGCAGCCAACGATGCGATCTTCATCCATGACATCCGGACCGGAGCAATTCTTGATGTGAACAGGAAGATGACGGAAAGATATGGGTATACAGCCGAGGAAGCCAGGAGGCTCACTGTGGGAGATCTGAGCTCGGGCGTCCCCCCCTACACCCAGGAAGAGGCGCTCGAAAAAATCCGAGAGGTGCTGAGCGACGGCGAGCTGCTCTTCGAATGGCATTCGAAAGACAAATCCGGCAACCTTTTCTGGGAAGAGATAAACCTCAAGAAGGCGCTCATCAACGGCGAGCTCAGAATCGTAGCGGTTGCCCGCGACATCACGGAGCGAAAGCGCATCCAGGAGGCCCTTGAGGAGAGCCGGCGATCCCTCTCCACGCTGATGAGCAACCTGCCCGGCATGGCGTATCGATGCAGAAACGATGCCCACTGGACCATGGAATTCGTGAGCGACGGCTGTACCGAGCTCACCGGCTGCCTGCCCGATGATCTGGTGGAAAACCGGATACTGTCGTATGCTTCGCTTATCCATCCCGATGACCGGCGTCGTGTGTGGGACAGTATCCAGAAGGCGCTGGACGAGCGGAGCCCCTTCAGAATGGAGTACCGGATCAGGACCGCCGACGAACAGGAGAAATGGGTCTGGGAGCAGGGCCGGGGAATCTTTTCCCGGAAAGGGGATCTCGTGGCGCTGGAAGGTTTCATCACCGATATCACCGAGCGCAAGCAGATGGAAGAAAGACTCCTCGAGAGCGAGCGGCGGCTCAAGCTGGCGCAGCAGTCGGGGCATGTGGGCATTTTCGACTGGGATATGAAAGCGGGCCGGCACAACTGGACCGATGAAATGAAGGAGGTCTACCGTCTGCCCCCGGATTTCGACGGCTCCTTCGAGAACTGGAAAAAGATCGTTCATCCCGATGACCTGGCGAGAGTATTCCGGAATGTTGAGCACGCCGCCAGGGAGCACCGGCGGGAGGTCGAAGGTGATTACCGGATCGTCTATCCTGACGGCAGTGTCCGCTGGTACATGGACCGCGGCGTCATTTTCTACGATGAATCGGGAAACCCGGCCCACATAATCGGAACCACCGTGGATATCACCGATCGGAAAAAGGCCGAGGAAGACCTTCGGAGGGCCAACGAGGAGCTCGACCTGAAGGTGAAGAAACGCGCCAGATCGCTCGCAGAGACCGTGGATAAGCTCAAAGAGCAGAAAAATATTCTTCAGACCATCCTCGACAGCATTCCGGTCATGCTCATCTTCCTCGACGCCGAAGGCAAAATCAGTCTGATCAACAAGGAAATGGAAAGGCGTTCAGGCTGGTCGCTCGAGGAAGCGAGGACCATGGACCTCATCGCTGCAGGCTTTCCCGATGAGTCGGTGAGAAACGATGTCCTGGCTTCCATCCGCGAGGGAAGACCCGGCTGGAGGGTGCACGAAGCCATGTCCCGCTCAGGGGAAATCTCCCCCGGATTGTGGACTAATGTCCGCCTGGCGGACGGCTCCGTCATCGGTATCGGGATCGATATCAGCGAGCGCAGGAAGATGGAGCGGGACCTCCAGCGCCTGGTCACCGCTATCGAGCAGGCGGGAGACGGTGTCGTGCTGCTGAACCCGGACTGGGTGATCGAATATGTCAACCCGGCCTTCGAGCAGATCAGCGGTTACGGCCGAGGTGAGCTCATCGGAAGAGCGATCGACAGCGCCGATGAAAGTTTCCTGTGCGCGGCGGGCTGCGAGAACTTCAAACGGGTGCCCATGGAGGGGAAAACGTGGAACTCCCGCCAGAGAAGGCAAAAAAAATCCGGCGAGATTGTTGAGATGGACCTCACGGTGTCGCCGGTGCATGACGATAAAGGGCGAATCGTCAATTTCGTATCCGTTGTGAGGGATGTGACCAGAGAAACCGCGCTCAACCAGCAGATCGCCCAGAGTCAGAAATTGGAGGCGATTGGGACCCTCGCCGGCGGAATCGCCCACGATCTGAAAAATATCTTCACCCCCATCGTTCTCAACACGGAGATAGCGCTGATGGACATCGATACCGACCATCCCGCCTATCCGCTCCTCGAAGAAATCCAGGAGGCGGCCAGGCTCGGGTCGGATCTCACGAAGCAGATCGTCACCTTCAGCCGGAGGAGCCTCAAGGAGAAAGCCCCTCTGCCGATAACCCCCATCATCGAGGAGTCGTTGAGCTTCCTCAGATCCACTCTGCCCTCGACCATAACGATACACTCGCGGCTTCGTGCGGGAAGAGCCCACGTGCTGGCGGACCCGACCCAGATCAAGCAGGTGATGATCAATCTCGGCAACAATGCCGGCCACGCCATGCGGGAACAGGGGGGAGAACTGTACATCGAGCTCACCAGGGAGATCCTGGGTGCGAAAACGGCTTCTGAAATCTCGCCCGACCTCTCGCCAGGACATTACGTGCGTATCGTGGTGCGGGACACGGGGGAGGGCATGGATGAAAAAACCATGCAGCGCATCTTCGACCCGTTCTTCACCACCAAGGCCAAGTCGGAGGGCACAGGCATGGGGCTGTCGGTCGTCCACGGGATCGTGCGCGATCATCGGGGCGCCATCACCGTCCGGAGCACTCCCGGCAAAGGATCGTCCTTTACGGTGTTTCTGCCCAGACTGAAAAGCCCGGGCGGCAGACGGAGGCTCACATCTGATTCTCCTCGACGAGGATGAGCTTGAGGATGTCCAGAGGGATGAGATTGCAGCGCTTTGCAGTCTGCCTGATCGTTTCGCCGCTCTTCATCTCCATGCCCCGCGAAGCAAGCCGCTCCCGGGCGATATCAGAGTCAGAGCCCGTTTCCAGACATATCTCCTCCAGGGTCTTTCGGCCGATCCCGCTTCCGGCATAGGATCGCTCGAGCGCCTTTGGAGTGAGACCCGCCCGCCCGGCCGAGATCTTCCTGCACGGGTTCGAGCGATCTGATCGCTCGATAGATGTCGATGGGGGCAAGGCTGTTTTGCCCGGCAATCTCTTCGAGGGAATCGCCGGGATCCTTCACCTGGATATTGTTCGCATCAAGCTCTTTCAGGGCCTGGTCGAGATCGATGTCCAGCCGCCGGGTGAAAACTCTGAGCGACACCCGTTCGGCATGCCCGAACAGGGGCTCGAAATTCCGGCTGTTGATCCAGAAATCCTTCAGGCGCTCATTGAGAAGAAACACCCGGCCAAAGGGCGGGAATTCCAAGGCTCCTCCCGCAAGTACAATGAGCGCCAGAACGCCGCTTGTGGCGAGCTCCCGCTTCAGCCGAACGCCTCCGCCGGCTTTTCGCTTTACATAGCTCAGGAGCGTCTTGCCGCTGTAGACGACGTGTATCGCTCCGGCCAGGAGAAAGAGCAGGCCCGAGACGATGTGGACGTTTCCCCACGCCGTTTTGGTGAGCCCTGCGAACGTCCAGCCGGTCCAGTAGGCGATCCTGCCTTCGGGGGTCATGAAGAGCACGGCCCCGGTGAGAGCCGCGGCTGCGAATCCGAAAAAGGCAAGGAAAGAGAAGAACGCCCTGAAATGAAGCGGCCCGCTTGTTATGAAAAACACCTCATACCGTGCCTGTTACACGCCGCTGCAGGGCGGCCGGAGGCCCTTCTCTATCCGTTCCGGCGCCCCGATCTGCAAATTGTGCTGACCGCCCCCCCTGCGGGACGAGAAGGCGGGGCCGTCATCTGCCGGCCTTCCTGTCACGTTTGTTCCGGTAAAGCAGCTCGTCGGCCTGTTTCAGGAGAGCTGCGGCGCTCCATTCTCCCGCCGTGTCAGGGGAAGCGATCCCATAGCTGAATCTCACCGGCACACGGGCTCCTCCCAGTGAGGCGGGGTGATCGTTGAAGTACCGCTGCATTCGCAGGATCAGATACTCGGCCTCCGCTGTGGACGTCTCAGGGAGAATGAGAACGAACTCGTCTCCGGCAAATCGCGATACGACATCGCTCTGGCGGGCCATCTTCGACATGGTCGATGCGATGTATACGAGATACTCATCCCCCCTGTCGTGCCCGAGCGAGTCGTTGACCTTCTTGAAGTCGTCGAGATCGATGAACACCACGCTCAAGTCCCCCCTGTACCGCTTCGCCCTTGCGATCTCCCTGTTCAGGGCCCTCTCCATGGCCCTGCGGTTCAGCAGCCCGGTCAGCGGGTCCCTGAAGGCGAGGGTCTTTATCTCTTCGTGGGCCGCAACATTGGAGAGGCAGATGGAGACCACGAGGCCCAGCTGCTCCAGAAGGCTGGGGTCGGCGTCAGGGGAGAACCTCTCAACGGAGAGGTCGGCAAAGTTGAGGCTCCCGGCCACCTCGCCGTCAAGACTGAGAGGAATGACGGCAATCGAGTTGAACTCACGCTTCAGCCCCGCGGGTATCAGAGGAGCAAATGGATCCAGGCCGTCGTTTCTGAGCATGGGCGTGCCGGTGTCGGGAACCAGGAGAGAAAACGTCTGGCGGTCGATGATCTTGAGGTGCCTTTCCGGGACCGCAAAAGATGCATAGGTCTGGATGAGCCTGGTGGCCTTTCCCGTATCGATGAGCGTGACCCATACATGCCCGACATTGAACTTGCTCATGATGGTGGAGAGAAGCTTATCGAAGAAATCCGCGAAGTCCAGTGTAGAGAGCACGCTTGTCTCGACTTCGAAGAATTTCCGGGCGGTCTCTTCGTTTTCTCTGACCCTCGAGAGCAACCCCCTGATATCACTGTCCGTATAGAACTTCATCGCCCCGATCCTTATGGAGGAGAACTATAGACGAACAAAAAAGACTCTGCAATAAGGATAACAGTGATGGAGCATGCCTCCGGCGCCTCTCACGGTCTTGCCCTCGTTCACAATTCATGGCGACCTGCTCGAGAGCCGTAAACGGGATTTACAGTTGTATTATTGTTGGTCATATGATTACATGACGGGCATATTGAGTAAATCTTTTGTCGGGGCTGATCATGGACGATACTCTCATCAGCATTTCACCGATTGTGAAGGCACCGAATATCCCGACCCAGGTGGCCCGGCAGATCATCGATCTGATCAAGTCGGGCGGTCTGAAGCAGGGCGAACGGCTTCCGTCCGAGCAAAAGATGACCAGAATGCTGGGCATCAGCAGAATATCGCTGCGTGAGGCCATGAAGCTGCTGGAAGCCAAGGGGTATATCGAATCCCGGGACAAGCGCGGCAAATATGTCAGGACCGCTGAAGAAGAGGTGAAATCCCCTATCGAAGACCTCCTTTCCATAGATCAGAACAAGATATGGGAACTGCTCTGCGTGAGGAGGATTCTCGATTCAGAAGCTGCATCCATTGCTTGCACACGCGCGACCGGTGCGGAAAAAAAGGCCTTGCGCGCACTGTGCACCAGAGCAGAGCAAAGCGGCCTTGCGCGCCAGGTCCCCATCGCCTCGGAGGGAGGGAGGCTCTATGCTCAGTACTTCGACCAGCTCATCGAATCCACCCACAATACGATCTTCATTCTGCTGAGAAAGTCTATCGACACCCTGCTTCTTGGCGCCTTCCCTTTCAGCCGCAAGAAGCTTTCCACCGTCAGAGGGAGCGCCGGTCAGATCCTGGAGCAGCTCAGCGCTATTGCGGATGCGGTGGAAAAAAGCGATCCGGAGTCCGCCAGAGCAGCCCTGATCGCTCATATCGAATATCTCCAGAAGGCCCTCAAGAAAGCCATCGATTATCCGGAGCCAGCGCCCGAATAAAAAAACCGCGGCCCGAATCAGTGAAGGACCGCGGTGAAAGCAGTGAGAAGATACGTGTAACGTTCTTTCAGACAAAAACGTCGTCTGTTCCTTGAAGCCTCCAAACCCTCTCTTTTCTCCGCCGGGTCGCCATCCCGCAGAAGCTGTTTCCCCGATGCCTTGTTTTCCCTGCAGTGTTTCGCGGTCCGCCGCCGTCACACACGAGTCAGAAGGATGCAGACCGTGTGTGCATTCCGTGCTTCCCGAAACGAACAAGGTTGCGCCCGCCGCCGCCCCCGGCCGCTTGGAAAGGGTGCGGACGGGGGGCGCAACCACTGCGAAAAAAGATGCTTGGAGAGTAACATGGCCTTGTAAATTCCGTTTCTCCGTGCCTCCGTCCCCATGAAAGGCCGAAAGGCACTACCTCCTTTTTGAGCCATCGATGCCACCCGATTTCTTCCCTTGTGCGGCCTTTTCTTACAGCCCCATCTGTCTGCTGATGATGAGCAGCATGATTTCCGAGGTGCCTGCATAGATCGTCTGCACCCTGGCGTCCCTGAACATCCTGGCGATGGGGTATTCTTCCATGTATCCGTACCCGCCGTGGAACTGCAGGCATCGGTTCACCACGCGGTTGAGCATCTCGCAGATCCAGTACTTGGCAATGGACGCGCGCTTGACATCGAGCTTCCCCTCCATGTGGTCCACGATGCAGGTATCCAGGAAGGCTCTCCCGACCTCGATGTCTGACGCCATCTTGGCAAGCTCGAAAGAGATGTACTGGAACCGGCTGATGGCCCTGCCGAATGCCTCCCGGGTCCGGGTATAGTCGAGGGTGACGCGCAGGGCCTCTTCCGCCCCCACCTGTGAGCCCATGGCGCACACGAGCCGTTCCTGCTGGAGCTTCTGCATGAGATAGTAGAAGCCCTTGCCTTCCTGGCCCAGCAGGTTGGAAGCGGGCACCCGGCAGTCCACGAACGCCATCTCCGCTGTATCCTGGGAGTGCAGCCCTATCTTCTCGAGCCTCCTTCCCTTTTCGAAGCCGGGCGTGCCGTCCTCGACCACAATGAGCGACATCCCTTCATACGGGGAAGCTGCCTTCGGATTGGTGACTGCGGCCACGATGACGAGATCGCAGCACAGTCCGTTGGATATGAAGGTCTTCTGGCCGTTGATGATGAAATCGTCGCCATCCCTGACTGCGGATGTCCGCATTGCAGCCAGGTCGGAGCCCGTGCCCGGCTCGGTCATTGCCACGGCGGTGATGATGTCCCCTGATACACATCCGGGAAGCCACTTCTGCTTCTGCTCTTCGGTGCCGAAGCTGTTCAGGTACGGAACCACGATATCCGAGTGCAGGGGGAAGAAAAATCCCCCGCAGCGGGTTCTGGCAAGCTCCTCGGTAAGGATATAGGAGTAGAGAAAGTCCGCGCCCACTCCGCCGTATTCTTCTGCAAGCCACGGGCACAGAAAGCCCTGCTCGCCCATCTTTTTCCATACGGACCTGGGCACCATGCCCTCTTTTTCCCAGGTATCCGCAAACGGGGCGACCTCCTTTTCGAAAAACCTTCGCACCTGGTCCCGGAACAGGTGATGCTCGTCGGTGTAGTATCTATCCAGTAACGACATTCATTCCTCCTCGCATTGTGATGCCGCCGCGGGGCGGCCCCGACGGCCCGTTCATGACACTATGCAACCTCCGCCGGCTTGAGCTCCCCCTCGGCGTACAGTCTCCGCAGTTCCCGCTTGTTGAACTTTCCCACACTGGTCTTGGGGATCTCGGGCAGGAACACGAAATCATCCGGGATCCACCAGGACGCCTTGACCTTGTCCTTGAGATAATCCTTCAGCTCGTCTGCTGTGACGCTCTGACCCGCCGCCACGGTCACGCAAGCAAGAGGCCTCTCCTGCCACTTGGGATGCGGGACACCGATGATGGCCGCCTCCGCCACCTTCGGATGGCCCATGATCGTGTTCTCCAGGTCTACGGAAGATATCCACTCTCCCGCGCTCTTGACGAGGTCTTTGGTACGGTCCACCAGCCGCACGTATCCTTCGCTGTCCATGGTGGCCACGTCACCGGTGTGATACCATCCATCGGCAAAGGCCTCTTTGGAGCGCTCGGGGTCTTTGTAGTATTCACTGGCTATCCACGGCCCGCGGAGCCAGATCTCGCCCCACTCCTTCCCATCCATTCGCGCCTCTTTGCCCTCGGTGTTCACGAGCTTCATCTCCAGGCCCATGACCACGATACCCACGCTGGTGCGGATGTCATAGAGCTCGTCTCTGCTCAAGTCGGCCATGTAGCTCTTGGGAATGGCCGCGGACACCAGAGGCGTGGTTTCCGTTGCCCCGTAAGCCTGCTTGATGGGGAAACCGTACTTTTCGTTGAAGGTTTCGAGCAGGGTCCTGGGGATCGCAGCTCCGCCGCTCACGATGGTTCTCAATGACGAGAAGTCGTGCCAGCCGCCTTTCTCCAGGTAGTCGTACAGGAGCATCCAGATGGTTGGCACCCCTGCGGTGAAGGTGACCTTCTCATCCGCGATCGTCCGGCAGAGCTTCTCCATGTTGATGACCTCCCTGCCGGGAAGGACCTGTTTGCATGCCGCTATCAGCCCGGCAAACGGTGCGCACCAGGCGTTGGCGTGGAACATGGGAACGATGTGAAGGATGCAGTCGGACTCGCCCGCCCCGAATGTAATGCCTACCGTGAGACTGTGGAGCACAATGGCCCGGTGAGAATACACCACGCCCTTCGGGTCGCCTGTGGTGGCCGAGGTATAGCAGATCATGGCCGGATCGTTCTCGTTCAAATCGGTCGGAAAATCGTACTCGTCAGGGAAGTCCCTGATCAGATCATCGTAGAGCACGATGTTTTGAATGCTCGTCTGCGGCATTTTGCCCGTATGCGAGAGGACCACGAATTTCTCGACGGTCTTGAGCTGGTCCTTGACCAGCTCTACGAACATGAGCAGGTCTTCGTCCACGAAGATCACCCTGTCCTCGGCGTGATTGATGATATAAGCCAGATGGTGTGCAGGCAGCCGGAAATTGACAGTATGGAGCACCGCCCCGTAACAGGGCACGCCGAAGTAGAGCTCCAGGTGGCGATGGTCGTTCAGGGCGACGCTCGCAACCCTGTCGCCGCGCCGTATGCCAAGAGATTTCAGCGCATGCGCCAGCCGGCAGACACGTTTGTAATACGACCCGTAATCATAGCGGAACACACCCTCGGGGTATACGGAAACGATTTCCTTTTTGGAAAAGTACTTCGCCGTCCTGATCAAGAAGGTACGAAGCAGCAAGGGATAATCCATCATAGCCGAAACCCCCTCATAATAGTAATATTGTAATACAATAGTATTATATGCATTTACCGAAAAAACTTTCAAGCCTAAAAGACGCGCTTCGCTGTCCGCCCATTGTGAAATGTGCTGATGAGCCTACCAATAACCATTATGACGGCGGAAACGTACACGATAAGCAACCGCCCTCGGGACATCGGCGCAGAAACCGGCCGGCGGGCTGCCCTGCCCCGGAAATGAGAGTACATCCGGGCTGAAGCACTCGGGAGGCGAATCAGGCCATGACTTCTGGCAAAAAAAATTCTCAGTGGCTCGAGGAGCTCGATGACGTTCTCCGAGCAGTGTCGGGGGCCTTTCTTTTCGGTATCCCCCTGCTCTACACCATGGAAGTATGGTGGATCGGAAGCCAGGTCGATGCCCTGGACATGAGTCTTTCTCTGGCCGCCACATTTATCCTGCTCATCATCCTGGACTACGGCGCCGGTTTTCGGATGAACAAGAAATATGTCTGGAGCGTATCCATCCTCGACAGTCTTGTGGCGCTGGCGGTTGCAATCGTCTGCGCTGCGCTGAGCCTGAAGATCATCGGATATCTCCCTTCGGATCTCGGTCTTGAGAATATGCTCGGCCGCATCACCATGGAGGCCATCCCTTTCGGGATTGGGGTGGGAATTTCCGATCACCTGGTGGAGGGACAGAAGGCGCAGGGAGAAGATCCAAATCGGCAGCAAGAACGGCAGAGAGGCGAGGAAGAAAGAACGGCCGAAGGAAAACTCCATGGAACCCTTGTGGATATGGGCGCCACAGCGCTGGGCGCGGTCATCGTCGCCTTTGCCATAGCGCCGACGGAGGAGATTCTCTTCATCGCGAGCAGGCAATCGTCGCTCGGCATTCTGATAATCATGTCGGTATCGCTCGTCATTTCCTATATCATCGTCTTTGAGGCCTCGTTCGTATCCGAAAGCAAGCGGATGCAGCAGCGGGGCATTTTTCAGCACCCCGTCTTCGAGACTGTCAATTCGTATCTGGTATCACTCATGGTGAGTCTGTTCATGCTCTGGCTTTTCAAGATCCTGGGTTCGGACCAGTCGTATCAGGAGTGGCTGAACTACGTCATTGTGCTGGGCTTCCCGGCAAGCATCGGAGGGGCCGCAGGGAGGTTGGCGATTTGAGCCTGTTTGGAGAGCTGAAGAATGAATATTCGATCGCAGAGTGGGTATCGCTGGGCATCTCGCTCTCTATCCTGGCGGTGATCGTCGGCCTGGTGGTATGGTTCTGGCTGAGCCCGGCCGACCGCCTCGCACGTTTTCTCGTCAGAGAGGGCCAGACAAGGATGGAAGACGGCCTGTACTATGTGGATTTCACCATTGAGAACATCGGCGACGAAACCGGAGAAAAGGTTGAAGTCAAAGGCTCTATCACGGCCGGCGATCACAAGGAGGAGGCATCGACGGTGTTCGATTTCGTCCCGGGACGCTCAGAGGAAAAGGGCGTTCTCATTTTCACGCGCCCACCCCGAGGTCTCGTCATCACGGTCAAGAGTTATCAGAAACCATAGGGCTGCTGTTTCGAATTTCTTCACGTTTGACTTTCCCCTGCATCCCCTTATTCTCAGGATTGAGAACGGCGGCTCCAGGGCACCAGAGCCCGCGCCTGCAAGGCCTCAGAGCACGACGAGCCGGAGAGTAATCCGGTTTTCGAAAACGAGGCCCGCTTATGCGTCTGCCGGCATGAAAGTCGCTGGCGGGAAGCCGAGAAACTCAGTTTCGAGGCGCGGCTTTCCAGAGGGGCATATCCAGCAGCGCCGGGATCTTTGATCTTTTGCGGGAAGACGCAGTATGAGGAAGTGGAGGTCTTGACACCCATGTTCCGCCGCATTCGCTACCGATTCATGAGAACGGGGGAGGAAGATCAGATAATCCATCTGATTACGCGGGTATTCACGAGCAATGTGGCGCCACAGTATTCCCCGGAAGGGGTTCACGAATTTCTGAAGTACGCCCGCAGCGACGATCTGCTGAAACGCGCGATGCGCGATCACTTTGTCCTCGTGGCAGAGTTCGAAAGCAAAATCATCGCCATGATGGAGATCAAGAAGTACAATCATATCGCCCTCTTCTTCGTGGCCGAGCCGTTCCAGCACAGGGGCGTCGGAAGGCAGCTCCTCAAGCGCGCGCTGAGGATATGCCGGCGCAGAGATCCCTGGCTCAAAGAGGTCAGCGTGAACGCATCTCCCAATGCTGTCAAGGCATATACCCGGATGGGATTCGTTCCGCATGGAGCCGAGAAGACGATCAAAGGGATCCGGTTCGTGCCCATGACCATTGCCTTCAAGAGATATCCGCTGTTTCGTCACCTCGTGTGAGATCCGGCTGCGGTGCAGGTGGAGACGGATCAGATAAACATCTGCCCTGCCTGTACCCCGATCATCCTTATTTGTGAGGAGGGATTCCCGGGTGAGACGAAGTCGGGATTTGAAGACAGCAGATCTCCTATTATAATAGATTCGCATGGGTTCCGCCCATGACGGCCTGCACCGGAGGCCTGATGGGGGTCCCGTTCCGTGAAGCAGGCCGAGAATTTCCTGTCAGTCGAGGGCGTCATTTCCTGAAAAAAGACCGTAACGAGCACGCAAAGGGCGAAAGTTCAAGGAGGAAGAGATGATCTATATCGAGTACATGGAGCATGACCGCTCTATCCCCGCCGAGCTGCTCGCGGACCGGGGTGAAAAAGTTCCGTGGCCTGATGAAGAAGGCTTCTCCGATGATCATCCGATGGCTGTGCTCGGGCGCACCCTGCGGCTGGGTCCGCACCCTCCCTACCTCACGATCTGGCGGTGCAGGACATTTGAAAAGCTCGAAGAGTGGGAGGCCTACTTCAAAGCGAGAAAAAGCCTGCACGCAGCCGCTTCTCAAAACGCCATCCATCTCTGCCAGGCGGGCTGCTACAGCGAGGTTCTGTCGGGGCCCCCGATAGAAGGCGGCATTCAGTATATCGAGTTTTTCAAGCACGACGCCTCCCGGCCGGAAAAGCTCACTGCACTGCGCTTCTCCAAACGCGCACATATGTACGAAAACGGGGTACTCAATGTGGTCCTCTGCCGTATGGGCCCTCTGGGCCCCGAACCGGGAGGGCTCGCGATCTGGACATTCGAGCGTCACGGCGATGTGGAACGCATTGTGCTCGATCACCAGTGGCAAAAGAGCCTCAATATCGTCAGATCAGGGCTCTACCGCAAACTCGGGGACGAGCCATGACCGGACCTTCACGGGTTTTTCCCCGAAGGCTTCGATTCCTCTCCCGTCTTATTCCGTTGATGTTTCCCGGCCCTTCGACTCGCCCGGACAATCGTTCAGGCGGGTCATGGCGGGCTCTCTGGGAGCCTGTTATGCCGCTCGAATTTTCGATTCTCAACCAACCATCGAAGCGAGCCGGCTCTCTTTCGCGTCCGGAAGTGTATTGCCTTGCCTGCGTGCAGCTGCGATTATAATTATAAGATGAGAGGCGGATCCGATCGCTCACTGATCGAGGAAAGGGTATGCGTTCTGCGGTATTCGTGCTTCTGATATCTCTGGCTTCAGGATGCGCCGGTATTCCAGACGGCGTCGAGGCGGTGGAGGACTTTGATGTAAGGCGCTACACCGGGACGTGGTACGAGATAGCCAGGCTGGAAAACCGCTTCGAAAAGGATCTCACCGCGGTCACCGCTTCCTACAGCCTCCGCGATGACGGGGGAATCGATGTGGTGAATCGGGGCTTCAACCTGCGGAAAAAGGAATGGGAACAGGTCCGGGGAAAGGGATATTTCGTCGGGGACGCATCACTGGGGCGTCTCAAGGTTACCTTCTTCTGGCCTTTTTACAGCGGATACAACATCATCAGGCTCGACCGGGATAACTACCGGTATGCACTTGTCTGCGGAACAACCCGGGACTATCTCTGGATCCTGGCCAGAGATCCCAGGCTGGATCAGGACATCTTAGACGGGCTGGTGGCCCATGCAAAAAGAGAGGGGTTCGACACACAGGAGCTGGTCTTCGTCGAGCACGATCAGCCTGCGGACTGATCCTCCAGGGATGAGTCGTCTCCTTGCATCGGCCCTTTTTTCCATCCCCGCTCCGCCTTCAGTCGGTCGATGAGGCGGTCTTTTTCCGCCCAGAGCTCGCGCACCCATGTCTGGAAGCTTTCCCTGAACACGGGATCGTCCTGATAATTCCCTGAGAGAAACTCCCGGGGCACGCCGAGCTTTTTCACCCGCACGGAAATCTCCGGTACGCGTCCGCAGAGATAGTCCCAGAAATCGAATGAGCCGGGAGGGTAGACGATGGTGACGTCGAGAATGCTGGTAATCCTGCCGTCCATTGCGGCGAGGGCGAACGCAAAACCGCCGGATTTCGGCATCAGAAGATGGCGGTAGGAAGATCTCTGCCGCGCGTGTTTCTCAGGGGTGAACCTGGTCCCTTCGATGAAGTTCAGGATGGAGACCGGCGTATGCCGGTATTTCTCACAGGCCTTCCGGGTGGTTTCAAGGTCCTTGCCTTTGAGATGAGGGTTCTTTTCGAGAACGTTCTTCGGGTAGCGTTTCATGAAGGGATAATCCAGAGCCCACCAAGCCGTCCCCAAAAGCGGAATCCAAAAGAGCTCCTTCTTGAGAAAAAACTTGAAGAACGGGATATGTCCGTGAAAGGTGATCAGCAGCACCAGAATGTCGGACCACGACTGGTGATTGCAGTTGATGAAGTACCATTCCGATCTGCTCAATCCCTTAAGGCCCTGGATGTCGTAGCGGGTCTTCTGGGTGAGCCTCAGGGCCGCGAGAATGCCCCAGATCCAGCAGTTCACGGTTTCCATCAGCGCTTTGGCGCACGTTCTCTGCCAGCTCTCGCTGCGTATCAGGAGCTTGCTCAGAGCCAGGATATGGACCGGAACGGCCCACACAACCGTATTTATGAACATGAGCGAAAGGGCGATAATCCCGTTCATGACGGATGCGCTGCGCATGCTGTCTCCTCCCTGTCTCGTTCACAAAAAGCGTCTCTGTGCGGAGGTATCTCCGAAAAATGGGGGCTGCCCGGCAGAGAGCCTTGGCCGATTTCGGGAGTATACATGAATATGGGCGGTTATGACAATTCACCGGCGGGGCTGTTTGCCCTTTTTGACAAAACTTTCACAAATAGATCCGGGTGTTCTCTCTGTGGTATAGATCTTCAGACAACCCCTTTTGCCGGGAATGTAGGTATCTGTTCAGGGCGGATGTCCATGTTTCGAAGGGAGAAACGGCTTGCCCGCCGATGAATTTTGGGCAATAAAGCGCGGAATGCGCGCACATGTTTCCTGCGAAAGCACAACAGGATAGAGGTGTTGTTATGGAAAAGACTCTCGCGGTTCTGGAAGGGGACGGCATAGGACCGGAAATCGTCCGTGAAGCCGTCAAGGTGCTCAAAGCGGTCGGGCACAAATACGGCCACAGGTTCGTCCTCAATTATGCCCCTTTCGGGGCCGGGGCATATTTTGCACAGGGGTCTCCCTTCCCGGAAAAGACCCGGGAGATCTGCGATGCGTCGGACATCATCATCAAGGGCCCGGTCGGGCTTGCAGTGGAGCAGATGAATCTGATCCCCCCCGAGCAGCGCCCCGAGATAGGGGCCATCCTCCCCTTGAGAAAACGGTACGATACCTTCGCCAACTTCAGACCGGTGAGGCTGCCGCGGAACCTTGCCCATTTCTCACCCCTGAAGGCACAGGTTATCGGAGACGGGATCGATATCCTCATGATCCGCGAGCTGGTGGGAGGCATATACTTCGGAGCCAAGATCGAGGGATCTGCTACGGGAATGAGATATTCCACTGACGAGTGCACCTATACCGCAGACGAGATACAACGCGTGGCGGAGGTGGCCTTCGAGGAGGCGAAGAGGCGCTCCTGCCCTCTCATCAACATCCACAAGGCCAATGTCCTTGCCACCTCCCGCTTCTGGAAGGAGGTCGTGGAGGATATCGCCCGGTCGTACCCTGATGTCCCGTACCGGTCGCTGCTCGTCGACAATGCAGCCTACCAGCTGGTCAAAAACCCGGCACTGCTCAACGGGGTCATGCTGCTCGAAAACATGCAGGGAGACATCCTCACCGACCAGGCCGGCGGGATCATCGGGTCGCTGGGGCTCATGCCGTCCGCCTGTATCGGTCCTGAAAAAAGCTATGTGGAGCCTGCGCATGGCTCCGCTCCGGATATTGCAGGGAAAAATATCGCGAATCCCTATTCCATGATCGGCAGCATCGCACTCATGTTCGACCGGTGCCTGGGGCTGACCGATGAAGCCGATGAGATCTGGAACGCCCTGTTTGCCGTGTTCGAGCGGGGTTATGTCACCGCGGATCTCGCCCAGGACGTCCATGAACGGACCGAAATCATCACAACAGAGGCGTTCGGGGACATGGTAGTGCAACACATCCTCAAAAGCTCATAAACTTTAAGGAGGAAACCATGGTAACCGCAGTCATCCTCATGAAGGCCGACAGAGAGCGGATCAACGAGTCAGCCGAAGCACTGGCGGACATGAAAGGCATTTCGGAGGTCTTTTCCGTGAGCGGAAGATACGACCTCGTGGCCATCGCCCGGGTGGACAGCAACGAAGAGCTCGCCGAGCTGGTGACCGGCCGCATGCTCAAGTTAAACGGGATACTGGACTCCGAGACCATGCTCGCATTCAGGGCGTACTCCAGACATGATCTCGAAGGCATGTTCGCGATCGGCTTCGGCGAATAGGCAAAAGGGCCGGCAAAAACCATGTGGAAGATCCCTCCCCGGGAAAAGATCTACGAAGCCCTCACGGCAGTGGCGGACGGAAGGGTGAAGATCACCGGCGCCCACGAGGCCGAGGTGATCTCTTCGTCCGGGAGCACAACCTATCTCGTGAGGTTCGACGACGACATCACCAGGGTCGCCTCGAACGACAACGCCTCCCGATGGCAGGGATACCTGGGCTACCCAATCCTGGCCGTCCTCATGGTCCTGGGAAAGCTTCGATACGACCCCGAAGCGGCCATGCTCCTTGCCGGCATTCCCTGGAAGGAGATCAACAAAAAATACAGGAACGATTATGCAAATGCGGTCGATTCCGTTCTCGCTTCATGCAGGGAACGGGGCGTCGACGTCCGCAAGATCGAAGAGGAGGTCGACGCCCTGTGGCGGCAGATCACAGCGCTTGAGCTCGAAAAACTGCCGGGGACAAGGACCTGAAGCTCAAGCGCCCTGCACCGGCCCCTTCCCGCCCGCCTGAGAGAACGGGCATCTCCCCGGCGTCAAGCCGCGCGGATTTCTATTCGTACACCTTCTCTTCCAGCTCGTGGGCGTTGAGCGCGTCTTCTTCAACGTCGCGGACATCCTCTTTTGCCAGGGTCTTGAAATACTCCTTGTACCACTCGTTCTGGATGATCAGCTGCATGATCTCGTTCGAGCCAACCCAGATCATGGACAGCCTGATGTCCCGTACGATGCGCTCCAGGGGGTAAACATTGGTATAGCCGATCCCGCCGACGACCTGCATGCACTTGTTGGCGATCTCCCAGGCGGCCTCGGTCACGTACTTCTTGCTCTGGGAGACCATGCGCCTGACTCTCCCCGGATGCACGACGCCCGAATCCACCGCCCGGCAGGTGGTGTACACCATGGACCGGGCGGAATCCAGCAGCATGGCGCAGTCGGCCACCTTGAATCCTACTGCCTGGAACATCTGGATGGGCAGGCCGAAGGCCTTCCGCTTGGAGGTGTAGCGGGTGGCGATCTCCACGGCCGGGCGTACCGAGCCGATAGTCATGGCCGCCGTACCGAGACGCTCGGGGATCATCATGCGCACGAACACGTCGAAGCCTCCGTTGATGCCGTTTAAGGCGTAGCGTTCCGGCACGCGGACATCCTTGAGGATGAGTCTGCCGGCTCCGCCTCCCCGGACTCCCATGAGTCCGTAAATATACTTGGTCTCGACACCTTCGGTTCGGGGCACCATGAAGGCGGTCATTCGCTTGTGCGGCGGAGCGGAGGGATCTGTCACCGCATAGACGAGAAACCAGTCCGCCCCTTCTGCGCCTACGATGAAACGCTTCTGGCCGGTGATGATCCAGTCGTCGCCGTCCTTTTTCGCCACGGTGGTGGCGCCGAAGAAGTCAGACCCCCCTCGCGGCTCGGTGAGGCCTTCCGCGGCAAAGGTCTCTCCCTTCAGCAGGGGGATGACCACCTGCTGCTTGAGCTCTTCGCATCCGAACTCGATGATCGCCTCGCATACGATATCTGCGCCGACGCCCCACAGGCAGGCGAGAGAATAGCTGGCGACGCCGATCTCCTCCGCGACGATCGCATCGTCCACCCAGGTGAGCCCCCTCCCGCCGTATTCTTTCGGGAGCCGTATCCCGAGCAGATTTCTTCTGCCCGCCTCCTGGAGATACTCGCGGGGAAACTGGATCTTCTCGGCATCCATATCGAGGATGAGCTGTTTCGGAACCCACTTGGTAAAGGCGCGCGCTTCGTCCCTGAGCTTTTTCTGCTCACCGGTCATCATGAAATCAAACATGATAGTCCTCCTGATATAACATATTGTTTTATTATTATCCTCTCCTGTTATAATTGTGTCAATGACATTTTCCTTGCAATTCCCGGCAGTATCGGATGAAGATGCTGTCAGTTTTTCAAAGGCGGCCGTGCATGGGATTCAAGGAAATAGGCAGAAAAATCCAGATCGCCCGGGAGGAGCGGGGCCTGACTCAGATGGACCTGGCCCAGGCCCTCGGGATCACTCAGGCGGCACTGTCCAACTATGAGCTCGGAAAGCGCAGACTCTATCTCCAGCAGATCGAGCAGATCGCAGCCATCCTCGGCAAAAGGCTCGATTTCTTCATCCAGGAGGAAAACGGGGGTCCCGGCACAGCGCCGCCAGGCGGCGAGCACGAACTGAGGGACATATACGAGAAGATTTCCCGGCTCGGCCCTCCCGAGATCCGCCTGCTGAAAGACTATCTCGACTACCTTCAATGGAGGCAGCGCAATGCACCCATCAAATGAAGCACAGCGCGCCTTGATCGACAAGGTCGAGCGGTTCGCCCGCGATTATGCACAACTGCCGGAATCCGGCGGCGACCGAACGGCCCGGGCGGCGCGGCTGTACCGCGCGTACGCGAAGGAAGGCTATCACGCACTCCTGATCCCGCAGGACCTCGGCGGCCAGGGCCTGGATTACGTGAGCGCCGGTCTGGTGTACGAGGCTCTGAGCTATCATCTCCCGGGTACGCTCCACGGCCCCGTTACTACCGCCCACTGCACCGAGATGATCAGGATCGGCTGCCAGGAAAAGCCCGGAAGGCGGTATCTGGCGGACATCGCAACCAAGGGCCTGGCGGCGGGATTCTGTCTCACCGAGGAAGGCGCGGGCTCAGATATCTCGTCCATCGCCACAGTGGCCAGGCGGTCGCCCGAAGGATTCGTCATAACCGGGAAAAAGGGCATCGTCATCAACCACGCCATCGCATCATATCTCATCGTCTTTGCCGCCGGACCGCACAAAAAAGGCCGCGCCGGGCTGAACGCCTTTCTCGTGGACGCGTCTCTGCCGGGCATCCGGATCGGAAAGCCCTACGAATCGCTCGGGCTTGCCGGAAGCGTCATGGGAGACGTCGTGTTCGATTCCGTGCAGCTGCCTTCAGAGTCGCTTCTGGGAGAGAAAGACAGCGGGTATTTCCTCCTGATGGAGACTCTCGACAGAGGGCGGCCTCTGGTGGCGGCCAGCTGTGTGGGATCGGCGAGGAAAGTGTTCGACCTGGTGCTCGATCACGCAAAAGCACGCATGCAGTTCGGTAAGCCGCTGTTCTCTTTCCAGGGGATATCACTGCCCCTTGCCGAGTATGCAACCAGGCTCCAGGCTTCGCGCCTGCTCACCTTTGACGCGCTGTCACGCATCGATTCGGACAGAACCTTTTCTCTCGAGGCGTCCATGGCAAAGCTCCACGCCTCGGAAACCCTGCATGACCTTGCCGCATTCGGCATCGAGGTCATGGGCTGCCGCGCCGCCAGAGAGACGCCGGATACCAGCGAAATCATCCGCATTCACCAGGACGCGCAGCTCATGAAATCCATTGACGGCACCGCAAATGTGCAGAAAATGGTGATCGCATCGCAGTTGTAAGGGGCCATGAAGAGATCCGAGGCCTTCAAGGGATATCTCAGTGTCGCCGGTGCAGCGCTCTTGTGGGCGTTTTCCGGGATAGCGGGCAAATACCTTTTCATGACCGGGATCGAGCCGATAGAGCTCGTTCAACTCCGTGTGTTGATCGCATCGGCGGTCCTCTTCATCATCTTCGCTTCATCAAGCAGGCCGCTGCTCAAAATCGGGAAACCGGACATCCTCTCCTTTCTCATCCTCGGGGGCGGGATCATGTCGGTCCTGCAGCTCTCGTATTTCATCGCGGTGGCGCACATCCAGGTGGCGGCCGCCATCGTGCTCCAGTATCTCGCGCCCGTGCTGGTCGCTGTTTTTTCCATGGCGTTCTGGAAAGAGCGATGCACGCCGGCAAAGATCGCAGCGCTCATCCTCTCCTTTGCCGGGTGCTATCTGGCGGCCGGAGGGTATGGTCTCTCCTTCAGGAACATGAACACCCAGGGGCTCTTCTGGGGCCTGTGCTCCGCATGTTTTTTCGCCGCCTATACGCTCCTTGCGGAGCGGATGACGTATCGCTACTCTCCCTGGACCGTGCTCTTCTATTCCCTGCTCTTTGCCGGCGTGAGCATCAGCATCGCTTCAGGTTTTCCGGACGCCGCAGCTCATGGCCGCTCCTTCGAGCAGTGGCTTCTCATCGTCTATATAGCGGTTTTCGGCACGCTCCTGCCCTACGGTCTCTTTACCGTAGGAGTGAGCTTCATCCGATCCACCCGTGCTGTGATTACCGCCACCCTGGAGCCCATCTCCGCCGCCGTGTTGGCATCCTTCATGATTTCCGAGCTGCTCTCAGCCCTGCAGGTCGTGGGAGGGGTCTTTGTCATTGCAGCGGTCGTGGTTCTCCAGCTCAGCCGTGAACACGGCGAGCTCTCCCCCGCATCTATCCGGTCCCGAAGCGGATCACCGGGATTCAGGAGCGCGAGCGTGGAGGATCTCTCAGGCTGAAACCTCTGCTCCGATCATCTTCTCAGCAGGGAATGCGGGAGCTGTCGTCTTCATGAACCGGAATCCACCGGATTTTTCTTGACAACAGGTTTGTTTCGTATAAGAAATATTCCCACCAGAAACATTCGTGCGGAATTGTTTTCCTGCCCGCACATCGAAAAAAGATGCATGTATGGACGATAAACCAACCACAGTTAAAAAAGGATGCAGTGTCCGGAACTTGCCGGTCGACAAGAACACGGAGAAGGACCGCGAAATCGCATCGGTCCTGATAGGATTTTCCGTAAGCGGGAGTGAAGAGCCGGGACATCTGAGCCTCGGCGAACATCTCACAGGCGACTGCCACATGAGGATACTCATGGCGCTGAGAAGGATCATGCATTTTGTCGATGCCTACTCCCGCAAGCTTTCAATCGATTACCATATTACCGGTCCTCAGCTCATATGCCTCCATACGATCGTCTATGACGGTCCCATGACACTTTCGTCTCTCGGCAAACGGGTCAGCCTCAGCATGAGCACGGTCAACGGTATTATCGACCGGCTCGAGCTGAAAAATCTCGTCGTAAGGAAGAGGACGGACCCTGACCGCAGAAAGGTGATCGTCTCCGCGACCGACGAAGGCGTCCGACTTTCCAGAGAGGCGCCGACTCCTCTTCAGAACAAGCTCGTACAGTCGATCTCCGATCTTCCCGAACTGGAGCAGGTATCCATCGCCCTTTCGCTCGAACGGATCGCAGACATGATGGAGGAGAAAGATCACCCGGGCCGTTCCAGGAAGTGAGGCCGGAAGAGGTCGATATAATCCCTGGCTGCGCGACTGGTGACTGTCAGGTTTTAGGAAATACCGGGATGCATCGTGGACACCTTGTACTTTCATGTGTGCCGCAGAGAGTTTCCGGAAGAAAGGCAGGCCATGGGTCATAAAATCGTTGTTCAGAACCTCTACAAGATCTTCGGAAACCATCCCCACAAGGGTGTCAAGCTGCTGAAGCAGGGATACACCAAGGATCAGATCCTGGAAAAGACCGGGCAGGGTGTGGGGATCGCTGATGTATCGTTCCATGTGGACGAGGGAGAGATCCTGGTCATCATGGGACTTTCCGGCAGCGGAAAGTCCACCCTGGTGCGATGCCTCAACCGGCTCATCGAACCCACCGAAGGCAAGATCCTCCTGGAAGGGTCCGATATCACCTCGCTGAACAGGGAAGAGCTGCGGCAGCTCCGCCAGAAGCGCTTCGGCATGGTCTTCCAGCACTTCGCTCTCTTCCCCAGGCGCAGCGTGATCAGAAACGTCGAGTACGGGCTCGAGGTGCAGAAGGTGCCGGCCGCCGAGCGTCGCGAGCGGGCCGTGACCGCGCTCGAGCAGGTGGGGCTCAAGGGATGGGAGGACTCCTACCCGGCCCAGCTCAGCGGCGGCATGCAGCAGCGCGTGGGCCTGGCCCGGGCGCTGGCGCTCGACCCGGACATCATGCTCATGGACGAGGCCTTCAGCGCCCTGGACCCGCTCATCCGGCGCGACATGCAGGACGAGCTCATCAAGCTCCAGGAAAAGATGCACAAGACCATCATCTTCATCAGCCACGACCTCGACGAGGCCCTGAAGCTCGGCGACCGGATCATCCTGATGAAGGACGGGTACATCGTGCAGGAAGGTACGGCCGAGTCCATCCTCACGAGCCCGGCCGACGAGTACGTTGCCAAGTTCGTGCAGGACGTGGACATCTCCAAGGTGGTCACCGCGGATACCATCATGAAGAACCCGGGCGAGGTGGCGAGCTTCGCCCACGACGGCCCCAAGGCCGCCCTGTGGAAAATGCGGCAGGCAGGCCTCTCGAGCATCTATGTCCAGCACAAAAACAGGCTAGTGGGGCTCGTCAGGGCGGAAGACGCCTCTTCGGCGCTCAAGGCGGGCGACAAGGATCTCAGGAACATCCTCGTCACCGACATCCACCGGGTGTCGCCGGACACGCCGGCCTACGAGCTCTTCCCTCTCCTGGCGGAGAGCAGCCCCGTCGCCGTGGTGGATAACGAAGACCATCTCATGGGCGTCATCATCAAGGGCACGCTCCTGGCGGCCCTTGCAGAAGGAGTACAGACCAATGGACTGGCTGAATAATATTCCTCGTATCCCCATCGGCGATGCAATAGACTACGCGATCACCCTGTTTTCCGATAACTTCTCGTTCCTCACCAAGGCGTTCTCCGACGTGGTGGAAAGCGGAATCGCCATCCTCATCCAGGGGCTGATGTTCTTCCCGCCGTGGGTGCTCATCCTGGCTTTTACGGCCCTGGCATGGTTCCTCAGCCGGAAGCGGAGCGTGATGCTGCTGACCCTCATCGGTCTGTTCCTCATCTGGAACATGAAGCTGTGGGGCCCCATGGTGAGCACCCTGGCGCTGGTTCTCGTCTCCACGGTCATCGCCATGATCATCGGCCTTCCCCTGGGGATTTTCGCGGCGCTCAGCCAGAGAGCCTACGGGGTGATCATGCCCATTCTCGACGTGATGCAGACCATGCCGGCCTTCGTCTACCTGATCCCGGCCATTCCCCTCTTCGGCCTGGGTCCGGTGGGTGCCATCTTCTCCACCGTCATCTTTTCGATGCCCCCGGCAATCCGGCTCACCTGCCTGGGCATCCGACAGGTTCCCATCGAGCTGGTGGAGGCCGCGGACTCGTTCGGCAGCACCCGGCGGCAGAAGCTGATCAAGCTCCAGCTTCCCATGGCCACGCCCACCATCATGGCGGGCATCAACCAGACCATCATGCTCGCCCTGTCCATGGTCGTGATTGCGGCCATGATCGGCGCCAAGGGCCTGGGCGGTGAGGTCTGGAAGGCCATCCAGCGCCTGGAGCCGTCCAGGGGCTTCGAGGCCGGCATCGCCATCGTCATCGTGGCCATGATCCTCGACCGGATCATGCAGCGTGTCGGCGGCAAGCAGACCGGCGCCACGTCACAGTGAAGTGCATGGGTTTTTTCGATGAAAATACAAAAATCCGTATAAGGAGGATACTATGAAACGATTGACCGGATACACGGTTCTTTTCGCACTGTTTCTCGTCTTCGGTGCGGCATCGGCCGGCCAGGCGGCGGACAAGAAGCTGGAGCTCGCCTATGTGGAGTGGTCATGCGCCACAGCAAGCATCCACGTCGTCGAGGCGGTCCTTGAGGACAAGCTGGGCTATGACGTGGAGGTCACCTCGGTAAGCGCCGCCGCCATGTGGCAGGCCGTGGCCACTGGTGACGTCGACGGCATTACCACGGCCTGGCTGCCCGTCACCCACGGTCACTACCTCGACAAGGTCGGCGACAAGGTGGTGGACCTGGGTCCGAACTGCGAGGGCGCGGCAATCGGCCTGGTAGTCCCGGCTTACGTGACCATCGACTCGATCGAAGAGCTGAACGCGCACGCTGCCAAGTTCGACAACGAGATCATCGGCATCGACCCGGGAGCGGGCATCATGAGCAAAACTGAGAAGGCGGTCGAGGAATACGGCCTGGATCTCAAGCTCATGGAAGGCACGGGCGCCATGATGACGGCTATCCTTGCCGACAGGATCAAAAATAACGAGTGGGCTGTGGTGACCGGGTGGACTCCGCACTGGAAGTTCGCTCGCTGGGACCTCAAGTATCTCGAGGATCCAAAAAACGTGTACGGCGGAGAGGAGAAGATCCATACCTTCGTTCGCAAGGGTCTCAAAAAGGACCACCCCGAAGCCTACCGGTTCCTCGACAACTTCCACTGGAATCTCCAGGAGATCGGGCAGGTCATGGGTTGGAACGCCGAGGGTGCGGATCCGGCCGATTCCGCGAAGCGCTGGATCAAGGAGAACCCCGATCGCGTGAAGGAGTGGCTGTCGAATTAACACGTTTTTTCCCGTATAACGACATGCCCCGCAGCCTGTTGAGCTGCGGGGCATCCCAATGCCTCTGGCTTCCCTCCTTCTCCCTGCATTCCCTCCAGACGGCCGGGCGTACCTTCCCGGGCCAAAATATCCTTGACATGGTCGTCACTCCTGAACTATATCATAACAACTGGAAAACACTGAACTTTCAACACGCCCAAAAGGCGGGGAGGGCGGCTCCAACTCGTGAATTGTATGGGTTAATCTTTGCCGCTGTGCGTCTGGAAACCGCTCCCCGGAGTGGGCAAGAAAGAGTGAATCAACAGGTGTAAAAAACATATTTACCGTTTTGAAGGAGAAAGGGATGAAAAAGTATGTACTGCTGGTGAGTGTATTGTTTCTCGCATTGGGGTTGGGCAGCGTCCATGCCGCCAATGACACCGTGGTCATCGGCCTGCAGGGACCGATCACCGGGGCATGGGCCTATGAGGGCCAGATGGCGAAGCAGTCCTGCGAGATCGCGGCCGACCTGATCAACAAGAAGGGAGGCATCCTTGGCGGCAAGAAAATCGTGCTCAAGGTGGAGGACGACGCCGGCGAGCCGAAGTCGGGCGCTCTGGCGGCCCAGAAGCTGGTGGCGCAGAAAGACGTGGTGGCGGTCGTTTCCACGTACGGGTCGTCGGTGTGCGAGCCTGCTTCCAATGTCTATGAAAAGTTCAAGAAGGTGAACATCGGCTACGGAGTCACGGCGGTGAGGCTCACCCAGCGCGACTTCAAATACTTCTTCCGCACCTGCGGCAGGGACGACTCACAGGGCAAGTTCTTCGCGGATTTCGTGCCGAAGAAATTCAATGCAAAACGCATCGCGATCATGCACGATAACACCGCTTTCGGGAAAGGGCTTGCCGAAGACACGAGGGCGGCGCTCGAGCCCATGATCAAAAACAAGCAGGCGGAGATCGTCTACTATGACGCCATCACCCCCGGGGAAAGGGACTTCCGCGTCTCGCTGACCAAGCTGCGCGAGGCGAAGCCCGAGGTATGGTACTTCACCGGCTACTACGCAGAGGCGGCGCTCCTGGTGAGCCAGGCCCGCGACATCGGGATCACCTGCCCGTTCGTGGGCGGCAACGCGGCCATCAACGACGAGTTCGTGAAAATCGCGGGACTGAATGTGGCCAAAGGCTGCTACATGACAAACGAGCCGCTCCCCGGCGATCTGCCCTACCCGGAGGCGAAGGAGTTCCTCGACGCCTACAAGGCCAGGTTCGGGGAAATCCCTTCCAGCCCGTGGCCCATCTATGCAGCCGATGCCCTGAACATCATCGCCTACGCCGTGGACAAGTCCGGCTCCACCGATTCCACCGTGCTGGCCGAATATCTCAGAGACAAGGTGGACGGCGCCCCCGGCATCACCGGCCCCATCGGATTCACCAAGCAGGGCGACCGGGAAGGCGTGCCGTTCTATCTCTATGTGGTTGACGATCAGGGCGACATTGTCGTATCCAGATAACATCCGGTTAGGGTAAATCAGCAGCACGAGGACGCATGCACGTTATCCTGGAACAGATCATCAACGGGCTGACCATCGGCTCGTTCTACGCCCTTATCGCCCTGGGTTACTCCATGGTGTACGGGGTGCTGAAGCTCATCAACTTCGCCCACGGCGACTTCTTCACCCTGGGCTCGTACCTGGGATATACCGTGCTCGTCTTCGGTGCAGCTCTTCTGACCGCTCATTTCGGACTGTGGGGGGCGCTGACGGCGGCCCTGATCTTCGCCGCCGTCAGCCTCGCTCTCGTGGGGCTCATTGTTGAGCGCCTGGCATACCGGCCCGTATACCCGGCAGGCCGGCTGCCTGCGGTGGTTTCCGCGCTGGGCGCTTCGATCTTTCTCCAGAACACCATCATGGTGGGCTGGGGGCCGAGGTTCCAGGCGTATCCGTCCGAGCTCATCCCCAATGTCCATCTCCAGATCGGAGGCATCCACCTCTCGCTGCTGCAGATCCTCATTCTGGTCATGTCCTTCCTCCTCATGGGCCTTCTCTACTACATCGTACAGAAAACCACCTTCGGAGCGGCCATCAGGGCAACGGCCCACGACCGCAAGACCGCCTCGCTGATGGGCATCAACATCAACAAGGTAATCCTCTTCATATTCACGCTCGGGCCGGCTCTGGGCGCCATGACAGGGATCATGGTGGGCATGTACTACCGTCAAATCAGCTTCACCATGGGGTGGAATTACGGGCTCAAGGCCTTCACCGCATCCGTTCTGGGCGGTATCGGCAATATCCCGGGCGCCATGATCGGGGGGCTCATCCTGGGTGTCCTGGAGATGCTGGGGGCAGCCTATATCTCCGCCGCCTGGAAAGATGTGTTCGTGTTCATCATCCTCATCCTGGTGCTCATCTTCAGGCCCACGGGCATTCTGGGCGAGAAAGTGGCGGAAAAGGTATAATCGCATGGAACAGGCCTCATTCCCCGGCATTGCAAAGATCTTCTCCTCCCCGCCGCTGCGCATCACGCTCATTACCGCACTCTTTCTGATATACCCGTTTCTGGTGAGCGATTACTTCATCGACATCGCCTTTTACTTCGGCATCTATGCCCTGCTGGGCCTGAGCCTCAACATCGTGCTCGGCGAGGTGGGCCTGTTCGACCTCGGGCATGCGGGGTTCTATGCCATCGGGGCATACACCACGGCCATCCTCAACACCAAGTTCGGCGTCCCTATCCTCGTACTGCTGCCCTTGAGCGCTCTGGCCGCCGCCCTGTTCGCCTATGTGGTCTTCTCCCCGGTCATTCACCTCCAGGGCGACTATCTCCTCATCGTGACCCTGGGCATGGGGGAGATCGTCCGCCTGGCGCTCATCAACAATCCCTTTGGACTCACGGGAGGGCCGAACGGGGTGTTCGGCATCGATTTCCCGTCTCTGGGGGCATTTCTGGTGGTCGATTCGTCCCTTGAATACTACTTCCTGATCTGGCTCATCGTGGGGCTCACCATCCTCGGTCTGACAAGGCTCCAGGACTCCCGGATCGGAAGGGCCTGGAACTATATCCGCGAGGACGAGACAGCGGCCAACGCGTCCGGGATCGACTCCCGCAGCTACAAGCTGCTCGCATTCGTCCTGGGCGCGGCTCTGGCGGGGGTGGCCGGCAATGTGTACGCGAGCAAGCTCATGTGCGTCTCGCCCGAGAGCTTCACATTCTGGGAATCCTGTCTCATCTTCTGTATCGTGCTCATCGGCGGGATGGGCTCCATCCCCGGGGTGCTCATCGGCGCCGCCTTCATCAGCCTGTTCCCGGAGATATTCCGCCCCTTCGCCATGTACCGGATGCTCATCTTCGGCTCCGCCATGATACTCATGATGATGTTCCGCCCGGGCGGAGTCTGGCCCAGAAAGCGCGGTGCAGTTCAGTATGAGTCCCTCCTCGGGGACACAGGGAGAGCGGATGTCTGAGCGCAGGACACACGCATCCGGGGAGATCGTCCTGGAAACGTCCGGTCTCACCAAAATCTTCGGCGGCCTCATCGCCGTGAACTCGATCGATCTGAAGGTGCACAAGGGCGAGATCCTGAGCCTCATCGGCCCCAACGGCGCGGGCAAGACCACGGTGTTCAACACGGTAACCGGCATCTACCGTCCCGAGTTCGGCGAGGTGTTCTTCAAAAACGAAAAGATCACAGGGAAAAAGCCGCACCAGATCATATCCTGCGGCATCGCCCGAACCTTCCAGAACATCCGGCTCTTTCCCGACATGACCTGCCGGGAGAACGTCATGGCCGGCCAGCATTGCAGGAGCTCGGCAGGCCTGTTCTCCTCCATCTTTAAAACACCCTTTCAGCGAAGAGAGGAGGACATGATCCGGGAGGTTGCCGAGAAAAGGCTCCGCCAGGTAAGGCTCTGGAAGGTCAGAGACGAGCTGGCAAAGAATATCGCCTACGGATCCCAGCGCATGCTGGAGATCGCACGGGCCCTGGCGTCCGACCCTGTGCTGCTGGTGCTGGACGAGCCCAGCAGCGGGCTGAACCCGAGGGAGACCTGGGACCTCATGGTATTCCTCCAGGGGCTCATCAGGGAAGAGGACATCACCATTCTGCTCATCGAGCACGATATGAACGTGGTCATGGGGATCTCGGACTGGGTGGTGGTCATGGACGGCGGCCGCAAGATAGCCGAGGGCGTCCCGGAAGACATCTATGCCGACCAGCGGGTCATCGAGGCCTATCTGGGGAAGGAAGAAGAGGATTACGGCGATTATGGCGCCACTGCTGAACATTGAGCATCTCTCCATCTCCTATGGAGGAATTCAGGCGATCAAGGACGTCTCCATTCATCTGGAGCAGGGAGAGATCGTATCCGTGCTCGGGGCGAACGGAGCCGGGAAGTCCACGCTGCTCCAGGCCGTATCGGGGCTCGTACCCATCAGCGGCGGGTCCGTGGTATTCAGCTCGGAGGTGCTCAACAAAGTCCCCGCCTACGAAATCGTGCTCAAAGGGATATCGCTCTCACCCGAAGGCCGCAGGGTATTCCCCACGCTGACCGTGGAGGAGAACCTGAATCTGGGCGCCTACACGAGAAGAAAGATGAGGGACGAGGTGCGGAAGGCAAAGGACCGGGTCTTCTCGCTGTTTCCCATCCTGAGCGAGCGGCGCAAACAACTCGCAGGCACTCTTTCCGGCGGCGAGCAGCAGATGCTCGCCATCGGCAGAGCGCTCATGAGCACACCCAGGGTCCTGCTCCTGGACGAGCCTTCGCTCGGCCTTGCCCCAATACTCGTGAAACAGATTTTCGACATCATCGCCGAGATCAACGCCCAGGGAACATCCATCCTGCTGGTTGAGCAGAACGCACACAAGGCGCTCGGGATCGCCTCAAGAGGCTATGTCCTGGAGAACGGCCGCATTGTCGCATCCGGCCCCACCTCGTCGCTGCGGTCCGACGAGAAGATCCAGGAGGCGTATCTGGGCGGCGCCGCACTGAGGAAAAAAGCTGCCCGGTGATATTCGGGCTCCTCAATGAATTCCCCGGTATACGGGTCCGGGGGCGTCATCGGGGTCCCGCGGGAAATACCCCATCCGCTCGAGCACCTTTCGAGTGAGTGCAAGCACAAATCTTCTATCGTGATATTTCCGGCTCATGGCCTTGACCCACTCCTCAAGGGCTTTCGGCAGCGGCACGCGTTCCTGCGAACCTTTTTCATCATTTGGCAGATTCCTCTCATCGATCAGATCCATCCCTTGCGGGTGGTGGATGTCGATGAGCTTGCGGAGCAGTTCCATATCCGGTGCATGCAGGTCGAGATCAATCACCTGAGAAAATATATTTATCACTTCTTCCCCCCATCCCCTGTTCGTTGTGGTGGAAGAGGTGTATAATAATGTTCATGCATGAAGTTCTGAGAATTGCGAGCTGTCAAAGGGTCTGGTTTTTTTATTACCTGGTCGATGAAAGCCACGGGAAATCTGCAGCGACCATTCTTTTATAATGTAAGCAAAGCGGCGCATTTCAAGCGACCTGAGACTTCCCTTTACGCCCGGCGGGAGACAGAGGAAGCGCACGGCTTTTTACACCGAGGGCGAGTGATGCGGTTCTGCGAAGGTGTTGAGAACCTTTTCTCAGCGTGTAACATCTTAAAGAAAGTATCTCTTCATTTTCGAGCGCGGACGGAAAGGGCGGGGCAGCCGTGACAGGCATGCCCGAACAGAGCTCAAGAAGGGAATGGAAGAGACGGAAGCGGTGAAAAAATCAAAAGATCAGCTCATACGCGAACTTTCAGATGCACAAAGACGGATAACCGAGCTTGAACAGGCATTGTCCGGGTGCAGGCAGACGGAAGAGGAGAAAAGAGAGCTGGAGAAGCGGCTCGGGGAATCCAGGAGGATGGATGTCCTTGGCAGGCTCGCGAGCGAGATAGCCCATGATCTGAACAATATGCTCTACCCGATCATCATCGATGCCGAGGTCCTTCTGGAAGATCTTCCGGAAGAGAGCTCGGCGCACCAGATCCTGAAACAGGTGCTCAGCGCCGCATACAGGCAGAAGGACCTGGTCAACCAGATCTTCTCGTTCAGCAGGCGGGGCGAGCAGGAGCGCAGCCCTATCAGAATCATCCCGGTAATCCAGGAAACGCTGGCACTCCTGCGATCTTCTCTTCCGGATACGATCGAGCTCAGGCAGCATACCGACGTGCCGTATGACACGGTCAAAGTCGACCCGCTTCAGATCCGGCAGATCGTCACGAACCTGTTTCGGAATGCGGCGGAGGCGATCGGGCAGAAGCCGGGTACGATCGAGGTGGCCCTGAAGATCGTCCATCTCGAGCCTGACTCCGATCATCCGTACAGAAAAGCGGGAGAGTATCTCGCCCTGAGCGTGAGTGATACCGGCGCCGGTATGCCGCCTGAAATGCTCGATCATGTATTCGACCCCTCGTTCACGTCGGGAGGTGCGGGCAGAGGCACCGGACTGGGGCTTGCAATCACCCGGGAAATGGTCAGGGACCACGGAGGCTCGATCACGGTTGACAGCGCACCGGGGAAGGGGTCGCGCTTCACTGTCAGCCTCCCGGTGTACGGAGACGCATCGCCGGCGAAGAGGCCCGAGGCGGGAACCCACAGACCGGCGAGGGAGAAGAAGAGAATCCTCCTGGTAGATGACGAGGACATCATCCTCTCAAGCATCCAGCGGGTGCTGAGGCGGCTGGGGTATGATGTGACCGCGGTGAACGACAGCGTGGAAGCGCTCGACATGTTCTCCAGTGCGCCCCAGGCGTTCGATCTCGTCATAACAGACCTTACCATGCCGCGCATGACCGGGGCGGAGTTTACGAGCCGAATTCTCGCCATCAGGCGGGATACTCCCGTCATCCTGAGCACCGGATTCAGTGACGTGATGGACGAACGCAAGGCCCGGGAAATGGGGGTCCGGGAGTTTCTCATGAAACCCGCGGGCATCAACGACCTGAAAAACGCCATCAAACGATCACTGGAATCAGAAGAACAGGCGGCCGGGTGATCCGTTCGGTCTTCAGGAAGAGGATATGACGGCACGTACCGGAATCAGCCCTTCTCCATCACCATGCCGATTTTTTTCTGGAGGTTCTTGAACTCGAACGGCTTCTCGATGAAAGCCGCAGGCTCATCCTCCGGGAAATGATGCGAAACCTCCTGTTCGCTGAAGCCGCTCGACACGATCACCTTGACATCGCTTCTGATGCGCTTGAGTTCGTGGAAGGCCTGTGCTCCGTCCATTCTGGGCATGGTAAGATCCAGGATGACAAGCGTTATCTCCGCCGCGTGCCTGCGGAAAACATCCACCGCCTCCCGTCCGTCTGATGCCCTGAGCACGTGAAAGCCGAGCTGTTCCACCATGGCCGTACAGAGATCGAGCACCATCTCCTCATCGTCCACTACGAGCACGGTGTCTGCAGCATATTCGGGCCGCGGAGTAAACGCTCCGGCGGAAGGCATCCCCCCCTTGCCTGCCGCATCGGCAGCTTCCTCTGAAGCCAGGGCCGGAAACAAGACCCTGATCGCGGTTCCCCTGCCGGGCTCACTCTGTAGCATGATGGCCCCCTGGTGCGCCTCCACTATGCCCAGAACCGCCGCCATGCCCAGCCCCCTGCCTGTGAACTTTGTAGTGAAGAATGGATCGAAAAGTCTTTCCATGGTTTTTTCATCCATGCCGCATCCCGTATCCTTCACCTCCAGAAACACATAGAGGCCCGGCCTGGGCTTCTCCCTGAGCCTGCTCTGTTCGAGACAGCGCTCGTCGCAGTTCTGAACACCTGTAGCGATGGAAATGATGCCCGGGTTGCCGCCGATCGCCTCCGAGGCATTCACGATGAGATTCATAATGATCTGCTGGATCTGCGCCGGATCGGCCTTGATGGAGGGTATGGATTGATCTGTATTCAGGCTCAAGCTCACGGTCTTGGATATGGACGCCTTGAGCAGGCCGGCCATCTCATCCACAAGCCCGCTCAGATTGAAGGTCTTTACATGGAACTTCCCCTTACCCGAGTATGCGAGCATCTGGCTCGTGAGGTCCGACGCCCTCAGCGTCGCCTTTCGCGCCTGCTCGAGAAAGGACTGCGATCTGGGGTTCTGCACGCCGCCCAGAATCGCCAAATCGAGATTGCCCAGGATCGCGGTGAGCAGGTTGTTGAAGTCGTGTGCGATTCCTCCCGCCATGATTCCCAGGCTCTCAAGCTTCTGGGACTGCTGGAACCTCCGCTCCATCTCCATTCTCTCCTTTTCAGCCTTCTTGCGTTGCGTGATATCCTGGAGCGCCCCCACGATCATCACCGTTTTTCCGTCCCTGACGACCGGCGACTCGTTGACCTCCACCCATATCTTCCGCCCGTCTTTGGCCTTGAGCTCCAGCTCATAGGTCGGCTGGGGCTTGCCGGTCCGGATAGCCTCTTCAGTGGCATGAATACCCTTCTGGTTGGCAGGGTTGTCGGTGAGGGTTTCCGTCCACAGAAGCATCCGGTCTTTCGGGTCGTAGCCGAAGATCTTCTCGAACTGGGGGCTCAGGTAGACCAGACGTTGGTCCGGGGTATGGGAATAGAACACATTTGTACTGTTCTCCACGATGTTGCGGAGTTTTTCCTCGCTCTCGCGCAGAGCATCCTCGGCACGTTTGCGGTCGGCGACATCATTGAAAATGCTCACTGCAGCGACAATGTTTCCCTCGAGATCCCGGATGGGCGAGGCGCTGATCGAGAGGTAGGTGAGCGTACCGTCTCCACGACGGTAGGGTATCTCCTCCATGGAGATATTCTCTCCGAGCAGGGCCCGGACGATGGGATATTCCTCCGGCTTGTATATCGTTCCGTCTTTGTGGAGGGGTCCGTACTGCGCGTCGCCCTGGTAGCTATCCATCCGAATGACCGGGTGGCCGAGCAGTCTGTCTCCCTGGGCGTTGTGGTAAAGAAGCCTGCCCGAGGGCGCCTCGACGATCGTCACTCCGGAAGGCAGCTGCTCCAGTACCGCTTCGAGCTTGATGAGCTCGCTCTCCATCTGCTCATAGAGTTTTTCCAGCTCCTGCTTCTCGCGTTCGGACCGCTCCCGTATCGAGGGCTGCAAGGCGCTCACGTCTTCGAGAATCATATCGACGCCATTATCTGACGGTAAACAACGCACGTAGAGGAGGAGATTGCCGGGAAAAGGGGAACGCACAGTGAAGGCCACCGGGGTGTTTTCCTTGACCGCCCGGCCCGCCGCTCCGTAAAACTCCTGGGACATCGTCCCGGGCAGAACTTTGCGGAGGGCTCGCCCGCGCATGTCTCCTTCCGGCTGCTGGAGCATGATGCGCGCCGGCGTATTGACATGGATGATGCTCAAGCCGCGGTCGAGGCGGATCACCCCCATGCCGAGCCTCTCGAAGATCTCATCCGCCACGTCGCGACCCTTCATACCGGTTTTTCCTGAATAATCCTGCATCTTCATTCTCTCAGGACCCCGCGGTGCATCTGCATGCACGACTCTCTATTGATGTTCCCTCCCTCCAAAACGATCCGCCGCCTCGCGGTCCATCCCTGCACGATCCCGAAGCACGCCGGGAAGGAACCGGGAATATGAATGGAAACGGCACTCAGACACACCGTTTCAGAGGATAGAATATCCGATCGCCTTAAAGATTAAAGGGCCTGTGAGGCATTCCGGACAAAAAAAGACCTCATGAGGAGGGAGCGGCGCTGAGGCCATGGCCGCGGCATCGCCCCGTTCCGGAACGGGCAAACCCTAATACCGTCCGTTGCGGCCGGAGAAGATGGCGGAGCGTTTCCGCATGGAATTCTACCGCTCCACGGGAAGCAGAACGGTGAAGATTGTGCCCTTGCCTACCCAGCTTCGCACGGTGACAGCGCCTTTATGGTCCTTGACGATGCCGTGAACCACGGAAAGACCCATTCCCGTCCCTTCCCCTTTGCGCTTGGTGGTGAAAAACGGCTCGAATATGCGCTGGAGCGTCCTGGCGTCCATACCTGTCCCCGTATCCTTCACCTCGATGCGCACATACAAACCTGCACACAGATCAGGAGATATCTCCGACGCCGCCTTTGCGTCCAGGGTCTCCCGGGTAAGCGCCACGTCGAGAACCCCTCCCTTTTCCCTCATGGCGTGGCCTGCATTACTTCCCAGATTGATCATCACCTGCTTGATCTGGGTGGGATCGGCCATGACCACGGCGCCGCGGGCGTCGATCCGATGCCGGATAGTGATTGTGGAAGGAAGCACAGACCTCAGGAAATCGACCGAATCCCTGACCACAGTCTCGATCCTGACCGGCTTTTTCTCCTGCAGGTTTCTGCGGCTGAAGGTCACGATCTGATTCGTGAGATCCACACCCATTCTTGCCGCCTGCATGATCTCATCAAGCAGCATCCGGGCGGGGTGCCCGTCCTCCAGGTCCATCATGGCTATTTCTGTGTTGAGCACGATCGGAGTCAGAATGTTCTTCAGGTCATGGGCGATGCCGCCTGCCAACGTGCCGATCGCCTCGAGCTTCTGGTTCTGGGAAAGCTGTTCCCGGAGCTTTATCTCGCCCGTTATGTCCCGGATGACGGATATGAAGTTGATGATCTCTCCGGCCTCGCTGTGTACGGGAGATATTGTCATGTGGATATCGATCAGCTCACCGGTCTTCTTTCTCCTCTTCTGAACACCGCTCCACTGCCTGCCCTCCTCGCCGACCTGCCTGATAATGGAACGGTAATCACTGCCGGCGAAATAATCGGTCAACTCGTCAGCCTTCTTCCCGACAAACTCGTCGCGCCGGTATCCGCTCAGGCGCTCATAAGCGGGATTCACATAGATCACTTCCCCCTCCGGACTGAAGATGCCAATCCCCTCTCCGGTCTGCTCTATCGCCTTGGCAAGCCTCAGGAGGTCCTGCTCCATTTTTTTTCTCCGGCCGACATCGATGCCGATACCGATCTGTGAGCCGTCCGAAAGCCGGACACTGAACCACGACGCCTGCAGCATGTCGCCCGAGCGGGTCATCATATTGAGGTCTCTCCAGCCCGGCTTTGCCTCCATCATGTGCTCCCGTACCTCACGACGATAGACAGGATCAGGAAACATCGCCGCCTCCAGATCCATTTCTCTCATTTCTTCCTGTGACCAGCCGAGCAGCCTCTCCATTTCCCGATTCGCGAAGCTGATATTCCCGTTCGAATCATAAAACGCGAGCATCACCGGAATGTTGTCCACGATGCTCCGCAGAACCTCGCTCTGCTCCTCCAGCCTGTCCACCGCCCGCGCAAGAACCCTGGTACGTTCGTCCACCTTGTGCTCGAGCTCGGCATTGGTCTTGCGGATCTTCTCCTCGGCCTGCTTCACACTCTCGATGTCGGTGGCCGTGCCGAACCATTTCTCGATCCTGCCATGCTCATCCCGCACCGGATACCCCCTGCTCAGATGCCAGTGATAGGTGCCGTCGGCGAGCTGGACCCGATGCTCGATCTGGTATATCTCGCCGGTCATCACTGCATGCCGCCAAGCTTCAACTGTCGGCCGGACGTCTTCTTCGTGCAGCACCGGGCTCCACTCGTATCTTCCCTCGGGTGTTCTGAAGATGCCCCGGTAATCCTTACACCGCTCGTTGTAGTAGTCCACTTCCCCGTCAGGACCGGCTGTCCAGACGAGCTGCGGCGTGGTTTCCGCGAGCGTGCGGAAGCGGGCTTCGCTCTGTCGGAGCGCCTTTTCTCTCCGCTGTATTCCAGTGATATCTTCAATTGCCACGCTCACGATATCAATACGGCCGTCTTCCTCCCGCAAGGGAGTCATCTGCACGTCCCATACCCGAAGATCTTCTGGACAGGAGGTGTCCGCTCCGGTAATGACCGCGTCATAAACCGGCTCTCCGGTTTCGATGGCTGTACGGGCCATGACCTCGATCTTGCCGGCAAACGAGGGCATGATTTCTCCCGGGGACTTGCCGATGTGTTCGCCTGCAGGAACGCCGTGGATCTCCGCAAGCCGTTCGTTCACCATAACGAAGCGGAGCTCTCTGTTCAGAATGCCCAGTCCTACGGGTGCCGCGTTATAGGCAGTTTTCAGAATTTCAAGCTCCCTTGGGGCCGTCATTTCATTGTTTTCAGGCTGGTGATGCATACGACGATCTCTTCTGGCTTATCAGCCTCTTGTGCTGATTGCTCGTGGGTCGGTTATCCGCCGTTTCCATGGGTGAAAAACCCATGGCCCCAGGATCAAAAACTCCTCTTCCCAAGCCATGCCATCATGAATGGAACGAAACAGATGCACTCAACAAACAGAGAAATTCATCAGGTATACAGTATATGCATATACTCTGTTAGAGTATGGCCGAGGCCTTGTCAAGCACAACCGCTCAATGAGACCGTCGGCGGCTCGTTCAAGAACACATCCGTCCTGTCGCCCGGCTGACAGGGTTCGCTGGAGCTATGCCTCCTGCGGCAGCAGGAAGAAATCCACATGCCCTTTGATGACGTCCACGCGGGCCACTTTCACCCGGATGGTGTCGCCGATTGTGATGGTGCGCGACTTCAGCTTCACGGCCCTGCCCTCTTCGATGCGCGCCCTCGGCATATCGGAGAGCGTCACCAGCCCGTCGAAGGGTGGATCAAAGATCTCCACAAAGATCCCAAAGGGCAGGATGCTGGTGACGACTCCCGAGAAGTCGTCTCCGATGTGCCGCTGCATGTAGGCTGCGGTCTTGAGCCTGATGACGTCGAACATGGCGTCGTCTGTTTTCTTTTCTCTGTCCGAGATCTCCGGGCCGATATATTTCAGATATCTTCTGAGCTTCTTGAGATTTTTTTCGGACACCTCACGGTTGTTCAGGGCCATTTTCAGTATCCGGTGCACGACGAGGTCCGAATACCTCCGGATAGGAGAGGTGAAGTGGGTGTAAGAATCGCTCGCAAGTCCGAAATGCCCGAGGTCCTCGAACCAGTAGCGCGCCCTGGTCAGCGCGCGCAGAATGTGCTGGTTGACGAAATTGTGAAGCGGGGTGTCTTGATAGAGGGCGGAGACATGCTGGAGGGCACGGGAGAGGTTCTTCCCTCTTCGGATCGCCTCCTTGAGGGCCGAGAGCTCGCCTTTGGGCATGCCGATCTCCCTGAGTGTCTCGAGGAGGGCCAGAAGATCTTCAGATCTCGGCTTCTCGTGAACCCGGTAGAGCACCGGCATGGAACGCCTCTCAAGAAACATGCATACCGCATGGTTCGCGCAGAGCATGGCCTCTTCGATAAGCTTTTCTGCCGGCCCTCTGCGGTAGCGGTAGATCCTGTCCACATCGCCGTCGTGACCGATGGCGACTCCCACTTCCGAGATATCGAAATCCAGAGCCCCTTTTCGCGTTCGGTTGCAGTAGAGGTGCCTTGCCATCCGGTGGAGCTCCATGACGCGGGAGGCCACCTCAGTATCCAGACAGGCCGGCTCGAAGCCCTTTTCGATGTAAGGATTGAGCTCTTCATATACGAGCCGCGCCCGGGAGCGGATGACCGCCTCGAAGCAATCGAAGTCCAGAATCCTTCCCTTCGGCCCCAAGTGGATCTCGACCGCCATGGCAAGCCGCTCTTCACCGGGCCTGAGGCTCATGATCCCGTTGGAAAGGACCTCGGGCAGCATGGGAATGGCCTCTTCGGGAAAATAGACGCTGAACCCTCTGTTCCTGGCTTCGATGTCCAGGGGCGTATCGTGTTTGACCACATGGGCCACATCGGCGATAGCCACGGTCATGAGGAAGGTGCCGTCCGCGAGCCGCTCGATACCCACGGCGTCGTCGAAATCCCTGGCCGTCGCCCCGTCGATGGTGAAGAGCGTCCTGTCCCGCAGGTCCCTGCGCCGCTGAAGCTCGGCCGGGATTGAGATCTTCGACACCTTCCGCGCCTGAGCCTCCACCTCATCGGTGAATCGCCAGGGAATACCGTACTTCACCGCCACAAAACGCAGATCATCTCCGGTGTCCTCGGGGATATCCAGCATTCGATCGATCCTCGCGGTGACCGCCCTGGTCCTTCTGACGCCCTGCGGCACATCGACTGTGGCCATCACCACGTCGCCCTCCTTCGCGGAGCCTCTCATCCCGTGCGGAACGACAATCGTGTAGGGGAACGGCTTGAAGGGCTCGATGACCCCCCACTTCTTTCGGCTGCGATAGGTGCCGCTCACAGCGGCGGGACTGCGCCTGAGGATGGAAAGGACCTCTCCCCTCAAGCCTTTTTTTTCCCGGTAGGCCAAGACCTCGACCAGATCCCCGTCCATGGCGCCCATGAGCCCCTCGGGCGGGACAAAGACGTCATCACGGCCTTTTTCCGGTACGACAAATGCGTACCCCTTGGGGTTCCAGTGCACCGTTCCCTGTATCTTCATGGTCCGCTCTCTTTGAGATTCCAACTATCATTGCATATTTTCACGACCGATGATAGATCATCTATAATCGTAGATAAGGTTTGCCACGACGCTTTTCGAGGGAACGGGATGAAAAAATTTTTAGCTGTTCTTGCCGTGCTCATTTTTGTCGGTCTGCCGCTGATTCATCTCATCCGGGGATCTTTCGAGGAGGATTGGAGCATCCTGCCCGCGAGCCGGAGCAAAAAGACGGTGGAGATCACGGAAATATCAGATGATACATTCACCCAGGGCATGATCCAGGGACAGTGGGTTCTCTACCTGTATTATCCGAACATCACAAAATCGCTGGAGTTGATGATCGACGAAAAGGGCAATGTGACGAAC